>JAZQCO010000117.1:0-6500 GCA_045546335.1 Candidatus Limivicinus sp. | reverse complement strand
TTCTCGCCGTCCCAGCCGAGCACGATGCCGGCGATGGGGCCGTTGAAGGGCACGTCGGAGATGCTGACGGCGGCGGAGGCGCCGATCATGGCGGTGATCTCCGGGCTGCAGTCGCGGTCGACGGAGAGCACTTCGCAGGCGGTGACGTCGTCGTTGCGCAGGTCGCTCGGGAAGAGCGGGCGCGTCGGGCCGTCGATCAGGCGGGAGGCCAGCACGGCGGGCAGGCGGGGCTTGCCCCCACGGCGCATGAAGCTGCCGGGGATGCGGCCGACGGCGTAGAGCTTCTCGTTGAAGTCCACGGCGAGAGGGAAGTAGTCGATGCCGTCCTTCGGGCGGGCGGAGGCGGTGCAGGTGACGAGCACGGTGGTCTCGCCGTACTTGACGAGCACGGCGGAATTGCACAGCTCCGCCATCTTGCCGACCTCCATGGAGAGGGGGCGGCCTTCGTACATCATCTCGAACTTGCGGTAGTTGGGGAACTGCTTGTTGGTGATAATCATGCGGATTCTCCTTGTATAGTCAAAATACGGTGGAAGCGAAAAACGAAAAGTGATAATCGAAAACTTGATGTGTCCGCTTCGCGGACGGAGTATAGTTCGCCGCCGTCAGGCGACACCATTAAAAAAGTTCGGGGACAGTATTCACTTGTCCCCGAACAAAAACCTTCATACCCTTCAGAAAAGCCGGGATTACTTGCGGATGCCCAGCTTCGCGATGATAGCGCGGTAACGCTCGATGTCCTTCTTGGCCAGGTAGTCGAGCAGACGGCGGCGCTTACCGACCATCTTGTACATACCGAGACGGCTGTGGTCGTCATTGGGGTGCTGCTTGAGGTGCTCGGTCAGCTCGCGGATACGCTCGGACAAAATGGCGATCTGAACCTCGGGGGAACCGGTGTCGCCCTCATGGGTGGCGTTCTCGCCGATAACGCGGGTCTTCTTTTCCTTCGTGATCATGGGAAGGTCTCCTTTCATTATTTGCTAAGGAAGCGCTGAGCAATGCAGCGGTTCCCTAAAAACCCCTCGTCCCGGCCATGGGCGGAAAGGCTACCGCAGCGGCGGCATGACCCCAGGGCTGAGAGCGTGGGCGCGTACTGCAATATATTATCACCAGGGAGGTGGAAAGTCAATACAAAATACCAAAAAACAAAGAGTGAAACGTGAAAAATTGCGGTGTCCGCTGCGCGGACGGATCATTCCCGGCTCCCCTGAAAGGGGGAGGCACAGCAAATCCGGGGAACCCTCTCGGATTCCCCGGATTGCCTCACTCAATAGAAATCATAAAATAGTACACCGGCTGGCCGCCGCTCACGACGCTGACCTCCGCCTCAGGGAAGCCCTGGCTCAGCAGCTCACCCGCGTGCTGGCCGTCCGCCTCGTCCACGTCCGCGCCATAGTAGACGGTGACGAAATCGTGCTCAAAGCCCTCACAGGCCGCGCCCAGATCGTCGAAGAACTTGCCGAGGCGCTTATAGCTGCCCACCAGCGCGCCGTCGAGCAGGCCGAGGTACTCCCCGGCGTGGATCTCGTGCCCGTCGAAGTCGGAATCGCGCGCGGCGTATGTAACCATTGCGGTATGGACGCGCCCCATCGCCTCGCCCATCGCGCCGACGAGCTCCGCCTCCTCCAGATCGGGGGAGAAGTTCAGCAGCGCCGAGACGCCCTGCGGCACGGTCTTGGACGGCATGACGATCACATGCTTTTCCGTGAGCGGGATACACTGCTCCGCCGCCATGATGATGTTCTTGTTGTTGGGGAAGACGAACACCGTCGAGGCCGGGGTGCGGTTGACCTCGCGCAGGATGTCGTCGGTCGAGGGGTTCATGGTCTGGCCGCCGGTGACGACGCCGTCCGCGCCGAGATCGCGGAAGAGCGCCTCCATCCCGGCCCCGGCGCAGACTGCGACCACGCCGTACTCCTTCTCTGGCGCGGCGACCGTCTCCTCCGCAGCGGGGGCGGGCTGATCCATGCCCTCCTCGAGCTTCTCGAGCTCCTCCTCGATCTCGGCGAGATCGTCCGTGCTCTTCGCCTGATGGCCGCCGAGCAGGTCGAGCGCCTGCAAGCGCATATTCTCGATCTTGGCGATATCGAGCGCGCCGTACTTCTGGCTCTCGGTCAGCGCCGCGCCGGGGATATCGGTGTGGACGTGCACCTTGAAGATCTCGTCGTCGTCGCTGATGACCAGCGAGTCGCCGATGCTGTCAAGATAGCTGCGCAGGGGAGTGAGATCGACGTCGGGGCTGGACTTGCGCACGACGTAGACCGTGTCGAAGATGTTCTTCTCCGGCACCTCGACCTCTCCGGCGCTCCACGCGGCCTCCTTGACGGCGGCTGCGGCGCTGCCCATCTCGTCCGAACGGATCTCGCCCCGCAGCGAGGCGAGCATGGCGGTCAGAATGACCATGTAGCCCTTGCCGCCCGCATCGATGACCCCGGCCTTCTTGAGCACGGGGTTTTGATCCATCGTGTCCTCGAGGGCGACGCTGCCCGCGCTCACGGCGGCCTCGAGGCTCTGCTCGAGGGTGCCGCCCTTCTCCACGCTGCGCGCGGCGGCGGCCGCGGCGAGGCGCGAGACGGTCAGGATCGTGCCCTCGGCGGGCTTCATCACCGCCTTGTAGGCGGCGGCGACGCCGTCGTTCATCGCCCCGGCAAACTCCGCCGCACCGGCGGTCTCGAGTCCCTTGAGGCGGCGGGAGATGCCGCGAAAGAGCAGCGAGAGGATGACGCCGGAGTTGCCGCGCGCGCCGCGCAGCATCGCGCCGGCCACGCAGTCGGCGGCCGCGGCGACCGTCGCGAAGTCCTTCTTGCGCAGCTCTGCGGCGGCGTTATTGATAGTCAGCCCCATATTGGTGCCGGTGTCGCCATCCGGCACGGGGAACACGTTCAGGTCGTTGATGGTCTGCATGTTGGCATGCAGCGCCGCGTCTGCGCAGAGCACCATCTCTTTGAAGGCGGCGGCGTCGATATAGTCTCTCATGGCAGTAATCCTCTGTCTTTATCCAAGAATCGTGTCTACATACACGTCAACGTGCCGCACGGGCACCCCGATGTTCTTTTGCAGCTTGTAGCGCACCTCGTTGATGATGCTGCGGCAGGCCGCAGAGATATTGATGCCCTGATCCACCCCGATGTGCAGATCGAGCGAGACGCTCCCGTCCTCGTTGTAGCGCATCTCCACGCCCTTGGACATGGACTCGCGCCGCAGAAGCTGTAACGGGCCGCTGCCGCTGCGCCCGACCATGCCCTTGATGCCGAAGCAGCTCGTCGCGGCGTCGCCCGCGAGATTCGAGACGACCTCGTTGGTGATGGTAATGCTGCCCAGGTCGTTTGTGATATTCACCATAGGAATAACTCCTTTCCAGCGCACTCTACGCGCACAACCGGATTATACAATTATATACGAAGTTCCCGAAAAGGGCAAGCACAATTTTTCCCGGCGGCGGAGATCGCTATTGCAAGTGAAAAGTGAAAAGGGAAAAGTGAAAAATTGAGGTGTCGCCTCCGGCGACGGATTGAAATAGAGGCGAAAATCTCCCGGTATCGCCGTAGGGGCGACCTTTATGGTCGCCCGGCGCGGAAACCTACGTTGTACCCCCTCGCCGGGGCGAGGACGCGACCGGCCTCCCCCTCGTCATTGCGAGGTAAGCGCCGCAGCGTTGGCGTGGCAATCCGTATTCCCCGCGGCGAGGTGAGATTACCGCGCCGGTAAGGTGCCTCCGGCGGGCGGATTGCCACGACCAGTGTGAGCACTGGTCTCGCAATGACGGGGAGAGGGACGGGGATTGTGCGCCCTCGCCCGGGCGAAGGCACAGAAGGCACGATTTCCGTGCGCGGGCGGCTGCTAGCCGCCCCTACGGCAACGACGGGAGATTTCCGCGAATCCTCGGGAGGGGGCAAGCCCCTCCCCTACGGCGATACCGTGAGATTCCGCCTCTATTTCAATCCGTCGCCGGAGGCGACACCACAATTTTTCACTTTTCGTTTTTCACTTTTACTTTTCAATCCGTCGCCGTCAGGCGACACAACAATTATTCATTATTACTTATTCATTATTCATTATATCAGAAAGGCGACACCTCAATTTTTCACTTTTCCCTTTTCCCTTTTCATTTCCGTCCCCCCTCCCCTACGGCGCAGACGCGGCGCTTGTTCCGGCGATTTCCGCACATCCGGGGCACATTTTCGCAAATTTCAAAATTTTCCGCCCGAAAGTGTTTACAATCCCGCCGTAAGGTGATAAAATCAAACTGTCGCAACGCGCTCCGGTTTGTTGATCGGAGCTAAGCCCAATACTATGTTTATGGAGATGATTGCCATGAGACACTTCAAGACGATGGACGGCAACAACGCAGCCGCTCACGTATCCTACGCCTTCACAGAAGTTGCCGCCATCTATCCCATCACCCCGTCCAGCCCGATGGCTGACTACGTTGACCAGTGGGCCGCTCAGGGCCGCAAGAACATCTTCGGCTCCACCGTCAAGGTGCAGGAGATGCAGGCCGAGTCCGGTGCCGCCGGTGCTGTGCACGGCTCCCTGAACGCCGGTGCCCTGACCACCACCTACACCGCCTCCCAGGGTCTGCTGCTGATGATCCCCAACATGTACAAGATCGCCGGCGAGCTGCTGCCCGGTGTCTTCCACGTCAGCGCCCGTACCCTCGCGAGCCACACTCTGAACATCTTCGGTGACCACAGCGACGTCATGGCCTGCCGCCAGACCGGCTTTGCCATGCTCGCCGAGTCCAACGTCCAGGAGGTCATGGACCTCTCTCCCGTCGCCCACCTCGCCGCCATCAAGGGGCGTGTGCCGTTCCTGAACTTCTTTGACGGCTTCCGCACCTCCCACGAGCTGCAGAAGATCCAGGTCTGGGATTACGAAGACCTCGCCGAGATGGTCGATATGGACGCTGTCGCCGCCTTCCGCGCCCGCGCGCTCAACTCCGAGCACCCCGTCATGCGCGGCTCCCACGAGAACGGCGATATCTTCTTCCAGAACCGCGAGGCCAGCAACAAGTACTACGACGCGGTGCCCGCCATCGTTGAGGAGTACATGGGCAAGATCCACGCCAAGCTCGGCACCGACTACCAGCTCTTCAACTACTACGGCGCGCCCGACGCCGAGCGCGTCATCGTCGCGATGGGCTCCATCTGCGACGTGGCTGAGGAAGTCATCGACTACCTGACCGCCCAGGGCGAGAAGGTCGGCCTCGTGAAGGTTCGCCTGTTCCGCCCCTTCTGCCCGGACAAGCTCCTGGCCGCCATCCCCGCCACCTGCAAGAAGATCGCCGTCCTTGACCGCACCAAGGAGCCCGGCGCGCAGGGCGAGCCCCTCTATCTCGATGTCGTGACCGCTCTCGCCAACGCCGGCAAGACCGATATCCAGGTCATCGGCGGCCGCTACGGCCTCGGCTCCAAGGATACGCCTCCCGCCTCCGTCTTCGCCGTGTATAACGAGCTGAAGAAGAGCGAGATGAAGCGCATGTTCACCCTCGGCATCGTGGACGACGTGACCGGCCTGTCCCTGCCCGAGGAGAAGGCGCCCAACACCGCGGCGGAGGGCACCATCGAGTGCAAGTTCTGGGGTCTCGGCGGCGACGGCACTGTCGGCGCGAACAAGAACTCCATCAAGATCATCGGCGACCACACCGACAAGTTCGTCCAGGCCTACTTCCAGTACGACTCCAAGAAGACCGGCGGCGTCACCGTGAGCCATCTGCGCTTCGGCGACAAGCCCATCAAGAGCCCCTACTACATCAACAAGGCCGACTTCGTGGCCTGCCACGTTCCCTCCTACATCACCAAGCACTTCCCCATCGTGCGTGACGTGAAGCCCGGTGGCGTGTTCCTCGTGAACTGCCAGTGGGATTTCGCAGAGCTTGAGCACCACCTCGACGCCGCCTCCAAGCGCTACATCGCCGAGAACAACATCCAGCTCTACATGATCAACGCCATCGACCTGGCCAAGCAGATCGGTATGGGCAAGCGCACCAACACCATCCTTCAGAGCGCCTTCTTCTCCCTCGCGAAGGTCATGCCCGAGAGCGAGGCCATCCAGTACATGAAGGACGCCGCCCTGCACTCCTACCTCAAGAAGGGTCAGGACGTTGTCGATATGAACTACAAGGCCATCGACGCCGGCGCTACCGCCTACGTCAAGGTCGAGGTTCCCGCCTCCTGGGCGAACGCCGAGGATCACAGCGAGGCCGAGGGCATCCACGGCCGTGAGAAGACCGTGAAGATGGTCAAGAACATCCTCACCCCGGTCGATAAGATGGACGGCGACAGCCTGCCCGTCTCCGCGTTCGTCGATCACGCCGACGGTACCTTCGAGCTCGGCGCCGCCGCTTATGAGAAGCGCGGTACTGCCGTCTCCGTGCCCGAGTGGGACAATACCAAGTGCATCCAGTGCAACAAGTGCGCTTTCGTCTGCCCGCACGCCACCATCCGTCCCTTCGCTCTGACCGAGGAAGAGCTCGCCGCCGCTCCTGCACAGACCAAGTC
>JAZQCO010000116.1:0-18240 GCA_045546335.1 Candidatus Limivicinus sp. | reverse complement strand
TGAACGCAAGTTTTATAAGTTGGTTACTATAAACCAAGTGTCAATGGCACACAAACTTGTAAAATGGTCAATAAGAGTAGTAAAAGTTCTTTGCTTGACTATATAGACTCTTGATCCATTCCAAACGACAGCCGGGGCGGTTCGCCCCGTTCTCCCCGCATGGGGCGGGGAAGCTGTGCTGCAGCTTACAAGCGACGTGTGTATTGCCACACGTCGCTTTTTTGCTATTTGGGAGGCGCGTATGAAAAAAATCATTGAGCTGAAGAACGTGACCAAGGCCTTTGACGGGCAGGTCGTGCTCGACGATATCAACCTTGATATCTACGACAACGAGTTTTTGACCCTGCTCGGCCCCTCCGGCTGCGGCAAGACCACGACGCTGCGGCTGATCGGCGGCTTTGAGAGCGCCGATCAGGGCGAGATCATCTTCATGGGCGAGACGATCAACGACGTGCCGCCCTACAAGCGCAACGTCAACACCGTCTTTCAGCGCTACGCGCTCTTTCCCCACCTGAACGTGTTCGAGAACGTCGCCTTCCCGCTGCGCGAAAAGCGCGTGGCGAAGGCGGAGATCGAGAGCCGCGTCACCGAGATGCTGCGCCTCGTCGCCCTTTCCGGCTTTGAAAAGCGCAGCGTGTCCAGCCTCTCCGGCGGACAGCAGCAGCGCGTCGCCATCGCCCGCGCCCTCGTCTCGAGCCCCAAGGTGCTGCTGCTCGACGAGCCGCTCGCCGCGCTCGACCTCAAGCTGCGCAAGGATATGCAGCAGGAGCTCAAAAAGATCCAGAAGGCCACCGGCATCACCTTTGTCTTCGTCACCCACGACCAGGAGGAGGCGCTGAGCATGTCCGACACCGTGGTCGTCATGTCCGACGGGCGCATCCAGCAGATCGGCACGCCGGTGGACATTTACAACGAGCCGAAGAACGCCTTCGTCGCCGACTTCATCGGGGAGTCGAACATCCTCGACGGCCTGATGCTGCGCGACCGGCGCGTGAAGTTCGCCGGGCACGAGTTCGAGTGCGTGGACACGGGCTTCGAGCGCGGGCAGAAGGTGGACGTGGTCGTGCGCCCCGAGGATGTGGATATCGTGCCCGAGGAGCAGGGGATGCTCCGGGGCATCGTCACCTCCGTGACCTTCCTCGGCGTGCATTATGAGATCATCGTGGACATCCAGGGCTTCAAGTGGATGATCCAGACCACCGACTTTGTGGACGTGGACGAGCACATCGGCCTCAAGATCGACCCCGACGCCATCCATGTCATGGAAAAGAGCGAGTACTCCGGCCTGTTCGGCGACTACTCCTCCTTCTCGATGGAGCTCGACGAGATCGGCGAGCTCGAGGAGGAGCAGCTCGAGGAGCTTGGCGAGCTCGGCGCGCCGGAAAGCGAGGGCGAGGCATGACCAACGCTGTCCGCCGGCGCTCGGGGCGCATCCAGCGCCTCTGCCTCGGCCCCTACTCCGCCTGGGCGCTGCTGTTCATCGTGGTGCCGCTGATCTTCGTCGCCTACTACGCCTTCACCGATAACGACTTCCACTTCACCACCGCGAACATCACGCGCTTTTTCACCGCGACCTCGCAGCTCACAGACGAGAGCGGCGCGGCGCGCGAGGTGCGCACCTATCTGCTGATCTTCGGCCGTTCGCTCAAGCTCGCCGTGATCTCCACGCTCCTCTGCCTGCTCATGGGCTACCCCGCGGCCTATATCATCGCCCGCTCCTCGCCCCGGACGCAGAAGATCATGATTACCCTCATCATGATCCCCATGTGGATGAACTTCCTGATCCGCACCTACGCCTGGATGACGATTTTGCAGGACACGGGCATCCTCAACTCCGCCCTCACCGCCCTGCATCTGCCGCGGCTGCACATCATCGGCACCGAGAGCGCCGTCGTGATCGGCATGGTCTACGACTACTTCCCGTACATGATCCTGCCGATCTACTCGATCATGGCGGAGATGGACGTGAAGCTGCTCGAGGCCGCGCGTGATCTCGGCTGCAACAGCTTCGGCGTGCTGCGGCGCGTGATCTGGCCGCTGAGCCTGCCGGGCGTGATCTCCGGGGTCACGATGGTGCTGATCCCCTCGATCTCCACCTTCTATATCTCGCAGAAGCTCGGCAACGGCAAGTTCTACCTGATCGGCGACGCGATCGAGGGGCAGTACGCCGCGAACAATCTGCACTTCGCCGCCGCGATCGCCTTTATCCTGATGGTCGTGCTGCTGCTCGCCATGGCGGGGATGCAGCGCAGCGCCAACAAAAAGGCCACGGCCTGAGAGGGGGAGAGAGACATGAAACCTGCCGCTAAAGTCTATACCGCCCTCGTGCTGCTCTTCCTCTTCGCGCCCATCGCCATCCTGCTGGTCTTCTCCTTCAACACCGGCAAGAGCCTTTCGGTGTTCTCGGGCTTTACGCTCTACTGGTACCGCGAGCTCTTCCGCGACGCGGAGACGCTCAAGGCCGTGCGCAACACCCTTGTGCTCGCCGTCTCCTCGTCGCTCGTCGCGACGCTCATGGGCACCGCCGCCTCGGTGGGGCTCTACCGGCTGCGCAATAAGTATCTGCGCGCGGCGCTCGATACCGTGACCAATATCCCGATGATCAACCCCGATATCATCACCGGTATCTCACTAATGCTGATGTTCGTGTTCGTGGGGCGGCTCTTCGGCGCGGCGACGAGCCTGAACTTCGCCACCATGCTGATCGCCCACATCACCTTCTCCCTGCCCTACGTCATTTTGCAGGTGCTGCAGAAGCTCCAGCAGATGGATCGGGCGCTGCCCGAGGCCGCGATGGATCTCGGCTGCACGCCGCTGCGCGCGTTCTGGAAGGTGGAGCTGCCGGAGATCCTGCCGGGCGTGGTGACGGGGCTCATCATGGCCTTCACCCTCTCGCTCGACGACTTCGTCATCAGCTACTTCACGGCGGGCAACGGCTTCCAGACCCTGCCGATCCGTATCTACAACATGACCAAGAAGACGGTCACACCCAAGATGTACGCCCTCGCGACGATCATCTTCTTCGTGATCCTGGCGCTGCTGCTGCTCTCCAACCTCTCCGATCAGGAGACCACGCAGAACGTCAAAAGGGCGAAGGAAAAGAAGAAAAAGCAAAAAGCCGCCGCGTAACGGCAATACCCGGCGCCCCTGAAAGGGGAGCTGCCGCGAAGCGACTGAGGGGTCAATACTATATTAACAATAAAGGAGAACCCACCATGAAGAAACTCACCGCCCTGCTGCTGTGCGCCGTGCTGCTGTGCGCTGTCTGCCTCACCGGCTGCGGCAAGTCCGAAACCCTGACGCTGAACGTGTACAACTGGGGAGAATATATCTCCGACGGCTCGGAGGATTCCTTCGACACCGTGCGCGAGTTCGAGAAGTGGTACGAGGCCACTTATAACCAGAAGGTTCACGTCAACTACGACACCTACGCCAGCAACGAGGATATGTACAACAAGCTCTCCTCCGGCGCTGTCAGCTACGATGTCGTCATCCCCTCCGATTATATGATCGAGCGGATGATAAGCGAGGATATGCTCCTGCCGCTCAACTTCGACAACATCCCGAACTATCAGTATATCGGCGAGAGCTTCCGCAGCCTCTTCTATGATCCGGAGAACCTCTACTCCGTGCCCTACAGCTACGGCGTTGTCGGCGTGATCTACAACGCCAACGTCGTGGACGAGGCGGACGCGGGCGACTGGGATCTCATGTGGAACAGCAAGTATTCCGGCCAGATTTTGCAGTTCAACAACCCCCGCGACGCCTTCGGCACCGCGCAGTATAAGCTCGGCCTGGACGTGAACAGCGCCGACACCGCCACCTGGGATCAGGCGCTCGCGGAGCTCAAGACCCAGGCGCCGCTCGTCAAGAGCTACGTCATGGACGAGATCTATAACATGATGGAGTCCGGCGAGGCCGCCATCGGCTGCTATTACGCGGGCGACTACTTCACCATGCTCGACAACCAGGCGGAGAACGTCGATCTGCGCTTCTATTACCCCGAGCGCACCAACTACTTCTTCGACGCCATGTGCATCCCCAAGGCCGCGCAGCACAAGGAGCTTGCGGAGATCTTCATCAACTATATGCTCTCCGAGGAGCCGGCCATCGCCAACGCCGAGTATATCTACTACGCCTCCCCGAACTCCCTCGTCTATGAGAACGCCGACTACGCCGAGGAGCTCGGCGAGGAGGCCATGGCGATCCTCTATCCCGAGCTGGCCGACTTTACCGCGCTCTTCAACGAGTATGCCTACCGCAACCTCGACAGCTCCATGCTCAGCTATATGCACAGCCTCTGGGAGTCGCTGAAGATCGGGTAAGAGACACAAAAGGTAAAAGTGACCGTCTCAAAGGTCCGAAAGAAAATGTAGGGGAGGCTATCAGCCTCCCGGCAGCAACATCAAAATATTTGCAAAAAGGTTGGGCGAATCCGCTGTTTCATGCGAATTCGCCCAATTTTTCAAGTATTGATGTTTTCGCTGCACGGGCGGCTGATAGCCGCCCCTACGGCTGATCTCGGCGTTTTGAGACAGCCCCTTTTTAATGAACAATGATCTTCGCTCAATACCCCATGAGCGGGGCGGAGCCGTCGTCCTTTTGCTTGGTGATGGAGCGGATCTCGGCCTCGTAGGAATAGCTCTCGTCCACCGTCACGGTGAAGCGGTCGCCCACGCGCTTGCCGAGCACCTGCTGGCCGAAGGGGGACTCCTTGCTGATAAGCCCCTTGAGCGGGTCGCAGCGCACGGTGGTCACGACCTGGATCACCTCGGTCTCGTCGTCCTCGGGCATATAGATCTCCACCTTGTCGAACAGCCCCACCTGGTCAGCCCCGGCGGTGTCGCGGATGATCTTCGCGGTCTTGATCATGCCCTCCAGATAGCGGATGCGGCTGCGGTTCTTGTTCTGCGCCTGCTTGGCGGCCTTGTATTCAAAGTTCTCGCTCAGATCGCCGAAGGCGCGGGTGCGCTTGACCTCCTCGATCAGCTCGGGCATCAGCTCGAGCCGCCGGTAGTCCAGCTCCTCCTGCATCTTGCGTACATCCTCGCGCGTCAGTTCGTCGTGCATTCTTTTTATAAACCTCGTTTCATATATTTTCCACGGTGACGGTGCTCAGCCCGTTGCGGTCGAACTCGTCCAGATACTCCTCCATGCGCTCGTTGAGCGGGGCGAAGTCCTCCGGGTCGCTGTTCTCGAGCCCCAGGTCGCGCCGCGCCAGCTCCTCGGCCAGGATGTCGAAGAACACCGCGTCCTCGTAATCGGCGATCGCCTCGTGGATGCCGCCGTCGACAAAGGCCTGCGAGGGCACCATATGCCCCCGATAGAGCTGCGTGAGCGAGGCCATGCCCTGCGCCGGCGCCAGCGCGAACAGCTTCTCCTCCACCCGGTCGTAATCCTCAAAGCGGTCGGTGCCGCGCGCCGAGTTCAAGATCCAGTTGCCGATGTATACCATGTCCAGCAGCCGCCGGTATTCCTTGTCGGTCAATTCAATGTTCACAGTCTCGCCTCCCGATTTGGTTTCATACTATTATATACTCTTTTTGAAAAAGAACAAGTGGAAAAATGACAAAGCTGTCGGTGTAACTGCGCGCCGTTTACGAAAAAAATCTTGCCATTCCTGCCCTTTTCGTGTATAGTAAAGTGTCTGAGTGAAGGAGACTGTTATGGATAATCGTGCGATCGGGATTTTCGATTCGGGTCTCGGCGGACTCACGGGGCTGATGGCTCTGCGCGCGCTGCTGCCGGAGGAGGATCTCATCTATTTCGGAGATACGGGGCGTATGCCCTACGGCGGCCGCCCGACCGAGCAGCTTCGCCGTATGGCGAGGCAGAACCTCGACTATATGGCGTCCTTCGGCGTGAAGGCGATCTTCGTCGCCTGCGGCACCGTCTCGAGCACCGCCGCCGACCTGCTCGCGGCGTATCCGATCCCGACCTTCGGCGTGCTGCGTTCGGGGGTCGAGGCGATGGCGCGCACACCCGGAGACGGGCCGCTTGCCATCATCGCCACGGAGGCGAGCATCCGCAGCGGCGCCTTTGCCAGGGCGCTCTCGGAGCGCTGCCCGCAGCGCCCGGTGCTGCCCGTGGCCTGCCCGAACCTCGTCCCGCTCATTGAGAGCGGGCACACCCGCCCCGGCGACCCCGCCCTTGAGGACGCGCTGGAGCGCTACCTGACCCCGGTGAAGGCCGTCGGTGCCCAGGCGCTGCTCTACGGCTGCACCCACTACGGCATCATCGACGAGGCCGTGCGCGGCTATCTCGGTTCCGGCATCACGACCGTGAGCGCGAGCGCGAGCGCCGCCGAGGCGCTGCGCGACTATCTGGTTTCCCGCCGCCTCACCGGCGGCAGCGGCCGCACCCGTTTCCTCACCAGCGGCTACCCGCCCGCCTTTACCGCGGGGGCGGAGCGTCTGCTCGGGCAGAAGCTCCCGGCACCTGCGGAATCCGCCCCGATCGGAGAGATATAAGATGAAAGCAAAGAATAAGAACAACCTGCAGGACGTGTGGATCTCCTTCCACAGCGTCAACGGCTATGACGACGACGAGCCGGACAGCCTGGACTTCTCCACCGACGGGCAGTATTCCTTCCACGGCGGAGAGGGGCAGCTCAGCTACTGGGAGAGCGAGGTCACGGGGCTCGAGGGCACCCGCACGAGCGTCACGATCCGCCCCGACGAGGTGGTGGTCGATCGCGACGGCACGGTCAAGAGCCGTATGATCTTCCGCGAGGGGAGCAAGAGCTCCTTCCTGTATTCGACCCCCTTCGGGCAGGCCACGATGGGCGTGGATACGCGCCGCATCCGCCACAGCGTCGATGAGCGCGGCGGGCAGGTCGAGATCGACTATGTGGTGGATATGGAGCACGCGGTCGTCGCGCGCAATAAATTCCAGATTACCATTAGACAATTAGGAGAATAAGACAATGAACTTGATTCAGGCTGCGAAGGACAGCGTCAACGCCATTTTGCAATCCGCCTGTGAGAAGGCCGCCGCCAAGGGGCAGCTCCCCGCCGGGGCGGCGCTCGTCGGCACGGTGGAGATCCCCAAGGACAGTTCCAACGGCGACTTTGCCGCAAATCACGCCATGGCGGGGGCGCGCGCCCTGCACATGGCGCCGCGCAAGATTGCTGAGGCGCTGATCGAAAACAGCGACCTGGAGGGCACCTGGTTTGCCTCGCTCGAGGTCGCGGGGCCGGGCTTTCTGAACTTCCGTCTCTCGGAGAAGTGGTATGCCGACGTGCTCGCCGCGATCGCCGCCGAGGGCGCGGACTACGGCCACTGCGACGACGGCGCGGGCAAGCGCGTGATGGTGGAGTTCGTCTCCGCCAATCCCACAGGTCCGATGCACCTCGGCAACGCGCGCGGCGGCGTGCTGGGCGACTCCCTCGCCTCCGTGCTCGAGCGCGCGGGCTACACGGTCTGGCGCGAGTTCTACGTCAACGACGCCGGCAACCAGATCGAGAAGTTCGCGACCTCCCTGGACGCGCGCTATCAGCAGCTCATTCTGGGCGAGGAGGCGGTGGACTTCCCCGAGGACGGCTACCACGGGGACGATATCCGCGAGCTCGCCGCCGCCTTCCGCGAGGCGGAGGGGGACGGGTGGCTCGAAAAGAGCGTCGCGGAGCGCCATGCCGCGCTCGCGGCCTTCGGCCTCAAGCGCAATATCCCCCGGATGCAGGCCGACCTGCGCCGCTACGGCATCGAGTACGACGAGTGGTTCCTCGAGTCCACGCTGCACGAGAGCGGCTATGTGGTCGATACCGTGAACGCGCTGACCGCGCGCGGCTACACCTATGAGAAGGACGGGGCACTGTGGCTCGCCACCTCCCGCCTGCTGAGCGAGAAGCTGCGCGCGCAGGGCAAGAGCGAGGCGGAAATCGCCAGGCTCGAGCTCAAGGACGACGTGCTGCGCCGCGCCAACGGCTTCTACACCTACTTTGCCGCCGATATCGCCTACCACCGCAACAAGCTCGAGGCGCGCGGCTTCGACTGGGCGATCAATGTCTGGGGCGCGGATCACCACGGCCACGTCGCCCGATTGAAGGCGGCGCTCGACGCGCTCGGCCTCGACGGGGAGCACCGGCTCGATATCGTGCTGATGCAGCTCGTCAAGCTCACGCGCAGCGGCGAGATCGTGCGGATGTCCAAGCGCAGCGGCAAGGCGATCTCCCTGTCCGATCTGCTCGATGAGATCCCGGTGGACGCGGCGCGCTACTTCTTCAACTCCCGCCCCGAGAGCGCGGTGGAGTTCGACATGGATCTCGCCGTGCGCCAGGACAGCGAGAACCCGGTCTACTATGTCCAGTACGCGCACGCGCGCATCTGCTCGCTGCTGCAAAACCTCGCCGAGGAGGGGCACCCGGTACCGGAGAGCGCGAAGCTCGCCCTGCTCGTCGATCCGACCGAGCGGGAGCTGATCCGTCAGCTTGCGGCGCTGCCCGAGGAGATCCACAGCGCGGCGCAGAGCCTCGACCCCAGCCGCATCAACCGCTATGTGACGGAGCTTGCCGCGCGCTTTCACCGCTTCTACAACGCCTGCCGCCTCAAGGGCGCGGAGGAGGAGCTGCTGAACGCCCGCCTTGTGCTCGCCGACGCCACGCGGCGCGTCATCGCCATCTGCCTCGGGCTGATCGGCGTGAGCGCCCCGGAAAAGATGTGAATTTATATCAAAACACACGCCGCCACCCGAAGGGTGGCGGCGTGTGTGCTACCAGATAAAATTGGATTTGAGCATCTCGCCGTTGTCGATCAGCAGATCCTCTCCGGTCATGGAGCGGTTTGTCACGGTGAGGAAATACGCCAGATCGGCGATCTCCTCCGCCTCGCACCACTTGCCGAGCAGCGTCTCGTCGAGCACCGCGCGATAGAGCCGCGCGTCCTCAAGAATGTGCCGGTTCGCGGGCGTGATGACTCCGCCGGGGGAGATGCTGTTGACCGTGACGCCGCGCCGGGCGAGGCTGAGCGCGAGATTCTTCATGTAGCCCACGATCCCCGCCTTGCTTGCCACATAGCGGGGGAACTCCGCGCCGTTGCGGGCGGAGGCAGAGGCGATGAAGAGCACCGAACGCAGCGAGGCACTCGCCAGAAAGCGCTCGGTGAAGCGCATCGTGCCGACGAGGTTTATCTCGATCGCGTCGCGCTCCTCGAGCGTCCCGGCGCTGTTGACGACGATCTCCGCCCCCTCGACCGCAGGCAGCGACTCCGCGCGGATATCGCAGACGAAGTGACGGTAGGCGGGGTGTTCGATGGCGCTTCCGGCGAGGTCGAAGCCGAAGACCTCATGCCCCTCGCGCAGGAACTTCTCCGCCGCGGCCTTGCCGATGCCGCTGGCGGTACCGCTGATGACGACCCTCATGCCGTCTGCGTCCTGCCGCCGCGCATCCGCAGGATGCCCTGCGCCATGCGGTAGCCGAGCGGGGAGAACACGACCTCGCAGAGAAGCTCCATCACCGCGCCCGTCAGCGCGCAGGTGAAGCACTGCAGCAGCGTCCAGCCGAAGAACAGCTTGCTGACGAGCAGCGCGAAGATCAGGTTGTCCGCGAACTGCGCGAGGAAGGTGGAGACGTAGGATTGCAGCGCGAAGGAGGCGAAGCTCTCCTTGCCCTTGAGGAGCTTCCCCAGCCCAAAGTGCAGGAAGTTATTGAGCACGGCGGAGGCGAGGAAGGCGACGGAGCTGCCGAGGATGATGAACCAGGTGCCGCCGAAGGTGTTGTCGAGCGCGGTGTTGAGGATCACCTCACTCCCCTCCACGAAGCTCTCACCCCACACACCGGGGATGCGGCTCGCGACAAAGAAGATCAGCGCCATCAGCAGGTTCATTGCCAGCGCCACGACGGACAGGCCTGTCGCCGCGCGCGGGCCGTAGCAATGGGTGAGCACGTCCATCGACAGGAAGGTCAGCCAGGAAAACAAAATGCCGCAATCCAGCGCGAGCCAGTCCAGACCGGTATGGATGCTCTTGTTCGCCAGCAGGTTCATCCCCACAACGGAGAGGATCAGCAGCGAGACAAGGATCGGCGGGACGGTTTGCAGCAGATTGCGGAACTCAAGAAACGTTTTTTTCATGGAAACTCTACTCCTTGTTTTTTTAAGGTGGTTGGCAAGAGACACCTTTTATTCAATTTGCGCCTTTGACGCGGGGAGAAGCATACCACAGCGGCGGGAAAAATGCAAGCACCTTTTTATCTTGTCGCTTGAAGCCGGGGCGAGCGTTTGGTATAATAGCAGAAAAAGCGAGGAGTGATAGCCATGCTGTACAATATCGTAGACTTCGGCGCGGTGGGCGACGGTCAGACACTCAACACCGCGGCGATCCAACGCGCCATTGATGCCTGCACCGAGACCGGCGGGCGCGTCCTGATCCCCGCCGGGCGTTTCCTCTCCGGCACGATATGCCTCAAATCGAACGTGGAGCTGCATCTGGAGGCGGGCGCGGTGCTGATCTCCAGCCTCGAGGAGGCGGATATGCCCGATCTCATGGGCGGCTTCGAGGACGACAACCGGGACACCGGCTGGGAGGGCGGCTGCTTCCTGCTGGCCAGACACGCCGAGAACGTGACGATCTCCGGCCCCGGGCGCATCGACGGGCGCGGGCGCGAGGTCTTCTTTGAGGACGACGCGGACGGCGGCTGCCACGAAAGCCCCCTGAAGGTGCGCGGCTACCGCCCGCGCATGAGCTTCCTCGAGGACGTGAAGAACCTCACCGTGCGGGACGTGACCTTCTACGACGCGGCGTTCTGGACGCTGCATATGGCCGGGTGCCGGGACGTGCTGATCGAGGGCGTGCGGATCGAAAACAACGAGCGCGGCCCGAACAACGACGGCATCGACCCCGACTGCTGCCGCAACGTCATCATTCGCGGCTGCATCATCACCTGCGCCGACGACGCGATCGTGCTCAAGACGACGGCGCCGATGACGAAGAAATACGGCGATTGCTGCAACATCCTGATTGCAAACTGCATCCTCCGCTCGCACTCCTCCGCGCTCAAGATCGGCACCGAGACCTGGGGCGACATTCATCATGTGACCATGAGCGACTGCGTGCTGGATAACTGCACGCGCGGTATCGGCATCTGGTCGCGCGACGGCGGGCGCATCCACGATATCACGATCCACCACATCACGGGGAACACCCGCCGCTACCGGGATCGTGTGCGGCAGGATTCCGAGGTCGTCGTGTGGTGGGGCAAGGGGGAGGCGGTGTTTCTCTCCGCGACGCGGCGCGCCGGCGTGGAGCGCGTACCGGGCTGCATCGAGGGCGTCTCGATGGATCACCTGCGCCTCAGCTGCGAGGGGGCGCTGATGTTCGCGGGGGAGCGGGAGTGCCCGATCCGGGATGTGAGCATCAGCGACTCCGCCTTCCTCTGGAAGCAGCAGGGCTCTCTCGCACCGGACTGCCTGGACGAGCAGCCCTCGCGCCGGGGGGTCTATCCCTACGCGGTGCCGCTGGCGTATCTGCGCGGCACGGAGCGCGTCTCGCTCGAAGAGCGCGTGCGCTTTGAGGTGGACGCAAGCATGAAGGGGCGCATCCGCGAGCGTATCGTCCGCGAGGACGAATAAAAAGGGGACGGCTGACAGCCGTCCGCGAAAATACACATTCTTGACAAACCGTGTGGCAAAAGGTAGAATAAACGCAACCTCGCAAGAGGCCACCGGAGGAATCCGGGCAAAAGGTATGCGCTGTTGATAACAGGCGGTTGGCCACTTCCCTAAGAGGGGAGGTGGGGCTTATGGAAAGGCGGAGAGTTCTTCGCTTCGTGCTGTGCCTCATCGTGATCGCATTGATCCTGATGTACATAGCGCCACAGGCTTATTGAGCTGAAATAGCTCGTTGACCGCCCGGATGGCTCCCGAGCGGTCAACTAATTTGTCAAACCGTTAAGGGTCAACCGTCAAATCAACAGCGCCCTTTTGTATCCTTATTATACCACGCGGGGAGGTTTTGTCAAGCGGCCTCGAGCGCAAATCACGCAGCAAAAAAGACTTGCGCGCGGGGTGAAAGCCTGTTATAATATAGTTTGCCGCCTGAAACTCCAAATCAGGCGGGAAAAACAGCGCTTACAAAAGGGGCTTGACAGCCATGCGGAATAGAACTACGCTCCTTAGAGCAGAGCAGAGCAGAGCAGAGCAGAGCAGAGCAGAGCAGAGCAGAGCAGAGCAGAGCAGAGCAGAGCAGAGCAGAGCAGAGTAGGGGCTAACTGCGCCCTTTTTGCGTCCTGCGGGGCGCTTGAAACTGAATATCGCATCCGTGATGGATAACCGCCGAAGCTGAGGGGGGAAGTATACCCTGTCAGCTTCGGCGGCTTCTTTATAGTATTCAAAAACACAAAAATGGAGGTACACATTTTATGAAGATCAAGAAGAAAACCCTTTCCCTCGTCCTCGCGGGGGCGCTGACGCTGGGGCTGCTCCCGGCGCTCTCAGCCCCGGCGCTGGCGGACGGAGACAGCAGCTACACCCTCACCGTCCCGTCCACGCTGAACGTAGCAAACAGCGGCTGGAACGCCACGGACGGCATCAGCGCCACGGGTACGCTGGCCAGCGGCAAGAAGCTGACCGTGACTGCCAGCTCCGCAAATTACTTTAGCCTCAAATCTGGCAACAATGAAGTAGGCTACAAGCTGGCAACCGCGTCCACAGACACGGGTGCTACCATCTCCTGGGAGTTTACTGAACTGTCCAGCACCGCCGCGACCAAGCCTATGGGCATCATCGTGGAGGATTACAGCACCAAGCCCGTAGGCACCTACACCGACACCGTGACCTTTACGGCGAGTGTGGAAAATGCAGTTACGACTAAGAAATTAAAACTTGAGGGTAGAGGTAAGATGCCTGATCCACCATTTTTGAAGGTCGATTATTCATTTGAGATTGAATACACTGATGATGATACATGGGCCGACATTGCATTAAATAACGCTGACTATCTCCAGGTTAGAGATGGTTATATAGAAATAAAAGTAGAAGGTAGCCAAAGAGGCTTCGAACTCAAGCACCCTTCATCTACCGATGAATATAAACGTGTAAGTAGTACAGATAAGGTTTCTGATAATACAAGCGGCTATTACACAGAAGCTCATTAATTATTCTGCCGGGCTGCGGTGTGCAGTTTGGCGGGGCGAGACACAGAAAGGCCGTGAGCCTATGAACCGAAAACCGAATATCCTTGCGGCCTTTCTCGTCCTTACCCTCCTGCTGACCGCCTGCGGCGCGGGCGGCGACAGGGTGGAGCGGTTCGCGGAGGCCAATCCCGGCAGCGGCGAGAGCATCGTCATACCGGGTTATGAGACGCTGAGCTTCGCGGCGGGCAAGGCCGCGCAGACCGTGAACCTCAAAAACCCGCCGGAGAACGCCTGCACCTTCGTCCTGACCCTTTCGCTTACGGGCGGCGAAACCCTCTGGACGGGCAAGGCACTCTCCCCCGGCGAGGCGTTCACCCGCATCACGCTTTCACGGGCGCTGGACGCGGGCGAGTACCCCGCGACGCTCCATTACGACTGCTATACCATAGAGGACAACCAACCGCTCAACGGAGCGGAGATACAATTGATACTTGAAGTGAAGTAACCAACATGCAAAGAGGTGTGAATATGAAAACAAAGAGATTTTTGAGCATACTGCTCAGCCTTGTGCTTGTGCTCGGGATGCTTCCCGGCATGAGCCTGACCGCAAGTGCGGACAACATGACCATCACGCTGACTATCGCGCCGCCCCACAGCCATTCCTTCTCCTACGCGCTTAACGAGGCGGGCGACACAGTCACCGCCTCCTGCACCGAGGGCTGCCCCGTCACCGAGGGCTTGAGCCTCACGATCAGCGCCCCGACGGCGCTCGTCTATGACGGTAGCGCCAAGGCCGCAAGCCTCAGCAGCGGCTACAACACAGAAGCCTTTCCCGGCAATTACACGATCAGCTACAAGCAGGGCGAGACTGCGCTGGGCAGCGCTCCCGTGGACGTGGGCACTTATACCGCGAGCGTGACCGTGGACACCAAGACCGCGAGCGTCAGCTATACGATCAGCCGCGCCGATCTCAGCCCCAGCGTGAGCCTCGAGGGCTGGACTTACGGACAGACTGCCAAGACGCCGGTTGTCAACGGCAACAGCGGCAGCGGCGCAGTCACCTACACCTATGCCGTGAAGGGCACGGAGAACTTCTCCGAAACCGTTCCGAGCGCGGCGGGGGACTACACCGTGAAGGCGAGCATCGCCCAGACGACAAACTATAACAGCGGCGTGGCGACTGCGGACTTCACGATCAGCCGCGCCGACCTCAGCCCCAGCGTGAGCCTCGAGGGCTGGGCGACGAACGAGAGCGCCAAGACCCCCGTCGTCAACGGCAACAGCGGCGGCGGTACAGTCACCTATACCTACGCCGTGAAGGGTACGGATACTTTCTCCGAGACCGTGCCGACTGCGGCGGGGGACTACACCGTGAAGGCGAGCATCGCCCAGACGGCAAACTATAACGCCGCCACCGCGACGGCAGATTTCACCATCAACAAGGCGGTCTACACCGTGAGCTTCAGCGGCGCGGAGATCGAGCCGCAGTCCGTCACCGAGGGCGAGAAGGCGACCGAGCCCACCCAGCCCACCAAGGCGCGCACCGCCTTTGACGGCTGGTATCAGGACGCGGACTGCACCGTCCCCTTCGACTTCGATACCCCCATCACCGCCGATACCACCGTGTACGCCAAGTGGACGCCTGTCGAGTACCAGCTCAAGAGCGTCACCGGCGCCACGGCGGACAGCGGCCACACCTGGTACAAGGACAGCACCGCCGACGTGGTTCTGACCTTCAAGCTGGCGCAGGAGCCGGACGAGTCCTTCGCCCACTTCGTCGGCTTTGAGATCGACGGCAAGCCCTTCCCGCACACGGCGAAGGAGGGCAGCACGGTCGTGACGCTCCGCCCCGCCGATCTGAAAACGCTCTCCAACGGGGCGCACACCGCGACGGCGGTCTATGATAACGGCACCGCGAGCACACGGCTCACCATCGGGCAATCCAGCGCCTCGCCCAAGACCGGCGATTCCAACAACGCCGCGCTCTGGCTCGGACTGCTGCTCGTCTCCGGCGCCGCCCTCGGCTTCGGTGCGGTGAAGCTCGGCGGCAGGAAAAAACATAAAGGCAAGACCGCATAAGGCGGCAAGAGCAGATTCCGAGAAAAACTGGGTTCTGATAAAGGCACTTTTTCGCAGGAATACTTTGTGTATTTCAAGAAAAAGTGACGAGATCAGGGCACAGTTTTTCCGGAAGATGCCGCAGGCGTATTGTGCGGTGTTGCCTTAGGAGATTACTCGCCGAAGGCGACCTTGACAGCCTTCAGCGCGAAGGTCATGGTACGACCCATGGCGATGCCCGCCATCAGGCAGGGATAGTTGTTCACGAAGAAGCCGCCGGAGCAGTCGCCGGTGACGAACAGACCCTCGATGGGCTCGCGGTTGTCGTCAATGGCCTGCGCGTTCTCATTGATGAGAATGCCCTGCTCGGTGGTCAGCAGGCACGCGCCCATCCAGAAGCCGCGGAAGGGAGCCTTCTCGATCTTGGAGAGGTGGTAGGGCAGCTTGCCGAAGTCCTCGTCCTCGCCCTTCTCCGCCAGCTCATTGTAGCGCGCGACAGAGGCCAGGAAGGTCTCCTTCGCCTCACCGACGAAGCCCAGCTTGTCGGCAAGCTCCTCGAGCGTGTCGGCCTCGAAGGCGTTGCCCTTCTCGATCTGACCCTTGTACATCTCGTCCGCTCTGTCAAGGCCGTTGCGGGTCTGCGCGGAGCAGCCGATGGTGTGGAAGACCTGCACGTCCTCGCGCCAGTTGTCATCGAAGATGGAGGCGTAGACGTGACCCGGCTGGTTGTAGGCGGCGTAGCACATCTGATCGTAGGTGCCGCTCTCGCAGGCGAAGCGCTCGCCCTTGCGGTTGACCTTCAGGAACGGCTGGGTGCCGATGTTGAACTGACCCTCGGTGGCGGGGAAGACCTTGTCGCCGGTGGAGGTGACCACATAACCGGCATCCACCCCGGGGGCGACGATGCCGCGGTCGAAGAGCATGGGCGCGGGCTCGGCCTGCATGGCAGCGCCGATCCACATGGCGGCCTTGATGCCGTCGCCCGTGTCGCCGGGCTGGCTGTTGTCGTAGGTGGTGACGGCGGTGCCCATGGGATCGAGCGCCTCCATCATGGCGGGGTTGCGCGGATAGCCGCCGGTCGCGAGCAGGACGCCGTTCTTGGCGTTGATGCGCAGATAGGAGCCGTCCTCCTTCTTCGCGATGACACCGGTCACGCGGCCGGCATCGTTCTGCTCGAGCTTGACCATCGGGGTGGAGAAGAGGATCTGGTTGCCGCCCTCCTCGATCATCTGCTGGAACATATCCAGACGGTCGAGCTTGCTGGTCCAGAAGTGCTCCTCAGCGGGGAAGAAGTAGCCGGACTTCTCGGGCTCGGGCCAGTGGGACTCGTCGCCGAAGGTCACATCCAGCTTGGCGTCCGGATCGTACTTGGCATAGCACTCCTTGATGAACTTGTGCATATCGGCGGACTCTTCAAACCAGGTCTGGAAGGTGCGGAGGTTCACCTTGCCGGAGGAGAACTTCTTGAGCTCACGGCGCATAGCGGCGCGATCCATCGGCGCCTCACCGGCGGCGAGCATATCCTCAGAGTCGCAGGCGCCGTACCAGCCGCGGCGGCGGGCATGGGAGGTGTTCTTCTCGATCACGATCGTGTTGTAGCCCTTGCTGGTGGCATAAGCACCGGCGGCCAGACCGCCGTTGCCCGCGCCGACAACGAGGAAATCGGTGTCGAGGGTCTCGGTGATGTCCGCCTCGGCGATCTCGGGGGCGGTGCCCAGCCAATCGGCGGGGCCGCTCTCGGCGGCGGCGTCCGCGCCGATCACTTCCACGGGGATCTCGCCCTTGGCCTGGGCGATGCACTTCGCGGCGGCCTCGCGCACGGCCTTGGAGGTCAGGGACGCGCCGGTGACGCCGTCGATCTCGGCGTTCTGAGCGGCGAGAACCTGCGCCTTGAGCTCCTCTGCGGCGAGCTGGCCGATGTTCGCGGTCTCACCGGAGACATCCAGCACCACGTCGGTGATGGCGCTCTCGGAGAAGGTCATGGTGACGAGCACGGTGCTCACAGCGCCCTCCGCCTTGGCGGAGTAGGTGCCGGGGGTGTAGATAGCGTCGTCGGCAAAGGCGGCGATGCCGGTCATGGAGCCGAGCGCGACGGCGGCGGAGCCGGCCAGAGCGCCCTTGAGAAAATCGCGGCGGGAAAGCTGTTTCATGTGTTGACTTCCTTTCAGATAGATTACTTATGGGGGTTCTACTGCTGTATTATATCAGTAACAAGTGTACCGGTCAAGTGAGAGAGCGGGTTCTTTTTCTCATTTTTCCGCCGGATCGGGCTGCTGGCCGTCGTGCGCCTTCCAGGCGCAGTCGGTGACACGCAGCTCGGTGAACACCGCCGTAAAGCTCGATTCCTCCGGGCTGCACGCATAGACGCCAAAGCGGATTTTTCCCGCGCCCTCCCACATATGGCATACGCGCATCTGGGTGAAGTGCTCGCCGTCCTGAGAGCACTCGACGCAGTAGTCGTCCTCCCGACGGCTGAAGCGGTACCACATCTGCTTGACGTCTGCGGGAATGGCGGTGGTCGCCCAGTCGGAGTAGCCGTGGTTCGTCACGACCGAGCCGAGGTGCTGGAAGCGCTCGTTCTCGTACTCGACCGAGGCCTTGAGCCAGTTGTCGGCGTCGAGGTACATGACGATCCCGCACTGGTCAAAGCGGTGGTGGCTGCCGGTGAAATCGGTCTTCACGATAAAGGAGAAGAACTGCTCCTCCGTCTCCGCCTGCAGCACGGGGGCGTTGTCGTTGCGGAAATGGTAGTAGGTGCGCTGCCAGAGGTCGGTGTGCGGTTTTGTGGTGATCTCGATGCGGCCGTCCTCGATGCTGTACGCCTCCGGCTCGCGTGTCCAGGTCAGGTGCTCAATCATGCTGTGTTTCCTCCTACAATAAAGTTACGGTTAAGGGCACGGCAGCCAGCCGTGTCCTTTGCCATCTCAAGGCCGAAGCTGTAGAATGGGAGAGTAAATGGACTGACGCAAGTTTCCTTGGGCTGACACGCCCGCAAAGGAGTCAGTCAGCCGCCTCTCTCATTCGCAGCATTCGATTTAAGCAGGTAGTTCCACCGTCAGCCGGTGCGTCCGTGTCACACCTGAGGAGATTGAACAGGCAATGAGTAAAAGCGGTC
>JAZQCO010000115.1:0-7233 GCA_045546335.1 Candidatus Limivicinus sp. | reverse complement strand
CAAGAGGGGGCGTTCCCCTCTGATTTGCCGCCTTCCGAGGCGGAAAACAAAATCAAATCCGTTTTTGCCTGCTCAGTCCCCTTTCAGGGGACTGAGCAGGTAAAAAAACCGACGAATCCGTTTGGATTCGGCGGCCTTTTGTACGATTGTATCAATCCAGGACGTAGGGCAGAAGAGCGATCTGGCGGGAGCGCTTGATCGCCTCGGTCAGCTCACGCTGGTGCATGGCGCAGGTACCGGTCGTGCGGCGGGGCAGAATCTTGCCGCGCTCGGACAGGAAGCGGCGCAGCTTCGCGGTGTCCTTATAGTCGATGGACGTGGCCTTATCCACGCAGAACTGGCAAACCTTTCTGCGCTTGCGGTTCTTGGGGTTGTTCTTATCGAAAGCCAAAGCGGTATCCTCCTTTTTAATGTTTTAGAACGGCAGATCGCCGTCATCCTCGCTGAGATCGGAAAACGCGCTGCTTGCGGGAGCGCTGGACGCGGGACGCGCGCTGCTCTCGTAGCTGCCGCGGCCGGAATCATAGCCGCCGCGATTGCTCTCGTAGCTGCTGCGACCGGAGTCGTAGCCGCCGCGATTGCTCTCGTAGCTGCGCTCGTAACCGCCGCTGCTCTCGCTGTCTCTGCGGCTCTCGCCGAAGTAGACATTGTCAGTGACGATCTCCCAGCTCGTGCGGTTGTTCCCGTCGCGATCCTGCCACTTGCGGCTCTGCAAACGGCCGGCGACCACGATCATACTCCCCTTGTGGAAGTACTTGGAAACAAACTCACCGGTGGAGCGCCAGGCGACGCAGTCGATAAAATCGGTCTGCCGCTCGCCGCCGTCACGCCCGGAGAAGTCCCTGTCAACCGCGACCGTGAAGGACGCGACGTTGATGCCGGACTGGGTGGTACGCAGCTCGGGATCACGGGTCAGGCGACCCATGATGGTGATGTGGTTGAGCATCGCTCTCTCCTTTACTCGGCGCGCAGGGTGATCAGACGACGCAGGATGCCGTCGGTGATACCGAGGATACGGTCGAGCTCCGCGGGGAACTCGGGGCCGCTCGTGAACTTCATCAGCACATAGTAGCCTTCGGTCAGGTAGTTGATTTCATAAGCGAGCTTGCGCTTGCCCATTTCCTCGAGCTCCTCCAAAGTACCATTTGCCTCAACAAGCCCTTTGAACTTCTCAACAACCGCCGCGGTCTCCTCCTCGGAGAGCTTGGGGCTGATGATGTACATAACCTCGTACTTTTCGCTTGCTTTTGCCATGGTTGCACCTCCTTCTGGTCATTTGGCCCTCCCTCGGCGGGGAGAGCAAGGATAGTCTGTCTCTCTGGACAGGCTTTCTTATTATAATCTTTTTTTCTCCCCTGTCAAGTATTTTTTTGCCGTGGCGGGTTTGACAATCCGGGGAAGATAGGGTAAAATGATAAAAGCCTATCTTATTCATAAAGAGGTGCGATATGTATAAAGTAGTAACCAAGCGCTTTCTCAACGACGCGAAGACGATCTGCTACTTCGAGATCGAAGCCCCGCTGATCGCCAGACACGCCCAGGCCGGGCAGTTCGTGGTCTTCCGCCTCGACGAACAGGGCGAGCGCGTGCCCGTCTCCGTCGCGGGCTATGACCGCGAGAAGGGCACCGTCTCCGTCATGGTGCAGGCCGCGGGCAAGACCACCAAAATGCTCCACACCGTCGAGGAGGGGGACGTGATCTCCGATATCGTCGGCCCGCTCGGCAAGGCCACGGAGATGGAGGGGCTCAAGAAGGTCTGCGTGGTCGGCGGCGGCGTCGGCTGCGCGATCGCCTACCCCATCGCCAAGGAGATGCACGCGCGCGGGATCGACGTGACCTTCATCGGGGGCTTCCGCTCCAAGGATATCGTGATCCTCAAGGACGAGCTCAAGGCCGCCTCCAACAAGCTCATCATGTGCACCGACGACGGCTCCTACGGCGAGAAGGGCTTCACCACGGTCTTCCTCAAGAACGAGATCGAGGCCAACATCAAGGAGGACAAGCCCCAGTTTGACCGCGTCATCGCCATCGGCCCGGACATCATGATGAAGTTCCTCGCCGACGTGACCCGCCCCTACGGGATCAGCACCATCATCTCCCTCGACCCGATCATGGTGGACGGCACGGGTATGTGCGGCTGCTGCCGCGTGATCGTGGACGGCGAGACGAAGTTTGCCTGCGTGGACGGGCCGGACTTCGACGCGCACAAGGTCGATTTCGACTCTCTCATCAAGCGCGCCGCCTTCTATACCGACGAGCAGAACGAGGCCGCGCAGCACATCTGCCGCATCACAGGAGGAAAACGCAATGGCTAATATGAAAGTGAACATGAGCCTCACCAAGAGCCCCATGCCCGAGCAGGACCCCGAGGTCCGCAGCCACAATTTTGAAGAGGTCGCCCTCGGCTACGACGCCCAGACCGCCATGCAGGAGGCCGCCCGCTGCCTCGACTGCAAGAACTCCCCCTGCCGCAGCGGCTGCCCCGTCGCGGTCAAGATCCCGCGCTTTCTCGAGAAGGTGCGCGACGGTGAGTTCGACGCGGCCTACGAGATCATCACCTCCACCAACTCCCTGCCCGCCGTCTGCGGCCGCGTCTGCCCCCAGGAGAAGCAGTGCGAGTCCAAGTGCGTGCGCGGCATCAAGGGCGAGCCGGTCGGCATCGGGCGCCTAGAGCGCTTTGTCGCCGACTTCCACATGGCCAAGGAGAACCCCGCTCCCACCGCCCCCGCGTCCAACGGCCACCGCGTCGCCATCATCGGCTCCGGCCCTGCGGGGCTGACCTGCGCGGGCGATCTGAGAAAGCTCGGCTACGACGTGACCATCTTCGAGGCCTTCCACAAGTCCGGCGGCGTGCTGGTCTACGGCATCCCGCAGTTCCGTCTGCCGAAGGAGATCGTCGCCGCCGAGATCGAGAACCTCGTCAAGATGGGCGTCAAGATCGTCAACAACGCCGTCATCGGCAAGTCCCTGACCGTGGACGAGCTGTTCGAGGACGGCTTTGAGGCCGTGTTCATCGGCTCCGGCGCGGGGCTGCCCCAGTTCCTGCACATCCCGGGCGAGAACCTCATGGGCGTCTACTCCGCCAATGAGCTGCTCACCCGCACGAATCTGATGAAGGCCTACCGCGACGACTACGACACGCCCATCAAGCACTTCAACAAGGTCGCCGTCGTCGGCGCCGGCAACGTCGCCATGGACGCCGCGCGCGTCGCCAAGCGCCTCGGCGCGAGCGAGGTGCACGTCGTCTACCGCCGCGGCAAGGACGAGCTCCCCGCCCGTAAGGAGGAGGTCGAGCACGCCGAGAGCGAGGGGATCGAGTTCAATCTGCTGAACAACCCCTGCCAGATCGTCGGCGACGAAAGCGGCAAGGTCGTGGGCATCGAGTGCATCAGGCAGGAGCTCGGTGAGCCAGACGAGAAGGGTCGCCGCAAGCCCGTGCCCGTGAAGGGCTCCAACTGGGTGCTCGACGTGGACACCGTCATCATCGCCATCGGCACCAGCCCCAACCCGCTCATCCGCTCCACCACCAAGGGGCTTGAGGTCACGAAGAAGGGCGGCATTCAGGCCGACGAGAACGGCCGGACCAGCCGCGAGGGCGTCTTCGCCGGCGGCGACGCTGTCACCGGCTCCGCCACGGTCATCCTCGCCATGGGCGCGGGCAAGACCGCGGCGAAGAGCATTGACGCCTATATCCAGTCCAAAAAGTAAGGGGTTTTCCGTATGCTGATGAAAGCAAGGCTTCTCGCGGCGCTCGGGCTGACCGCCGTCGGTGCGCTCGCCGCCGGGATCGCGGCGCTGACGAAGAAAACGGACGAAGCCCCCGCCCCCAGAGCGGAGAAGCTGCCCGCCGTGCCGCTGAGCGTCGGAGTCTACAGCTTCATCTCCGGCTTTCAGGACAGCGCGACCGTGGAGCTGAGCCTGCGCTTCGACCCTGAGACGACCGGCTTTTCCGTGGTCTCGGAGGACTATCTGTGCTACTCGAGCGCGTCCCACGTCGCGCTGATCGAGAGCGAGGAGTTCAGCGCCCAGATCGAGTACGCGCCCTACTACGCGGGCGAGGATTTCCTCGCCCTGCAGCGCAGTCTCTCTGAGAAATACCCCGAGGTCTCCCCCGTCTCCTTCGGCGCGCTCAGCGGCGTGAAGGTGCGCGAGGGCGACGGCGAGTGCCTGTATCTGCCGATCCCGGAGGACAAGCACAGCTATCTGCTCGTGACGCTCTTCAAGGTCAAGAGCGACGACAAGGATCCCGTCGAGGCGCTGCCCGACAAGCCCGCCGTCCGCGCGCTGCTGGAAAGCGCCGAGATCCGGGTGCAGCACTGAGTATAACGAAGCCAGGCAGAGCTGTGCCTGGCTTCGTCATTATGGGAGAAGCATCGTGAAGCATTCGCGTTTTCGATTTGCCGCCGCGCTGTTGCTGCTGTGCTACTGCGCCGTGATCCTCTGGTATACCGTGCTCTCGCGTCCGGTGGGCTTCTATACGGCGCACACGGCGCTGTTCTGGTCGTACCGGGAATGGCTCGGCGGCGGCCGCTGGATCGGTGTGCAGATACTCGCAAACATCGCCCTCTTTGTCCCCTTCGGGCTGCTGCTGTCCGCCTGTATCGAAAAAGACGCGCTGTGGCCGAGCCTGCTTGCGGGGCTGCTGCTCTCCTGTCTGGTGGAGGGGCTGCAATATGGCCTGCTGCGCGGTCAGTTTGAGTGGGATGATCTGCTCCATAACAGCCTCGGCGCGCTGCTCGGCGGCTGGGTGTGGCTGCTGCTGAGACGATATCGCCCCCACGCGGCGCTCGGTCTCGGGCTGCTCGCCGTTGTCATCGCCGTGCCCCTCTCCCTGTGCACCTCGAGCGCCGCGCCGGACTATCCGGAGAGGCACTACTGCTTCCAGCTCGACAGCATTTCCGCCGAGGGGGATCGGGTCGAGCTGCGCGGCTTCGGCTTCCGCTACGGGCACAGGGCGCGGACAGCGCGGCTGCTCGCGGTCTCGACCCGGACGGGCGCGCGCATCCCCTTCGAGCTGCACTACGGGCTCGAGCGCGAGGACGCGGCGCGGTACTTCGAGGGCGAGGACTGCGCCCGCAGCGGCTTTGTTGCGCGCGCCTCCGGTCTCGATCCCGAGGAGGAATACGAGCTTTACGCCGCCTTCGGCTGGCGCACTCCGCTGCCCACTCGCGTCCGTCTCCGGGGCGGCGCTCTCCTCTATGCGCCGGGAGCGCTGTTTCGCGCGCCGGAGGCCGCCGGGTCAGAGCTGGACGCGCTGCTGGCTGGGGCGGTGCTGCGCGATTATCTGCCCGGGCTGCCCTGCTGGATCTATCAGCGCGGCACGACGCTCTATTGGATCGTGTCGGAGCGCTACCCCTTCGAGGCGGACGGGAGCACGCGGTTCCAGTACGGCGTGTGGAGTACGCGACAGGAGAACCTGCCGCAGGAGAAGCTGCACCGGGAGCTCGGCTGCGCCGATCTGAGCGCGGCCTTTGAAGCCTATGAGCTTGCGGGCGACTTCGGCGCGTACCGGGTCATGGCGCGCGAGCTGCCCGAGGAGTACCCGGTCACGGCGATCCTGACCGGCTACTGGTCGCGCGAGGGCTGGAGCTGGAAATGCTGCTTCCGCCCGCTGTATCTCCCTGCCTCTGATGCGTGACGTACAGCGGGAGGGGCAAGCCCCTCCCCTACGACTGACAGGAGATAGAAAACTGACAGCCGCCAAAAGGCGACTGTCAGTTTTTATGACCCGTACGGGAATCCCCGCCTGCGGGCGGGCCGCCTCGCGGCTCTGACCTGCCACTGGCAGGTCATTCACTCCCGCTCGGTTCGATTCCCGACGTGGGAGATGAAGCAATAACAGCCACCGAATGGTGGCTGTTATTGCTTATGACCCGTACGGGAATCGAACCCATGTTACCGCCGTGAAAGGGCGGTGTCTTAACCGCTTGACCAACGGGCCTTATTAGGAAGCGCAGCAGGAAAGAAGCATTTCTGCTGCGCTTTGGTGGAGAGCGGCGGACTCGAACCGCCGACCTTCCGCGTGTGAGGCGGACGCTCTAACCAGCTGAGCTAGCCCTCCATAGCTCGTACACTATAGCACATCTTTTCAAAAAATGCAAGAAGAATTTTTCTTCGCGGATAGACTTTTTTTCTTCACAATTATGTGTTACAATTTATACTGTATTTTTGTAAACATGAGGTAATGCCTAATGGGATTTCTGGACAAGCTCTTCGGCAGCTATTCCGACCGGGAGCTCAAGCGGATCAATCCGCTGGTAGATAAAATTGAAAAGCTGGAGGGGCGCTATCAGGCCATGAGCGACAGCGAGCTGCAGGGGCAGACCGCGCTGCTCAAAGCGCGCCTCGAGGGCGGCGAGACGCTCGACGATATCCTGCCCGACGCCTTCGCCGCCGTGCGCGAGGCCGCCTGGCGCGTACTGGGGATGAAGCCCTTCCGCGTGCAGCTCATCGGCGGGATCGTGCTGCACCAGGGGCGCATCGCCGAGATGAAGACCGGCGAGGGCAAGACCCTTGTCGCCGTGCTCCCCGCCTACCTCAACGCGCTCGCCGGGCAGGGGGTACATATCGTCACCGTGAACGACTACCTCGCCCGCCGCGACAGCGAGTGGATGGGCAAGGTGCACCGCTTCATGGGGCTTTCGGTCGGCCTGATCGTCCACGGCCTCGACAACGACGAGCGCCGCGCCGCCTACGCCTGCGACATCACCTACGGCACGAACAACGAGATGGGCTTCGACTACCTGCGCGACAACATGGCGCTCTACAAGGAGAACATGGTGCAGCGCGGGCACAGCTTCGCCATCGTGGACGAGGTAGACTCCATCCTCATCGACGAGGCGCGCACACCGCTCATCATCTCCGGTCAGGGCGATGAGAGCACCGATCTCTACCGCCAGGCGGACGACTTTGTCTCCCGTCTCAAGAAGGTGGTCTACGCCTCGGTGGACGACAAGGAGGAGGAGAGCGAGGAGCTCGACGCCGACTACGTTGTGGACGAGAAGGCGCGCACCGCCACGCTCACCGCGCGCGGCGTTGCCAAGGCCGAGCGCGCCTTCGGCCTGGAAAACCTCGCCGATATGGAAAACGCCACCCTCTCCCACCACATCAACCAGGCGCTCAGGGCGCACGGGATCATGAAGCGGGATATCGACTACATCGTCAAGGCCGGCGAGATCATCATTGTCGATGAGTTCACCGGCCGTCTGATGCTCGGCCGCCGCTATTCCGAGG
>JAZQCO010000114.1:0-3871 GCA_045546335.1 Candidatus Limivicinus sp. | reverse complement strand
TGTACCGCCTCTGGGAAGAGGGTTACGAGGTGGTGGAGGGCATCAAGGAGGACCGGGGCGAGGAGAGCGGCCTTCACCGCTTTGCCGCCAACTCCTTCTACGGCATCATCAGCCGGGCCACCGGCATGGACATGGCCTCCTCCTCGGACTTCAAGCTTCTCGACCGCAAGGTGGTGGACACGCTCAACAAAATGCCCGAGCGCAACGTCTTTTTCCGGGCACTGAGCTTCTGGGTGGGCTTCAGGAAGGCGGAGGTGCGCTACAGCGTGCGCGAGCGGACGGCGGGGGAGAGCAAGTGGAGCACCCGCGCGCTGGTGAAGTACGCGCTGACGAACATCACGTCCTTCTCCTCCGCGCCGCTGCAGCTCGTGACCGTGCTCGGCTGCGTGATGCTGGCGGTGGCGGTGATCTTCGGCCTTGTCGCGCTGGTGCAGAAGCTCTCCGGCGCGGCGCTGGGCGGCTTCACGACGGTGATTTTGCTCCTGCTGCTCTCGAGCAGCCTCATCATGATCTCCCTCGGCATCATCGGCTACTATCTCGCGCGCATCTATGAGGAGATCAAGGGCCGTCCGCGCTATATCGTGTCGGAGAAGGTCGGAGGGGACAGGGCATGATCGAAAAAATCAAGGCGCTGTGTGTCAAATACCGGGAGCTGATCGTCTACGTTCTTGTCGGCGGGCTCACGACCGTGATCTCCTGGGCGGCGAAGTTCCTGTTCCTCTATCTGGTCTACGCCGGGACGGCGCACCCCACCGCCGGGCAGAACACCGTCCTCTCGGTGGTGGAGAACGCCGCGGGCATCGCGGCGGCCTACCCGATGAACCGCAGGTGGGTGTTCCGCAGCACGAACCCGAACATTCTCGGCGAGGCGGCGGGCTTTGTCGGCTCGCGCCTTGCGACGATGGCGCTGAGCTGGGTGCTGAACCTCGTGCTGGTGAACCTCCTCGGCCTCTCGACCTTCGTCGGCACCGTCGTCTCCGCCGTCGTTGTCGTCATCGGCAATTACGTTATCAGCAAGCTGTTCGTGTTCAAAAAGTGAAAAACGAAAAGATAAAAGTGAAAAATAAGTGAAAAGTGAAAAGATAAAAGTGAAAAATTGATGTGTCCGCTGCGCGGACGGATTATACTCGGCTCCCCTGAAAGGGGAGCTGTCGCGGCGGCCTGCCGCCGTGACTGAGGGGTCTGCCTCGATACGTTGACCCCTCCGCCCCTTTCAGGGGAGGCAAGGCTTTTCCTCCCCTGCGCACAGGCAATACATATTAATAAGGGGCTGTCTCAAAAGTCCGAAAGAGAACGTAGGGGAGGCTATCAGCCTCCCGGCGCCATAGCCAAAATATCTGTAAAAAGTTGGGCGAATCCGCTGATTTGTGCGAATTCGCCCAACTTTTTAACTGTTTTTGCTTTCGCTGCACGGGCGGCTGATAGCCGCCCCTACGGCACAGGGACTTTTTCACAGCCCCTGGTGTTTTTTTACCGTGCCAGTCTCCGGTAGGTCTCGGTGTAGCCGCGCAGCTTCTTCGCGAGCGCCTTGTCGGCCGCGCCGGGGAGCATGCGCCACTGCCAGTTGCCGTCCGCGACGCCGGGGGTGTTCATGCGCGCCTCGGGTCCGAGCTCCAGCAGATCCTGCATCTGCGCGACAAAGAGCTTCGAGGCCGTGCCCATGCCGCCGCGGATCATCCCCCAGTTCCAGCCCTCCTCGGGGCGGATGGCGAGGTACTTCTCCGCGAAGCGCAGCGTCGCCTTGTCGGACGACTTGAGCCAGCCCTTGACCGTCTCGTTGTCGTGGGTGCCGATGTAGCAGGAGGAGTTGAACTGACAGTTGTGCGGCAGATAGTCCGACTCGCTCTGCGGATCGAAGGCGAACTCCAGAATCTTCATACCCGGCAGACGGGAGTCGGCGAGGAGCTTTTGCACCTCGGGGGTGGTGTAGCCCAGATCCTCGGCGATGAAGTCCAGATCGTGGAACCAGCTCGTCAGCACGCCCACGAGCCCCATGCCGGGGCCGGGTCTCCAGCAGCCGCGCGCGGCGGTCTTGTCGCCGAAGGGCACCGCCCAGTAGCTCTCAAAGCCCCGGAAGTGATCGACGCGGATCACGTCGTACAGCTTCTTCGCCCCCTCGATGCGGCGGATCCACCAGCCGTAGCCGTCGGCGCGGATGCGCTCCCAGTTGTACAGGGGATTCCCCCAGAGCTGCCCGTCGGCGGTGAAGGCATCGGGCGGCACGCCGGCGACCTCGGTCGGCATCCCGCGGGAATCGAGCTGGAAGAACTCCGGCTCGCTCCAGACGTCGGCGGAATCGAGCGCGACGTAGATCGGCACATCGCCGATGAAGCCCACGCCCTTCTCCGCCGCGTAGTCGCGCAACGCCTGCCACTGGCGGAAGAACAGAAATTGCAGGAAGACGAAGAAATCCACGTCCTCGCGCAGCTCCTCGCGCGCCTCTTGCAGCGCCTCGGGGCGGCGCAGACGCAGCGCCTCCGGCCACTCCGTCCAGGCGGCCATGCCCTGGGCGTTCTTGATGGCCATGAAGAGCGCGTAGTTTTCAAGCCACCGGGCGTTTTCCTGCCGGAAGGCGGCGAGCTCCTGCGCGAAGAGCTCCCGGCCGCGCGCGAAGGCGAGACGCAGCACGGCGTAGCGGCTCTCGTAGATCTTGCCGTAGTCCACGCGCGCGGGGTCGCTGCCCCAGTCGCGGCTCTTCACCTCGGAGGGCTTGAGCAGCTTCTCCTTGATCAGCAGGTCGAGGTCGATGAGGTAGGGGTTCCCGGCGAAGGTCGAGAAGGACTGATAGGGGCTGTCGCCGTAGCTCGTGGGGCCGAGGGGGAGAAGCTGCCAGTAGCGCTGCCCCGCCGCCGCGAGGAAATCGACGAAGCGGAAGGCCTCCTTGCCCATCGTGCCGATGCCGTAGGGCGAGGGCAGGGAAGTCATGGACAGCAAAACGCCGCTGCTGCGTGTAATCATGGTGGAATCCTCTCTTTTCAATGTTGAAGTATGCCGGGGGAGTTCAGAGGGGTGTGCCCCTCTGATTTGCCGCCTCGGAAGGCGGCAAACAAATCTACGGGGTGGGCGTCAGCCCTTCACCGCGCCGGCGGCGACGCCCTTGATGATGTACTTCTGGCAGATCAGGTAGAAGATGATGACGGGGATGATGCTCAGAAGGATGAGCGCCATCGTCGCGCCGAGATCGACCGTGCCGTAGCTGCCCTTGAGGTACTGGATGTGGATGGGGATCGTGCGGTACTCGTTGATATCGAGCACGAGGTAGGGCAGCAGGAAGTCGTTCCAGACCCACATGATCTCGAGGATGCCCACGGAGATAAGCGTGGGCTTGAGCATCGGGAAGACCACGGAGAAGTAGGTGCGCACAGGGCCGCAGCCGTCGATGGAGGCGGCCTCCTCGATCTCGATGGGGATCGACTTCACAAAGCCGACAAACATGAAGATCGCAAGTCCCGCGCCGAAGCCGAGATAGACGATGGGGATCGTCCAGGGGGTGTTGAGCTTGAGGCTGTCCGCCGTCTTCGAGAGCGTGAACATGACCATCTGGAAGGGGACGACCATCGAGAAGACGCAGAGGTAATAGATGACCTTGCAAAACAGGGAATTGACGCGGGCGATGTACCAGGCGGCCATGGAGCAGAAGAGCAGGATCAGCGCCATGGTGGCGCCGAGGTCGACCGTGCCGTAACTGCCCTTGAGGTACTGGATGTGGATGGGGATGGTGCGGTATTCGTTGATGTCCAGCACCAGGTAGGGGAGCAGGTAGTCGTTCCAGACCCACATGATTTCCAGGATGCCCACAGAGATCATGGTGGGCTTCAGCATGGGAAACACCACGCTGAAGAAGGTGCGCAGGGGTCCGCAGCCGTCGATG
>JAZQCO010000113.1:0-2853 GCA_045546335.1 Candidatus Limivicinus sp. | reverse complement strand
GCGACTATCAGCCGCAGGGGCGCTATATCATCACGCTCGCGCTGCCGCTGGGGCTTCTGCTCGCCCGCGCGGCGGACAGGAGGCTCAGCCCCCGGCTGCATCCCGCCCTCGCCGCCGCGCGGCTCGGGCTGTTTGCCGCCTCCTGCGCGACAATGGCAAACATGCTGTAAGGGAACGACAGGGGCCTGACCGTTTGATAATGAATAATGAATAATGAATAATGAATAATTGTGGTGTTCCCCTTCGGGGAACGGATTGGATAAGTGAAAAGTGAAAAGTGAAAAATTGTGGTGTCGCCTGCGGCGACGGATTGAAAAAGAGATTGCAACACCGTAGGGGAGGGGCTTGCCCCTCCCGCGGATTCGCACAACCTCACGGTTTGTCGTAGGGGCGATTCATGAATCGCCCGGCGGTTGAAGGGACGTTTTTCGTATTCGCCCGGGCGAGGGGGCAGGATGTGGATTCCCGCGCGCGGGCGCTTCGTGAAGCGCCCCTACGGCAATGACTCCCCTGAAAGGGGAGGCAAGGGACGCGCGCTGTCTATAACTTTACGATCAGGGGGTTACTATGAACTACAAGGAAGCGCTAAGCTACATTGACTCGGTGCGCTGGTACGGCTCGAGGCCGGGGCTCACGCGCATCGAGGCGCTGCTGGAGAAGCTGGGCAGACCCCAGGACGATCTCCGTTTTATCCATATCGCGGGCACGAACGGCAAGGGGAGCTGCGCGGCGATGACCGCCTCGATCCTCCGCGCCGCCGGGTACAAAACCGGGCTGTTCACCTCGCCCTACCTCTTCCGCTTCAACGAGCGGATGCAGATTAACGGCGAGCCGATCGAAGACGAGGCGCTGGCGGAGATCGTGACCGAGCTCCAGCCGATCGCGGACGCGCTGGAGGACAAAGCGACCGAGTTCGAGCTGATGACCGCCGCCGCGCTGCGGTGGTATCAGCGCGAGCGCTGCGACGTCGTGGTGCTCGAGGTGGGGCTTGGCGGGCGCTGTGACGCGACGAACGTCATCGCCTGCCCCGAGGCCGCCGTCGTCATGAACATCGGCCTCGACCACACCGCCGTGCTCGGGGACACCGTCGCCGCCATCGCCGCCGAGAAGGCGGGGATCATCAAGCCCGGCGGGGACGCGGTGCTCTACGCCCAGAGCGCGGAGGCGGAGGCGGTCGTGCGCGCGCGCTGCGAGGCGGTCGGCGCGCGGCTGCGCGTTTCCGATCCCGCGCAGCTCCACGCGGAATTTGACAGCCTCGAGGGGCAGGTCTTCAGCTATCGCGGCGTGCCCTACGCCCTGCCGCTGCTCGGCGAGCATCAGCTCCGCAACGCCGCCGTCGTGCTCGAGCTGGTGGAGCTGCTGCGCGAAAAGGGCTGGAAGCTCGAACAGGACGCGGTGGAGCACGGCCTCTACGCCGTGAGCTGGCCGGCGCGCTTCGAGCTTGTGCGCGACGAGCCGCCCTTCATCGTGGACGGCGGGCACAATCCTCAGTGCGCCGAGGCCGTCGCCGCCGCGCTGCGGCGGTATTTCCCGCACACGCGGCGCGTGCTGCTGCTCGGCGTGCTCGCCGACAAGGACTATCCGCGCATCCTCGACATCCTCGCCCCCGAGGCGGACGCCTTCGTCTGCGTCACGCCCGCGAGTGAGCGCGCCCTGCCCGCCGCCCAGCTCGGCGCGGCGCTGGAAAAGTACGGAAAGCCCGTCACCGTCTGCGCGGATATCCCGGAGGGGGTCGCCGCCGCCTCCGAACAGGCCGGGGCGGACGGTGCGGCCTGCGCCGTCGGCTCGCTGTACATGGCCGGGGCGGTCAGGGCGGAGTTTGGACTGTTCTGAAACGAAAAGTGAAAAGTGAAAAATGAAAAATTGCGGTGTCCGCTGCGCGGACGATTGTAATAATTAATAACTAATAATTAATAATGAATAACTGTGGTGTCCGCTGCGCGGACGATTGAAATAAGTCCCCGAAGGGGACACCATAGCTTTTCACTTTTATCTTTTATCTTTTCACTAATTATTCATTGCCCAAGAGGGGGATTATCATGCGTATCATGGCAATTGACTACGGCGATGCGCGGATCGGGCTTGCGGTGTCCGATCTGCTGGGAATGATCGCGGGCGAGGCGTGGACGATGCAGGAGTGGGACATGGAGCGCGCCGCGCGGCGGATCGCCGAGGAGGCGAAGGCGCGCGAGGTCGGCACGCTCGTGCTCGGCCTGCCGCGCAACATGGACGGCAGCGAGGGGCCGCGCGCCGAGAAGAGCCGCGCCTTCCGCGAGCTGCTGATCGCAGAGACCGGGCTGCCCGTCGTGCTCTGGGACGAGCGGCGCAGCAGCATCGAGGCGCACGCCATCCTGCACCAGAACGGCAGGCGCGAGAAGCAGCACCGCAAGACCGTCGATGCCGTCGCGGCCAGCCTGATCCTCGAGGGCTACCTGGGCAGAGCGTGAGAGCGCGGGAGCAGAACGCGCTAAACGGAGAATGAGCCGTGCGAAAAAAATAAAGGAATCGCCCAGTGTGTGCACTGGACGATGAAGGCCCGCCGGGGCTTCGATACACATTCGAATCTCTCCACAATGCAAAACCAAAGAGCCTGCCAGCGGCAGGCTCTTTGGTTTTGTCTAAGGAAGCGCTGATTAAATCAACGTGTGCGGATTGGCGAGCAGATTTTTCGTCTGACGAAGCCCGGAAAGCGCAGGAATACTTTGTGTATTTGTAACTATTCAGTCTACCCCGTCATTCCGAGCCAGTGTCGCAACACTGGCGTGGGAATCCGTCTCTCCTTTATACAGTTTGCACAGTTCAGACGGTTCAAAAGGATGCGGATTGCCACACCGCTTTTTGCCCTGGCAAAAA
>JAZQCO010000112.1:0-3835 GCA_045546335.1 Candidatus Limivicinus sp. | reverse complement strand
CTGATTTGTGCGAATTCGCCCAACTTTTTAACTGTTTTTGCTTTCACTGCACGGGCGGCTGGTAGCCGCCCCTACGGCTGCTCTTGCCGTTTTGAGGCAGCAAGTCGGAGGCCAAGCGGGCTTAGGAAGACAACACTTAGCTACAACTCCTTGGCTCACAGAACGACATGGCTACGATCCGACTTCTGATTTGTGCGAATTCGCCCAACTTTTTAACTGTTTTTGCTTTCACTGCACGGGCGGCTGGTAGCCGCCCCTACGGCTGCTCTTGCCGTTTTGAGACAGCCTCTTCGTTTATAATAAACCCTCCGCCGGAAAGAAGGCGGAGGGTTTATTATTGAGGGACTTTTCAGTGCGTGTCGAGGATTTCCTGCACCTGCGAGCGCTCGGGCATGGAGCGGATCGCGCCCTTCTTGGTGGTGACCAGGTAGGCGGCGGCGTTGGCGAAGCGGAGCATCTGCACAAGCTCGGACTCCGTGAGGTTCTCCGCGCCGTGCTCGAGGATGTAATTGAGCACGCAGGCGCAGAAGGTGTCGCCCGCACCGGTCGTCTCGATCGTGCCGCCGAGGCGGAAGGACGGGACGAACACGCGCTTGCCGAAGGAGAAGCTGTAGCTGCCCTCGGCGCCGGCGGTGACGTTCAGCACACGGATGTTCGGGTATTTCTCCATCAGGATCGCCGCGCCGCGGTCGAAGTCCTTCTCGCCGGTCATGAACTCAATCTCGTTGTCGGCGATCTTGAGGATATCACAGCGGCTGAGTCCCCAGGCGATCTGCTCGCGCGCCTCATCGAGGCTGAACCACAGCGGCGGGCGGAGATTCGGGTCGAAGGAGATCAGCGCCCCGGCCTCCTTGGCGACGGTGACGGCCTTGCGCGTGGCGAAACGCACGTCGGGGTGGGTCATGGAGAGGGTGCCGAAGTGGAAGATGCGCGTATGGCGCAGCGCCTCGAGCGGCAGCTCCTCGGCAGTCAGCATCATATCCGCGCCGGGGTCGCGGTAGAAGGAGAAGTCGCGGTCGCCGTTTGGGAAGGTCTTGACGAAGGCGAGCGTGGTATGTACTGTCGGATCGACGCGCAGGAAGTCCATGCAGATCCCGGCGCTCTCCGCCGCCTCGCGAAGCTGCACACCGAACATATCCTTGCCGACCTTGCCGACAAATGCGGTGTCCTTGCCGAGCTTTTGGAGCATCGCGAGCACGTTGCACGGCGCGCCGCCGGGATTGGCCTCGAGCAGGGGGTTTTGCTGCGCGCTCTGTCCGTTCTCGGTGAAGTCGATCAGAAGCTCGCCGAGAGCGATCACGTCAAACTGTTTTTTCATTGTCAGTTCATCTCCAGATCGTATTTCTCCACATCCACAATCACGCTGCCGTCGGAGGAGAAGCTGACGGCGTCGGCCTCAACGGGGGTGTACAGGACATTGGACGCCGCCTGTTCGCCGTCGTTGACGAAGATTTCCAGGCTGTAGCGATCCATGATGACGCGCAGCTTGAGCACGCCGTTTTTCGTCCCGACCGGGAACTCGCGAATGTTCACGATATCGTGGGGGAAGCCGCTGTGTGTGCGGTCAACCTTGAGCGTGCTGGTCTGCGGGCGGTAGCGAATGCAGGTGTAGTGCTCGCCGTCGCGCGCGACATAGAGGCGGAACCAGTTGTACATGCTGCTCTCGTTGCCCGGACGGATGGTGACGGTGAGATCCATGCAGCGCCCCTTGATGCCGCGCAGGCTGGTCTCGCCGTTAATCAATACGTTGTGGTAGTCGATCAGCACGCCGCGGTACTTCTCGAGCTCGCGCACGGGGGTCTGGCAGAGGTGCCCGTTTCGGAGCGTGAGCTCGCGCGGCAGGGTCATCTGCCCCATGAAGCGCAGATCCGCAATCTTGCACGCGGAGGTCTCCCAGTTCTGCATCCAGGCGATCATCACGCGCCGCCCGTCCTCGGTGAGCAGGGTCTGGGGTGCGTAGAAGTCGAGACCGTAGTCGATGGCCTGGACGTTCTCACGCAGCAGATGGTTGACCTCGCGGTCAAAGTGCCCGATCAGGCAGACGTTCGCGTTGCCGGGGTGGAACTCCAGCCCGATCGCGTCCATCTCCTGAGGGCTCACAAGCAGCACGTCCTTGCCGTCAAGCGGGAAGATGTCGGGGCACTCCCACATCTTGCCGTACTGGTTGTGGCAGGCGGAGATCACGCTCACATACTCCCAGTTCTCCGCGTCCTCGCTCTTGAAGAGGAGGATCGTGCCGCTGTCGTCAGCGCAGCGGTTGCCGATGGCGGCGTAGTACATGTCGCCCTCGCGCCAGATCTTGGGGTCGCGGAAGTCCTCGCTGCTGCCGCCCTCGGGCAGCTTGCTCGCGTCGATGACGGGATTCGCGGCGAGCTTCTCATAATCCACGCCGTCGCCGATCGCTATGCACTGGGTCTGGAAGGCGACGATCTTGCCGTTGCGGCGGCGGACATTCCGCACGCCCGTGTACATCAGCAAATGCCGCCCGTCGGGCATCTCCACCGCACTGCCGGAGAAGCAGCCGTCGCGGTCATACTCGGTGTCCGGCGCGAGGGCGGCGGGCAGGCGCTCCCAGCGGATGAAGTCCCTGGTCTTGACGTGTCCCCAGTGCATCGGCCCCCACTTGGTATCGTAGGGGTAGTACTGGAAGAAGAGGTGGTATTCGCCCTTGTACGGGGCGAAGCCGTTGGGGTCGTTGATCCAGCCGATGCCCCCGGTCACATGGAAGGCAGGCTGTTCGGAGTCGGTATAGCGCAGATACTTCTTCTCAAAGTCTCTCGCCTTTTGCAGCATCTTACTAATCATTCGGTATTCTCCCGTTTTTTCCTTTTGCGTTCGTTTCATAGACTCGGCGACATTATATACGCAATCTTTCCTTTCGTCTACCCTTTTGGGCAAAGAAAAAGATTCTCCTAAGGAAAATCCTTTTCTTTACCTCCCGCCGCCGTATCCTGCGCTCTGATACGGGTTTCCCCGCCCCTCACGAGAGGGGCGGGGAAACGGGGAAGGAAGGAAGACTATCAGGCGGCGTTGTAGGCGTCGAAGTACTTCTGATAGATGCTCAGGTACTGCTCGAGACCGTAGGCGTTGAGCTGGCTCTCGAAGGCGGCCCAGTCAGCATCGGTGAAGCCGTTCATGATCCAGCTCGAACGGGTGGTGTTGATGAACTGGAAGATATCGGCGTTCAGGTTGGAGATGGTCTTGGTGTCGTCCGCGGTCATGAAGACGTTGGGATAGACATACTTGGTGTTCATGTCGGGGGTGTAGACGTTCTTGATCCAGTCGAGACGATACTGCGCATCGTCGGGGCAGGTGACGTAGACGTCATAGTAGCTGTCGAGGATGGCGAGAGGGCCACCGACGCACTCGGCCTCACGAACCTCAACCGGGGAGGCGTCGCCGAGCCAGCAGTGCTTGAGCATGGGCTCGCCGTTGGCGTTGGTGCTCATCTCGAAGATGTCGAAGTCGTCATCCTCGCCGTAGGTGCCCCAGTTGTTCTGCGGGGACTGGAGAGGCGCGTACATCTGGTCGAGCCACGCGCAGATCAGAGCGGGGTTCTTGGCGTTGGCGGTGACGACGCAGCGACCGCGGTCAAAGCCGGAGGTGTAGGAGCCGGTGGCGGGGGTGATGTTCTTGGTGTCGGCCTTCAGCGCGGGCAGCGGCTGCCAGCCGATGCCGGCGATCAGGTCATCCATGCTGATGGAGACGATGTTCGCCACGTCCCAGGAGAAGCAGACGCCGTAGCGGCCGGACTTGCCCTTGGCGACGTAGGTGGGCCATTCCTGGGTGAAGAAGTCGGATCGTAGCCAGGTCGTTCTGTGGGCCAAGGAGTAGT
>JAZQCO010000111.1:0-5872 GCA_045546335.1 Candidatus Limivicinus sp. | reverse complement strand
AAGCGCTGCCAGTCGGTGTGCCCCTCGGAGGAGTCGATGCACAGCACGTCCGCCCCGGCCTCGAGCAGCGCGGGCACGCGCGTCTCGTAGTCGCGGGTGTTGATGCCCGCGCCCACGACATAGCGCTTGTGCGCGTCAAGCAGTTCGTTGGGGTTTTGCTTGTGGCTCTCGTAGTCCTTGCGGAAGACGAAATAGCACAGGCGGCCGCTCTCGTCAATAATGGGCAGGGAATTGAGCTTGTGCTCCCAGATGATGTCGTTGGCCTCCTTGAGCGAGGTGCCCTCGCGCGCCCAGACCAGCTTGTCAAAGGGGGTCATGAAGTCTGCGACCTTCGTCTGCGGCTCCATGCGGCTCACGCGGTAGTCGCGGCTCGTGACGACGCCGACCAGCTTGCCGTCGGCGGTGCCGTCCTCGGTCACGGCGACGGTGGAATGCCCGGTCTGCTCCTTGAGGGCGAGCACGTCGGCCAGGGTGTTCTCGGGGCTGAGGTTGGAGTCACTGCGGACGAAGCCCGCCTTATAGCTCTTGGCGCGGCGCACCATGGCGGCCTCATCCTCCACGCTCTGCGAGCCGTAGATGAAGCTGACGCCGCCCTCGGTGGCGAGCGCGACGGCCATGCGGTCGCCGGAGGCGGACTGCATGATCGCCGAGACCATGGGGATGTTCATGGTGATCGGGCAGTCCTCCTGCCCCTTGCGGTACTTGACGAGGGGCGTTTGCAGCGAGACCTTCTCACTGCGGCAGGTGATGGGCGTGTACCCGGGGATCAGCAGGTACTCGTTGAAGGTGTGGCAGGGCTCGTTGATGATTCTGGCCATGATGTTCCTCCTTGGTAAGATATAAGAAAATACCCGGCTCTCGAAGCAGCGGACGCGGCTATCAAAATCCGGGCATAAGGGGGTGCTGACAGGAAGCCTGACGCGCGAAGGACACAGGGCTGCCGCCAGGACGGATGCAATGGATCGTGTCGATACGCAGCATAGGCTCTGCCCCCCTGAAGGTATTTTTATCATTATAAGGGCATTGCGGGATTCTTGTCAAGCGAAAATTTGAAAGCGAATCCATGAGGCACCAATTTCAAATGCCGCGCAGAGAAGCCGGAATTTGCACAATCTCTCTGTTGACTTTAGGGCTTTACTATCGTAAAATCAAAGTATCTGTTCCGGAAATACGAATTGAGAGGACGATGCTTTGTGAGCAAAGAAAAAAAGAAAGAAAAATCCGCAGAGGCCGCCGCCGTCAAGGCGGAGGTCAAGGCGCTGCGCGAGCGCTTGATGGCGCAGCAGATGGAGATCCGTGCCAAGGGTCTGCCGATCATTGTACTGGTGGAGGGCTGGGCGACCGCCGGGAAGGGCAGCCTCATCAATGAGCTCATCAGTGAGCTCGACCCGCGCTTTTACAATGTCGTTTCCCCTGTGCTCACGCCGGAGGCGGAGGCGCGCTATCCCTTCCTCTACCCCTACGCCAAGGCGATCCCGGAAAACGGGAAGCTCATGTTCTACGACTCCGGCTGGATGGAGGACTGCGTGCGAAAGCTCCTGCGGCGCGAGATCACGAAGGAGGAGTACAAAAAGCGCGTGCGCGCGGTCAATGAATTTGAACGGCAGCTTCGCGACGGCGGCTATCTGGTGCTCAAGCTCTTCCTGGATATCGACGAGGGCGAGCAGCGCAAGCGGATGCGCGCGCTGCGCGAGAGCTATGAGACCGCATGGCGCGTGACGGAGGAGGATCTCTGGCAGCAGCGGGAGTATAAGCTGTTTCGCGAGAGCTACACCGCGTTCATGGAGAAGACCGGCAAGACCCTGCCCTGGCATGTCCTCGACGGCTCGAACAAGGCTCTTGCCGCGCGCGAGGCGCTGCGGCTGCTGACCGGGCTTGCGGAGACGGCCTTCGCCGAGGGGCGCTATGTCGGCAAGCCCTACAAGGCGGACTTCAAGCTGATCAAAATGCCGAAGCTCGCCGAGGTCGATCTCTCCCCGGCGCTCACGGACGAGGAGTACAAGAAGGAGCTCAAAAAGCTGCAAAAGCGCCTGGGTGAGCTGCATAACGTCATCTATCGCAAGAAGATCCCGGTCATCCTCTGCTACGAGGGCTGGGACGCCGCCGGGAAGGGCGGCAACATCCGCCGCGTGGCGCGTCCGCTTGACCCGCGCGGCGTGGACGTGATGCCTATTGCCTCGCCGCTGCCCCATGAGCTGGCGCGGCAGTACCTCTGGCGCTTCTGGACGCGGCTTCCGCGCAGCGGACACGTCTGCATCTTCGACCGCACCTGGTACGGGCGCGTCATGGTGGAGCGGCTGGAGGGCTTCTGCTCTGAGGACGACTGGCAGCGCGCCTATAACGAGATCAACGAGTTCGAGCGGCAGCTCACCGACTGGGGCGCCGTGGTGCTCAAGTTCTGGATCCATATCGACCAGGACACCCAGCTTGCCCGCTTCACCGACCGGCAGAACACCCCCGAGAAGCAGTGGAAGCTCACGGACGAGGACTGGCGCAACCGCGAGAAGTGGCCGCAGTACGAGCAGGCCATCGACGAGATGCTGCAAAAGACCAGCACCGTCAACGCCCCCTGGTTCATCATCGAGTCCAACGACAAGAAATACGCCCGCATCAAGGTGCTGAAACTTGTTATCAAGGCGCTGGAAAAGGCGATCGAGGATAAACTGTAAGACAAGGTAGAAAAAACTATGGCATCCAAGGAGAAAAAGACAGACTGGCACGAGCAGACCGCGCCGGAGGGCCTCTACATCAACCGCGAGCTGAGCTGGCTGGCCTTCAACGAGCGCGTGCTGCTCGAGGCCGCCGATCCCACCGTGCCGCTGCTCGAGCGGCTCAAGTTCCTGATGATCTATCAGTCGAACCTCGAGGAGTTTTACCGCGTGCGCATGGGCATCCTGACGCACCGCGCCAAGCTCACGCCGAACAAGGCCGATCCGCTCTCGGGGCTGCTCCCGGAGGCGCAGATCAACGAGGTGCACCGCATCACCCGCGAGCAGCAGACTCTCGCCCAGAGCGTGTGGAAGACTGTGCGCGAGGAGCTGCGCCTGAACAAGATCGACGTGCTGGACTTCAAGAAGATCAGCAAGGTCGATGAGATGATGAGCAAAAAGCTCTTTGGTGATCTCCGCGAGCGGCTGGATATCCGCTTCCCGGAGATGGATCAGGAGCTTCCGTATGTGGTGAGCGGGCAGCCGATCGTCGTCGCCTTCGTGAGGAGCGGGCAGGAGCAGAAGATGTGGTTCATCCCCATCAACAACCGCCTCCCCGCCTACCAGAGCTTCGAGATCGACGGCTGTCAGAAGATCGTGATGACCGCCCATCTTGTGCGCCACTTCTTGAACCTCCTGGTGAAGAAGGGCGACACGGTGGTGCAGTCCGCCATCATCGCCGTCACGCGAAACGCCGACGTGTTCCTCACCGAGGTCGAGCACGAGGACGACGATCTGCGCCGCGCCGTGTCCGCCATGCTCAAAAAGCGCACGAAGGGCTCCCCGGTGCGGCTGCGCATCTACGGCAAGCTCAGTGACGCCTGCCGCGCCCAGCTCCTCAGCCGCCTGCGCGTGCCGGAAAACCGGGTCTTTGCGCAGAACACGCCCTTCGACTTCTCCTTCCGCTCCTGTATCGGCGGCACCGCCGCCATGCGCTATGAGGAGCGCCGCCCCGCCCGCGACATCGGGCTGAAGAAGGGGGAGTTCTTCGCCTGTATCGAGAAGCGGGATCTGCTGCTGAGCTTCCCGTTCCAGAGTATGCTCTCCTTCGTCGATCTGCTGTATGAGGCGGCGGACGATCCGGAGGTGCTCTCCATCAAGATCACCCTCTACCGCATGTCCGGCAGCAGCAAGGTCGCCGCCGCCCTGGCCTACGCGGCCGACCGCGGCAAGGACGTGCTGTGCCTGCTGGAGCTGCGCGCCCGCTTCGGCGAGCAGAACAACATCGACTACTCCCGGCTCCTCGAGGAGTCCGGGTGCCGGGTGGTCTACGGGCTGCCCGAGCATAAGGTGCACTCCAAGCTCTGTGTCATCACGCGCCGCCATAACGGGAACCTCTCCACGATCACGCAGGTCGGCACCGGCAACTACAACGAGGTCACGGGTGAGCAGTACACCGACCTCTCGCTCATCACCGCGCGCGAGGCGGAGGGGCGCGAGGCGCTGGCCGTCTTCGCCGCACTCGAAAACGGCGAGATCCCGCCGGAGATGCACCATCTCTGGATCGCACCGCTGAGCTTTGAGAGCAGGCTTCTGGAGTTTCTCGACCGCGAGATCGCCAAGGGCGCGGCGGGGCGCGTCGCCATCAAGGCCAACGCCATCAACAACGAGGAGGTCATGGAGAAGCTGATCGCCTGCTCCCAGGCGGGGGTGAAGGTGGAGCTCTTCATTCGCGGCATCTGCTCGCTGCGCCCCGGCGTGCCGGGCATGACCGAGAATATCACGGTCACGAGCGTCGTCGGGCGCTGGCTCGAGCACTCGCGCATCTACAGCTTCGGCGAGGGCGAGGAGCAGCGCATCTTCATCGGCTCGGGCGATATGCTCAATCGCAACCTCGAACGGCGCGTCGAGGCCTTTATCGAGGCCGTCACGCCCGACACGCGCGAGCAGCTCAACGCCGTGCTCGACGCGCTGCGCGCCGATAAGGAGAAGTCCCGCCGTATGCTCGCCGACGGCAGCTATATCCGCGACGCGGGCGGCGAGGGCACAAGCTCCCAGGAGGCGCTCTACCGCTATTTCAGCACCCGCAAGGTGGCGCAGGAGGAGACTTCCCAGAGCGCGCCGAAGACTGCGGCCAGGGCGGAAGAGAGCGGGAATGGGGTCAGCAGGGCGATGAAGAAGCTGCTCAAGTTCCTCTTTGAGTGAAGAAACGTTCAATCATTGATACAGGAGGGAATCCGAAATGTCCGAAAGCTATAATATTTGTCTCGATGTGGGCGGCACCAAGGTGCTCGGCGTGATCTTTAACGAGAAGGACGAGATCATCTACCGCCTGAAAAAGCGCTCCAAGAGCGGCGGCGAGGGCTCGGCCGACGTGGAGAAGGTCATCGTCGATGTGGTCGAGGAGATGATCAAGGAGTCCGGCATCGACCGCAAGAAGCTCAACGCCGTCGCCTCCTGCGCCCCCGGCGTCATCGACCAGGACAAGGGCGTCGTGCTCTTCACCCCGAATCTGCCCTGGCGCGACTACGACATGGCGGGCGCCATGCGCAAGAAGTTCGGCGTGCCCTTCTATGTGGGCAACGACGTGAACCTCGGTGTGCTCGGTGAGTACCACTTCGGCGCGGCGAAGGGCTACAAGAACGTCGTCGGCTTCTTTGTTGGCACCGGGATGGGCGGCGGCCTGATCCTCAATGGCACGCTCTTCACCGGCAACCAGTTCAAGGCCGCCGAGTACGGCCATATGGTGCTCGAGCCGGAGGGACCGCTGTGCAACTGCGGACAGCGCGGGTGCCTTGAGACCTTCGCGAGCAAGATGGGCATGAGCGCCTATATCCGCCAGCAGGTCGCGCGCGGGCGCGAGTGCCTGATGGCGGAGGACGTGAAGGACGGGGTGTTCCGCGCCAAGGCGCTCAAGAAGGCGCTCAAGGCGGGGGACAAGGTGGCGGAGGAGGCCGTCGATCGCGCCTGCCACTATCTCGCCATCGCCACCGGCAACATGATCAACACCATCTCGCCGGATCTGGTGATCTACGGCGGCGGCATCATCGAGGCAATGGGCGATCTCTTCCTCGAGAAGGTGCTCGCTGAGGTGGATCGCTACTGTATGCCGCAGATCCGCTCCACGGTCGAGATCAAGACCGCCGCCCTCGGCGACGATTCGATCCTCTACGGCGACCTCGCGCTGATCGAAGAGAATTTGAAGTAAAAACAGAAGGTGTAGG
>JAZQCO010000110.1:0-11040 GCA_045546335.1 Candidatus Limivicinus sp. | reverse complement strand
ACTTAGCTCCAACTCCTTGGCTCACAGAACGACATGGCTACGATCCGACTTGTCACATAGTCGTCCGTGCCCATCTCGAGCCCGCTGACCTTGTCGCCGGTCTCGCCCTTGGCCGTCAGCATGATGATCGGCACGGAGGACTTGGCGCGGATATCCCGGCAGACCTGCCAGCCGTCCTTGACGGGCAGCATGATATCGAGCAGCACCACGTCGGGCGCGAAGAGATCAAAGCTCGACTCCGCCTTCCCCCCGTCCGCTGCGATCAGGGTCTCAAAGCCGTCCTTGCCCAGATACAGGCGCAGCAGCTCCGCGATATTGGGGTCGTCCTCAACGATCAAAGCGCGCTTATTCATGTCAGCACTCCTCTTTTCCTCTGTTTGCATCCATTCTAGCACAGCAGAGGCGGATTTACTTGAAATATTTGTTAAAAATCGAGTTTTTCCAGCTCGAGCAGCGCGAGGATGTAGACCTTCAGCGCCTCGAGCAGCCAGGCGAGGCAGGCGCCCTCGTCCGCGCCGTGGATCGGCCCGACGAAGGACGGCGCGGGGCGCTCGTGGTGCTCAGGGCCGAAGGACACCGCGTTCGGGAAGTCGCGCGCGTAGGTGCCGCCGCCGATGGTGAAGGGCGCGGCGTGCTCCCCGGTCACAGTGTTGTAGGCCTCGACGCAGACCCGGATGGCGGGGTTATCGAGGCTCATGTAGAAGGGCGCGGCGTCGCGCTCGAGCGTCACCTCGGCGAGCGCCCCGGCCTTCTCCCGGATGCCGGCGGCGATCTGCGCGCCGCTGGTGTTGGTCGGGTAGCGGCTGTCGAGCGTCTGGAACAGCCGCCCGTCCTCCACGCCGATCACGCCGCCGACGATCGTGAGCGGCTGGAAGAGCCCGTCGTCCGCCGCGACGCCGAGGCCGCTGCCGTCGGGATGGCGGTGCAGCGCGGCCAGCAGCTCGAGAAGCGAGCGCTCGTCGCCGGCGCAGACCCCGTTGTCCAGCAGGTAATCGACCAGCACGCCGATGGCGTTGACCGTGCCCGCAGGCATGGAGGCGTGACCGCCCACGCCCTCGGCGTGGAGCTTCCACAGCCCCGGCTCAAGCTCGGTCGCCGTGACGCGCTCGGTAGACGTAAGCGCCTGTGCGCGCACCGTCGCCTCCGCCTTGGGCGGGATGACGTTCGATGCCACGCCCCCGCGAATGTCCACGATCCGATCGAGCGCGACCCTGGAGAGGATGCGCCCGTGATAGATGCCCTTCTCGCCGTTGACGAGCGGGAAATCCGCATCCGGGCTGAAGGCGAAGAGCGGGGCGGGGTAGTGTTTCAGGTAGTACTCCACATCGCCCATGCCGGTCTCCTCGTTGGCGCCGAGCAGGGCGCGGATCGGATAGCGCAGGTTCACGCCGCGCTCCCTGAGATACTTGAGCGCGTACAGGCACAGCACGCTCGGCCCCTTGTCGTCGAGCACGCCGCGCCCGAGCAGCCAGCCCTCCCGCTCGCGCAGCGTGAAGGGGTCGCCCGTCCAGCCCTCGCCGACCGGCACGATATCGAGGTGGGTGATCGTCGCAAGATAGCGCTCCCCCTCGCCGAGGGCGGCATAGCCGATGTAGTTTTCACAGTTGACCGCCTCGAGCCCGAGCTCGCGCGCGATTTGCAGCCCCAGCGCCAGCGCCTCCTTCGGCCCCTTGCCGAAGGGCGCGCCGTCCTCGGCCTTGCCCTCTACGCTGTCCACCGCCACCAGACGCGCGATGTCGCGCACGATGGCTTCGGTATTTTCCTCCACAAAGCGGTCAATATCCCGCCGAAGGGTGTCGTCCATGTCTGGTATTCTCCTTTCCCTTATGTAAAATACAGTGAAAAAGTAAAAATGAAAAAGTAAGGTGTCCCCTTCGGGGACGGATTATATAAAGGAGACGGCAACAATGCTGTGACTCCGTGCTGAAATCGGCGCGCTGCCTGTTTTCAATTCGTCGGCGCAGCCGACACCGCAATTATTCATTTTTCATTATTCATTTTTCATTGAATATAAATCTCCCCCGGTTTCCCGGGGGAGACATCCGCAATGCCGTGCTGGCTCAATTATAACCTGCACAGTATGAGCAGGTGGGTTGCCTAAGTTCTGTTTCGCTGCTTCCAACGTCCGCTTTGTGGGCGGGAGGCCTGCAATCCGCAGATTCAAATCAGCATCCCGTATAAGAGATGTGGGTTTAATGAGCCAAAGGGCCGAAAGGCCGGACACGAACACCGCAGAAAGATACTTCTATTCTATGCCGCGGTGAAGGGATTATTCTTCCCCGTCCTCGTCGTCAAAGAGGAGCACCATGAAGTGTTCGTACACGTCCTGGAGCTGCGCCTCGTCGTCGATGGACTCGAACAGCTCATCCCCATTCTGATCCATCACGCTGCGCAGGATGATCATGCCGTAGTCCGGGTCGTTCTCATCCATATCCGCGGGAAGGAAGGCGACGTAGGTCTCGCCGTTATAGTCCATGCTGTCGAGGACTTCCAGCTCGAACTCCTGCCCGTCGTCGTCCACGATCGTGATATAATCGCTCCCGTACTGTTCACTCATCGTATCGCCTCCTGTTTTATCTGCTGCTATTGTACCCTAAGTTGAACGAGAAATCAATAGGCAGTTCGGCTTTTCTTCTACGATCCCAGATCCTCCAGGAGCAGCAACAGCTCGCGGCGGCTGATGACCGGGATCCCGGCCTCCACCATGGCGCGATCCGCCGCGCGCAGACATCTCAGCTCGATATCCGTCACCTCCGTCGGCTCGCGCGGATGCTCCCGCTCGAAAACCGCCACATACTTCCCGCTCTGCTTGAGCAGAAACTCCGCCGACTCCGCCCGCACGGCGTAGCGCTCGTAAATATCCTTCGGCAGCATGGCGTTCACCGGCGGCTGCACGCTGCGAAACGCCTCCGCCGCCGAATACAGCGCCCCGCCCGTCAGCACCAGCAGCAGCGCCGCCCTCGCTCTGAGCCTCTTCACTCTCCCGCCTCCGATTCTTTTTGATATCCGTGACTATTGTTTCTCATTTTTGGAAAACTATACATAGGCCTCTCCGGCGCGGCGAAACCTTAAGCATTCATAAATTTGCAAATCCCCCTACCCCTCGGCGGCAATTTATGGTATACTGAATATGTCAATCCATCCATTTCCTTCCCCGATGACAGGGAGATGTCAACTCCATAACGATAGAATCAGGAGGTGCTGCCAGTGAAATCCAAGCCCCGCAGCAGCGAAAAGAATACGCATCACACCCCCGGCGGTCAGAGACTCCTTCAGGCCGTCGGCTTTACCGTAGATGCCGCGTCCTCGGTCATGAGCGGCATTTTCAAGATCATCGGCTCCCTGCTTCTGGTGCTGCTGATCGCAGGACTGCTCTTTGCCTGCGTGTTCGCCTACTACGTCAAGAACTTCCTCACCCCGCAGATGGATCTCTCCCTCGAGGACTACCAGCTCAGCGAATCGAGCACGATCTGGTACCAGAACCCCGCCGGGGAGTATCAGGAGCTTGTCACCCTCGCCGGGCAGTATAAGCGCATCTGGGTGGATTACGAGGACATCCCCGAGTACATGGAGAAGGCGCTCGTCGCCATCGAGGACAAACGCTTCTACCAGCACAAGGGCGTGGACTGGTACCGCACCGCCGGCGCCTTCGTGAAGATGTTCGCGAAGATGGAGACAAACTTCGGCGGCTCGACCCTTACCCAGCAGCTTATCAAGAACCTGACCGGGCGCGACGAGGTCACGATCCAGCGCAAGCTCGGTGAGATCTTCGGCGCGCTGGAGCTGGAGAAGAAGTATGACAAGCAGGAGATCATGGAGTGGTACCTCAACGCCGTCTACTTCGGTGAGAGCTGCTACGGCGTACAGGCGGCCGCGCAGACCTACTTCGGCAAGGACGTGCAGGATCTCTCCCTCGCCGAGTGCGCCTCCATCGTCGGCATCACCAATATGCCCACCTACTACGATCCCTTCTATAATGAAGAGAACAACAAGCGCCGTCAGGAGACGATCCTGCGCGAGATGTACGAACAGGAGTATATCGACTACGAGACCTACAAGGCCGCCTGCGCCGAGGAACTGGTGTTCAAGCGCTCCCCCGGCAGTGAGAGTGTCGTCACGCGCCCCTACAGCTATTATGAAGAGGTCGTCATCAACGACGTGCTGCGCGATCTCATGGAGCTCAAGGGCATCAGCTATGACGCGGCGCGCACGCTCCTGTATAACGGCGGCTATCAGATCTACTGCTGCATCGACACGAACCTCCAGTCCATGGTGGACGCGGTGTACACGAATCTCGACAACTTCAAATCCTCCTCGAGCCAGCAGCTTCAAAGCGCCATCGTCATTATGAACCCCTACGACGGGCGCATCCTCGCGCTCGCGGGCGGCGTCGGGCCGAAGACGCGCAGCTTCGAGCTCAACCGCGCCGTGCCGGTGTCGGTCAACGGCTTCAGCTACGGCGGCACGGTGCGCTCTCCGGGCTCCTCCATCAAACCGCTCGCCGCCTACGCCCCCGCCATCAACGAGGGGCTCATCACCCCGAACACCCTCGTGGACGACGCGGCGAACATCTATCTGCGCGGCACGAGCTGGTACCCGCGCAACGACGACAACCGCTACTACGGCGTGCTCACGATCACCGACGCGCTCAAGTGGTCGCGCAACACCGTCGCCGCGCAGATCGTCGATTCCCTGCCCGCAGGCCCCCAGACCTCCGTGGACTATCTCACGCAGCGCCTGGGCTTTACGAGCATCGTGACCTCGGGCGAGAAGAACGACGTGGGCTATGCCTCCATGTCCCTCGGCCAGCTCACCAACGGCGTCTCCGTGCGTGAGATGACGCAGGCCTACTGCGCCCTCGTCAACGACGGCATCTTCACCTACTCGCGCACCTACTCCATGGTCACAGACTCGCGCGGCAACATCGTCATCGACAACGCCCCGCAGACCATCACCGCCTTTGACCCCAACACCGCCCACTGCATGACCTATATGATGCGCAAGGTCGTCGAGGAGGGCACCGGCACCGAGGCGCAGATCTGGACGGTGCCCGTCGCAGGCAAGACCGGCACCTCGGGCGAGTACAAGGATCGCTGGTTTGCCGGGATCACGCCCTACTACGCCGCCGTCGTCTGGACGGGCTACGATATCCCCGAGGTCATGCACGTCTCCGGCAACCCCGCCGCCAAGCTCTGGAAGAAGGTCATGTCCCAGGTGCACAGCGGGCTGGAGTGGCGCGAGTTCAGCTATCCCTACCTCGGCGGGGACACGGGGCTGTTCCATGTCAACGCCGCGGAGCCGTCCCCGAGCATCGTCTTTGATCAGAATACGGACAACACCGTGAATGACGGCGGCATCGTCTTCGACGGCGGCGGTCAGAGCCAGAGCGGCGGAGGCGACACCGTCATCATCGGCGATGGCGGCTACAGCGCGCCCGTCGCCACCGTCCCGCCTGAGAGCTATGTGGGCGACGGCGGCGCGACGATCATCTTCGGCTAACCGGGCAAAGACAATCCCCTCCGCCCTTGCCAGGGGGGGAGGGGATTGCACGCTCCTCACCCGCTTCCTGCGTCAGCTTTGGCCTGGAAAGAATTCCCTGTTGACAGTCTCCCCGTCGTGTGTTACAGTTTTACTACTTTTTTGGAGGTTTTTGCTATGGCTAAAGTTCTGGAATACAAGGGACATCCCCTGCAGCGCAAGGATAACATCATCTACTACGGCAGCTTTGCGGATAAATACATCATCATGATGCAGATTCTCGAGACCAAAAAGGTCAAGGATCTCGACGTGGCGAGCAAGGTTTCCGTGCAGCTCCAGCTCACCGACTCCTCGATCCGCTCCCGCGACCGCATCGTGAAGAAGGGCGAGAAGGACGGCCTCTACGCCGCCATCGACATCGGTGCCGCGTGGCTCGACCGCGCCCTCACCGCGAAGTAAGAAACCAGCCCCCCGGGTAGTCCGCGCATCGGCGCGGCTCGAGAAAGAGATAAGGGTACGCCATGCGCAAACGTGTTTTCCGCCGCCTTCTGGCTCTGGCGCTCGCTGTCTGTGCGCTGCAAACCGTCGCCTTCGCGGAGACGGCCAAGGTCACAGGCTCTGAGGTCAATGTCCGCTCCGGCCCCGGCACGGAGTATGAGATCATCGGCAGCTACTCCCGCGGCAACCTCGTGGAGGTGCTCAGCCGCTCCAATCCCTCGTGGTTCGAGGTGCGCTGCGGCAGCCGCAGCGGCTATATGTTCTCCCAGTATCTGCTTCTGCAACCTGACAGCGAAGGCGCGAGCATCGTCTTTGACGCTGCGCCGAACAGCCCCGTCTTCACCCCCGCGCCGAGCGGGGCGCTGCTGATCAGCGACTGGGATAATGTCGGGCTTGTGATCCTCCCGCCCGAAACGCCGACGCCGGAGGAGAGCCCGACCATCGTCATCACGACGCCGACACCGGCGCCGACGCCCGCGCCGACGCCCACACCTGCCCCGACGCCGGAGGCGGCGGAGAGCCCGACTATCGTCATCACGACGCCGACGCCGACGCCGGAGGCGACACCCGCCGCGTCGGAGAGCCGCAGCGGCACGATCACCGGGGACTACGTCCGCTTCCGGAAGGGGCCGGGCACCGCGTACAGCATCCTCGACACCTATGATCGCGGCAAGGCGCTCACGATCCTCGGCACGGAGGGCGACTGGACGCTCTGCCTGATCGACGGGCAGACCGGCTATGTCTTCAGCCAGTATGTCAAGCCCGACGCCGCCGGGGAGACGACCGTGCGTGAGCCGGACGAGACGCCGGGCGAGAGCCCCGCGCCCACGCTTGTGCTCGACACGGCCGGGGAGCAGCCCACTCTCACGGTCACGCCGCCCTCCCTCACCGGCACCCCCGGCTACATCAAGGGCAACAACGTCCGCCTCCGTTCCGGCCCTGGTCTCGCCTATGCGATCCACACCGAGCTCTTCTACGGCAATGTGATCACGATCCTCGGCGCAAGCGGCGACTGGACGCAGGTTCTCTATCAGGGGCAGGACGGCTATGTCTTCAGCCAGTACGTCGCCCAGGGCGCTCTCCCGACCGCGAGCGTCGGCGGCAGCGCCACCGGACGCGAGATCGCGGACTACGCGCTCAGCTTCCTCGGCACCCCCTACGTCTGGGGCGGCAAGAGCCCGTCCGGCTTTGACTGCTCAGGGCTTGTCTGGTACGTCTACCAGCACTTCGGCTACTCGCTCAACCGCGTCGCGGCCGATCAGGCCAAAAACGGCAGAGCGGTCGATCCGAGCGAGCTCGAGCCCGGCGATCTGCTGTGCTTCTACTCCGGCGGCAGCTACATAGGACACGTCGGCATCTACATCGGCAACAATATGTTTGTCCACGCCGCCACGTCCACCACCGGCGTCATCACCTCGGAGCTCTCAGGTCACTACCTCACGCGCGGCTTCGAGGCACGGCGCATCATCTGAACACCGAGCCGTCTCAATGCGGCTGCGTCTCCCGTCTTTTGTTGTAGGGGCGCTTCACGAAGCGCCCGTGCAGAACAATTCCATATTTTGCGGAAATCGTGGGCGAATTTGTATCGCAGCTTGTGATACGGATTCGCCCACGGCTCATGAATACTGTTCGCTTTCACCGCCGGGCGCTTCGTGAAGGCCCCTACAGCGCTGCACTGTGCCTTTGCACTCTGACAGGCTTTGATGCGGGCACTTTTTTGCAAAAAAATCGGAAAAAATCCGTTTGGCCTATGGCGCTTGACAAAAGAGTATGGTATACTTTTGCAGGTTTGGAATAAAACGATAGAATATAGTGTCCACAACCGAGGAGGAGAACATCCAGTGCAAAAAGTACAGTTTACCGAGACGATTCTGCGCGACGCAAATCAGTCCCTGGCTGCGACCCGCCTGTCCTTCGACAAGTTTGAGCCCATCCTCTCGACTATCGACGAGGCCGGGTTCTACTCCGTGGAGTGCTGGGGCGGCGCGACCTTCGACGTGTGTCTGCGCTTTCTCAACGAGGACCCCTGGGAGCGGCTGCGCAAGATCCGCGCCGCCATGCCCAAGACCAAGCTGCAAATGCTGCTGCGCGGTCAGAACATCCTCGGCTACAAGCATTACAGTGACGATGTGGTGCGCCGCTTCGTGCGCGCCGCCGTGCGCAACGGCATCGACATCGTGCGCATCTTCGACGCGCTCAACGATGTGGACAATATCAAGGTTGCCGTCGAGGAGACCGTGAAGTCCGGGGCAATCGCCTCCGGCGCGATCTCCTACACGACCTCCCCCGTCCACACGCTGGAAAACTACGTCAAGCTCGCCCGGGAGATGAAGGCGATGGGCGTGTCCACCATCTGCATCAAGGACATGGCCGGTATCCTCTCGCCCAAGAACGCCTACGACCTGGTCTCCGCGCTCAAGGACGCGGTGGATCTTCCCGTCGTGGTGCACACGCACAGCACCACGGGGCTGGCCTTCATGACCTATCTCAAGGCGGTCGAGGCCGGGGCGGATGTGATCGACACCGCGATCTCTCCCTTCTCGGGCGGCACCTCCCAGCCCGCGACCGAGACGCTGCTGTACGCGCTGCGTGAGCTCGGCTACGAGACGTCGCTCAACGACGAGGCGCTTTTGAAGATGGCGGACTTCTTCAAGCCCATCCGCGCCGACTTCCTCGCCGACGGCACGCTCAACCCGATCTCCATGGCGACCGATACCCAGTGCCTGACCTATCAGATTCCCGGCGGCATGCTCTCGAACCTTCTCAGCCAGCTCAAGATGCTCGGCGCGCTCGACAAGTACGAGGAGGCGCTGCTCGAGACTCCGCGTGTGCGCAAGGACATGGGCTATCCCCCGCTGGTCACGCCGACGAGCCAGCTTATCGGCACCCAGGCGGTGCAGAACGTGCTCTCCGGTGAGCGCTACAAGAACGTCGGCGCGGAGATGAAGGCGTACTGCCGCGGCGAATACGGCAAGACCCCCGCGCCCATCGACCCCGCCGTGCGCGAGAAGATCCTCAAGGGCGAGAAGCCCATCGAGGGGCGCTTCGCCGACACGCTGCCCGCCGATCTCTATGAGAAGGCGAAAGCACAGCTCGGCGCAACGGCGCGTTCGGAGGAGGATGTGCTCAGCTACATCGCCTTCCCCCAGGTTGCGGAGAAGTTCTTCGCCTGGCGTCAGGCCGAGGAGGAGAAGGTCTGCTCCTACAGCATCGTTGCAATGGAGGAGTAAGAGATGAGCTTTGGTAACGCTTTGGTATATTCCCTGCTCGGGATGTCGGTCGTCTTTTTCGCGCTGGTGCTGCTCATGGGCATCATCAAACTCATGACCGCCATCGGCGACAGGGTCGAGAAGAAGAACGTCCCCGTCCCCGCCGCTGACGCGCCGGTGCAGGTGCTCAAGCAGACCGGGCCGCTCGCCCCCGGCTCCGCCGGGGAGCTGAAGCTCTACGACACCGACCCGCGCACCGCCGCCATGCTCATGGCGATCGTCGCCGACCAGCTCCAGGCGCCGCTCAACGAGCTGCGCTTCCTCTCCATCCGGGAAGTAAAGGAAGAAACGAAAAGCGAAAAGTGAAGCATTGAGGTGCCGCCTGACGACGATTGCATGATGATCCGTCCGCGAAGCGGACACCAAAGGTTTTCATTTTTACCTTTTCATTTTTCATTATTGATACATAAGGAGTACCTGAGACATGAAATATAAAATCACCCTCAAGGGCCGCACCTACGAGGTCGAGGTTGAGCGCGGCGAGGCCATGCTGCTCGACGAGTACGAAGCCAAATCCCCCGTCCCCTCCGTCCCCGCGCCGGCAGCCGCCCCGGCCGCAGCGCCCGCAGCACCCGCAGCAGGTCCCGTCTCCGCCGGAACGAAGGTGGACTCCCCCCTGCCCGGCAACATTCTCGAGATCAAGGTCAGCGTCGGCCAGGCCGTCAAGGCGGGCGACGTGCTGCTCATCATCGAGGCCATGAAGATGGAAAACGAAGTTGTCGCTCCCAGCGACGGCGTTGTAAAGCAGATAGTAGCCAACAAGGGCGCAGTGGTTGCCACCGGCGACACTCTGCTGGTCATCTGAGGTAAGTGTGTATGGCCAATATGCTTGACACTCTGGGAAGACTGTGGGAAACCTCAGGCTTCTACATGCTGGCGACAGACTTCCGCCAGATAGTAATGATAGTTCTGGCCTGCGTACTGCTGTACCTTGGCCTTGTAAAGAAATTTGAGCCCCTGCTGCTGGTTGGCATTGCCTTTGGCTGTCTGCTGACTAACCTGCCCAATGCCGGCCTGTATCATCAGGATCTGTGGACACAGTTTATGAACCACGAGATCGGCTACGGCAAGATTATGCTGGAGCGCGGTCTGCTGGATATCTTCTATATCGGTGTTAAAACCGGTCTGTACCCCTGTCTGATTTTCATGGGCGTTGGCGCAATGACCGACTTCGGTCCTCTGCTTTCTAACCCCAAGAGCCTGCTGCTGGGTGCTGCTGCACAGTTTGGCGTTGTTGCCGCCTTCTTTGGCGCCATTGCCCTGAACCTGATTCCCATTGATGGCATTGGCTTTACTGCCAAGGAAGCCGCATCCATCGGCATCATCGGCGGCGCTGACGGCCCTACCGCCATCTTCCTGACCAGCCAGCTGGCCCCCCATCTGCTGGGCGCCATTGCCGTGGCAGCTTATTCCTACATGGCGCAGATCCCCATGATCCAGCCCCCAATTATGAATCTGCTGACCACTCCCGAGCAGCGGAAGATCAAGATGGTCCAGACCCGCCAGGTCTCCAAGACCGAGAAGATCATCTTCCCCATTGTGGTTACCATTTTCGTGGCTCTGCTGCTGCCTGATACCGCTCCTCTGATCGGCTGCCTGATGCTGGGCAACCTGTTTAAGGAGACCGGCGTTACCGACCGTCTGTCCGACACTGTGCAGAACGCGCTGATGAATATCGTCACCATTCTGCTCAGCACCTCCGTAGGTGCAACCATGGTGGGTTCCAACTTCCTGACTGTACAGACCCTGTCTATCGTTGTCTTGGGCGTTGTGGCGTTCATCATCTCCACCTGCG
>JAZQCO010000109.1:0-12472 GCA_045546335.1 Candidatus Limivicinus sp. | reverse complement strand
CTGCACCCGTCGAAAGTGGAAGAGCCGATGCTCGTCACGTTCGATGGGATCTCAACCGTTGTCAGGCTTCTGCACCCGTTGAAAGCGGCATAGCCGATGCTCGTTACGCTCGACGGGATCTCAATCGCTGTCAGGCTGCTGCACCCGTCGAAAGTGGAAGAGCCGATGCTCGTCACGTTCGATGGGATCTCAACCGTTGTCAGGCTTCTGCACCCGACGAAAGCGTCATCGCCGATGCTCGTTACGCTCGACGGGATCTCAATCGCTGTCAGGCTGCTGCACATGGAAAAAGCGGACTTGCCGATGCTCGTCACGCTCGACGGGATCTCAACCGTTGTGAGTTTTCTACACTTGTTGAAAGCTTTATCGCCGATGCTCGTCACCGTTTTTTCACGGATCGAAGAGGGAATCGTTAGTTCCGTTGGCTGGTACAGCCAGCTTTGAGAGTCGAACAGACCGGAATAGCCGGTAATCTCTATGCCTGCCGCTGTTTCCTCGTATGTAAAATGTGGCCTGAGCGCAAACATCGCAGCTATCAAAATCACAGTCAGCCGCAGGATGTCGCGCACTGCGTGGCTTTTCGGCTTTGATTTCCCTGGTGTTCTGTTATCTCCCGAGCCTCCTTTTTGTGACTGTGGCTGGGGCTGTGGCTGCGGCTGTGGTTGGGGCTGTGGCTGGGGTCGCGGCTGCGGCTGGGGTTGAGACTGTGGCTGGGGCTGTGGTTGAGGCTGTGGTTGAGGCTGTGGCTGGGGCTGGGGCTGTGGCTCCGGCTGAGATTGGGGCTGCGGCTGCAACGCCGCGTTCATGGCGGCGAACAGTTCCGCCATTGTTTTAATACGATCCCTTGGCTCGATGGCAAGTCCCTTTTCCATCACCGCCGCAAAGCGCGGGGTGAAGCGCTCCAGCTCCAGCGCATCCCCTCCCAGGCGGTCGAGCGCCGAGGGCGGAACTTTCCCGGTCACACAGGTGTAGATCGTAGCAGTAAACGCATACACATCCGTCCACGGGCCGGTGCTGCCGTTCGTGCGATATTGCTCGATCGGGCTGTAGCCGTAGCTTGCCACCTGGTTGCTGCTCTTGAGGCTCTTGCTCGCGTCCTTTGCCGCGCCGAGATCCAGCAGCACAGGCTGGCCATTTCTCTTGAGCATGATGTTGTCGGGCTTTATGTCCCGGTGGACGATCCCCCGCCTGTGCATCTCGCCCAGATCCGACATCATCGGCGCAAGCAGACGCACGCACTCGCTCTCGGTCATCGGTCGATTGAGACGCTTCATGTACTGCCGCAGCGTCTCGCCGCTTATGTAATCCATCACGATGTACGCCGTCTCGTTCTCCGAGAACACGTCCCAAACCGTGACAATGGCGCTCAGGTCGCGCAGCTTGACCGCTTTCTGCGCCTCTCGCACAAAGCTCTCGCGCCCGCGCATGAGCTCCTGCGCGCTCTCGCCGCCGCTCCAATACACCTCGATGCTGTGCGTGGTCATGCGCATGGCCGCCCCGCTCGGGAAATACTCCTTCACGCACACCGACATTTCCAGCGCCTGGTTATACGCAATGTAGGTGATGCCAAAGCCGCCCTGCCCCAGCACGCGCCCGATCACATATTTCCCGTTCAAAAGCGTCCCGCAGGGCAGCGCGTGCTGCGGCTGCTCCTTCGGTCCCTTCGTGTTGTCATAGCCGCAGTGCGGGCATACGCCCCCCACCGTTTGCAGCTCCCCCATACAGGAATAACAGCGATTGAATTCCATGGTTCTCTCTCCTCTTTTATATCTCCCGGGCACAGATTTATCCGCGCGCCGTCTCGATGATCTCCAACACAATGACTGTCAAATCGTCCTGCTGCGGGAGACTCTTTGCCAGAACAGCCTCTTTCACAGCCTCTGCGGCGTTTCTCGGGCTCCGGTTGAGGAGCGCCGTCAGTTCCTCCTCCGTGAGAGAATCGAACACGCCGTCGGAGAGCAGCGCGAGCTTATCACCGGGATAGAGCCAAACAGGGCTGACATTGCGGTCAATGTTCAGCGCACCCGCGCTCTCCAGGCGGCTTCCCATCGCCGCGTGCTGACGCTCCCGCTCCGCTTCGCCGCGCTTGAGAACTTCGCCGAGTGTCAGCTTGTCTATCTCGCGCCCGTATACATAATCCCGGTTGAGTTGTACTAAGTCGCCGCTTCGCAGCAAATAGAGCCTGATCCTGCCCACAGAGAGGAAGTGCAGCTGTCGGTTCCGGATCAGCGCGGCGAGAAAGGTCGTCCCGTCGTCCGTCTGGCTCCTTCCCTGAACCGCCTCCCTTGCCCGCGCCAGGATGCGCAGCAGGGTGGCCTCATCGCTGTAGTCCCCCTTCTCCGTCCGGAAGGAGCTCAGTGCCACCTTTACTGCCGCCTCGCTGCCGTTTGCGTTTCTCTCCCCTTCCGCCAGAACAGCCAGAAGCCCGTCGCCCCTCGGCTTGGACACGCCGAAGGAATCCCGCCGTTCTCCGCTCCGGGCGAGAACCTGCGCCTTGCCGATCTCGACACCGCCCTTCTCCGGCAGCGGATCGTTTTTCGCGTTTCCGCCCGCGTCCTCCCCCGCTTTTCTCTTTTTCATCAGGTTCTTCAAAAGGTCAAACACAATTCACCCTCCCATACTCACCACTGGCTTAAAGTCCCCGGTTTTGCGTTTTATCGCTCAACGATCACAATGCTCATATTGTCCTGCTCCGGGAGCTTTTTCCCGATCACATGACAACATATCCTCTCCGACGCTTCCTCCGGGCTTCCCGTCATGTCCGCCGCCAGCTCCTCGTCCGTCAGTGCGCGGAAAACACCGTCGCTCATCAGCGCGATTTTATCACCGCTCAAAAGGTGTATCGGACGCTCGATCAGATCAATTTTACGCATCATTTCCGGTCCGAGTGCGGCTGTCAAGGTGTCCCGATAGCGGATCTCCCTCGCGTCCTCAAATGGAATCTGCCCCTGCCACGCTCGCTCATCCAGCGCCACACCGAGGGTGTGCTCCCGGTTGAGCTGGAGGGGCAGGAAGCGATCAAGCTGCATGTTTTTTCTGAAAAGATAGATACGACTGTCGCCGACTGAGAGCGTGTAGACGTAATCTCCCGTGAACAGCGCGGAGATCAGCGTCGTTCCGCCCGGCTTCTGCGGATCAAAGATCGTATTTGCCTCCTTATTCGCCCCGATGGCCAGCGCAAGCAGCATATCCGCCGCGTCTGCGCCGCTGTCGAGCGCCGCCTGGAAGTGCTTGCGGTGGTAATCAACGACAATGCGGCTGAACGCCGCTCCATCCCTCATTCCTCCCATGCCATCCGCGACGACGGCGAGAAGCGCCGGTCTCTGATGGAGCGCGCCGCGGACGAGGCAATAGCTGTCCTGCTGTTCTCTGCGCGCCCCCTGATCCTGCATTGCGCCGAACCGCCAGGTTTGACCTGCCTCCGAGTTCTCAGCTTGTCTTGTCTTCCATTCACTCATATCACTTCATCCTTTCCGGAGGCACCTCACCAGAGCTGCATAACATCTTGCCTGATAATGCCTCGTGTAAAAGTATAGCATACTCTATTCTCTATTTGTCGCGCAGTATGAGACTTTTTTACAAAATCCACATACCGGAATCGGCGCTTCCCCAAATCCACTCTGGACAACGGCGCAGAATGCGGCTATACTGGCACTGTACTTCTCGAAAACAGAACAGGAGGAACTCAGTTATGTCTGCATCATGGATGAAAGATGCCATTTTTTATGAGATCTACCCGCAATCGTTCTATGATACCAACGGCGACGGGATCGGAGATATCAACGGCATTACGGAAAAGCTCGACTACATCTCTTCGCTTGGCTGCAATGCGATCTGGCTCAACCCCTGCTTCGACTCCCCGTTCAAGGATGCGGGCTACGACGTGCGCGATTACAAAAAGGTCGCGCCGCGCTACGGCGTAAACAACGACCTCTACCGCCTCTTCGGCGAGGCGCACAGGCGCGGGATGCACGTCATCCTCGACCTCGTGCCCGGTCACACCTCCGAGGAGCACCCCTGGTTCCGCGAGAGCCAGCGGGCAGAGCCGAACGAATACAGTGACCGGTATATCTGGACGGATTTCTGCTTTCAGAGTGCCAAGGGGCTCAACTATGTCGGCGGGGAGAGCGAGCGCAGCGGCGTCTATATCCTGAACTTCTTCAAGTGCCAGCCTGCGCTGAATTATGGCTTCCTCCATCCGGAGGAGCCGTGGCAGACCCCGATGGACGCTCCGGCGGCTCTCGCCACGCGCGAGGCGATGAAGGACGTGATGCGCTTCTGGCTCGAGCATGGCTGCGACGGCTTCCGTGTCGATATGGCGGGGTCGCTGGTCAAGGGCGACGACGAGGAGCGCAGCGGCACCTGCGCGCTCTGGCGCGACGTGCGGCAGATGCTGGACGCGGAATATCCCGAGGCGGTGCTGGTGGCGGAGTGGAGCGAGCCGCGCCTCGCGCTGGGCTGCGGCTTCGACGCCGCCTTCTGCCTGAACGATCCCTGGACAGGCTACCCCTCCCTGATGCGCGACTACGATCTGCTCCACCCCGAGGCAAAGCCGGACAACAGCTATTTCCGCCGCGACGGCGACGGGGACATTCAGCGTTTCCTGACGCCGTACATGAAGGAATATGAGGCGACGAAGACGCGCGGCGTCATCTCCCTCATCACCTGCAACCACGACACCGTGCGTCCCTCCTGGAATCTGGATCAGCGGGAGCGGGAGCTCGCCTTTGCCTTTGTCTTCACGATGCCCGGTGTCCCCTTCCTCTATTACGGCGACGAGATCGGGATGCGCTACCAGATGCTGCGCACGAAGGAGGGCGGCTACTTCCGCACGGGCAGCCGCACGCCGATGCAGTGGGAGAGCGGGAAAAACCTCGGCTTCTCCTCCGGCTGTGCCGACAGCCTCTACCTCCCGGTCGATCCCGCCCCGGACGCACCGACGGTCGCCGCGCAGGAGGCCGACCCCGCCTCGCTCCTGCACAGCGTCCGCGCCCTGCTCGCTCTGCGCAGAGATTGGAGCGAGCTGCGCGAGAACGCGAACCTCGAGATCGTACACGCCGCGCGCGGGGACGCCTTCGTCTACCGCCGGGGCGGCCTCCTGCTTGCCGTGAATCCCTCCGGGCACGCCGCCTCCGCGCCGGTGGAGGCCGAAGACAAGCGCGCGGTGTTCTCCATCGGGACGTGCGAGACAAAAGGCGGCAAGCTCACCCTTGGCGCACAGTCCTTCGTCATGCTGGCGTGAGTGGAAAGATCAGCCTTGCAAATACTTCTATTTTGACTATAATACGTTACAGGACAAGTTCCTGAAAAAATTAGGAGGATACAGTCATGCGAGAGAAGCTCAGGATCACGGAGGGGATTTTCCCCATGCCGGTGCTGATGGTGGCGACGTACAACGAGGACGGCAGCGTCAACGTGATGAATGCCGCGTGGGGGACGATGCAGGAGCGAGACAGAGTCGCGCTGAATCTGACCGAGACCCACAAGACGGTAGAGAACATCATGGCCAGAGGCGCGTTTACCGTGAGCATCGCGGATGCGGCGCATATGGTGGAGGCCGATTATCTCGGTCTCGTCTCCGGGAACAATACGCCCGATAAATTCGCGCGCAGCGGCCTTACGGCGAGCAAGGCCGAGACGGTGGACGCGCCTGTCATCGAGGAGTTTCCGCTCTGCCTCGAGTGCAAATTCATCGAATACCAGAGCGGTGAATACGGCGTGGGCGTGATCGGCCAGGTCGTGAACGTGACCGCGGACGAGCGCGTTATGGTAAACGGTAAGCTCGATATGTCCCTTGTGGGAGCTATCGCCTTTGATCCCTACACCCACGGCTACTATAAAGTCACCGAGCGCGTCGGAAACGCCTTCAAGGACGGGCTGAAGCTGAAAAAGTAAGCCTACTCGCCGCTCACGAAAAGGCGGCAAAACAGCATATCCTTGACTGATACAAGCACTGTGCACCCGGTTCGCACAGTGCTTGTACTGTTTCCGATCCCTCAGGGGCTTGTGGAGCCGCCCGCGTCGTGCTACACTGGAAGGTAAGGAAGAGGAGGGATGACGATGTCAGAAGCAACGATTCTTTCCGAGAACAAAAGCTATTGGACAGGGCGGGCACAGGGCTACTCCGAGGTCAACCGTCTGGAGCTTGCCACCGCGCAAAAAAAGACATGGAGCGACTGCCTCCACGCTGAGATCGCGCGGCATTTTCCGCATCGCGCGCCGGACACACTGCGCGTGCTGGAGGTGGGCACGGGGCCGGGCTTCTTTGCCATCCTGCTGTGTGAGCGCGGCTACGACGTGACGGCGATCGACCTGACCCCGGCCATGCTCACCGAGGCAAAGAAAAATGCCGGCGCGCTCGCCGACAAAATCGTGTGGAAGGAGATGAACGCGGAGGCGCTTGGCTTTGCGGATGCCGTCTTCGATGTGATCCTGAGCCGCAACGTGACGTGGAACCTGCCGCATCCCGACACGGCCTACGCCGAGTGGGTGCGGGTTTTGAAGCCGGGTGGGCTGCTGCTGAACTTTGACGCCAACTGGTACGCCTATCTCTTTGACGAGAAGGCGCAGGTCGCCTACGAGCAGGATCGCATCAACAGCGCCGAGCGCGGGGTATGGGATCAGAACCTTGAGGGCGAGGGCGAGCACTTCGACGTGATGGAGGGGATCGCCCGCCGTGTGCCGCTCTCCTGCATCCGCCGCCCCGCCTGGGACTTGCAGCTTCTCAAAGCCCTCGGCCTTCGCGCCGAGGCGGACGAAGAGATCTGGCGGCGCGTCTGGTCGCAGGAGGAGAAGCTGAGCTTCTCCTCCACACCCCTCTTTCTGCTGCGGGCAGAAAAAACTCACAGCGCCTGACCGTCGTCGATGGGCAGCATGACATAGAGCAGGAAGCGGTTGTCCTCCGCCTTGACCGAGAGCGTCCCACGGTACTTCTCGGCGATGCGGCGCATACTCTTGAGGCCGAAGCCGTGGCTGCTGGTGTCCCCCTTCGAGGTCAGCGGGAGACCGTCTCGCAGCACAAGGCTGCCCTCGTAGTAGTTTTCCACCTGGATGATGGCAAAGCTCTCGCGCCGCCAGACGGAGGCGGTGATGATCCGCTTCTCCTCGTCCGCAAGCCGCTCGACGCTCTCGATGGCGTTGTCAATGGCGTTGCCGAAGAGGGTGTAGAGATCCACCACGTCCATGAAGCTCAGACAGCTCCCGTCCGCCACGCACGTCCACTGGATGCCGTGCAGCTTGCAGTAGAGCCCCTTCTCCATGAGGATGGTGTTGAGCGCCTCGTTGCCGGTATCGGTCTTGCTGTCGTAGATATCGACCATGTCCTGCACCTCGCGCACGAAGGCTTTGCGCCGCTCCGAGCCGCCCTCAGCGTAGGAGAGCGCGGCGATCTGGTGGCGAAGATCGTGGCACTTGCGGTTGATGAGTTCGACGTTCTCCCTGGAGAGAGCGTACTGCCGCTCGTTCTGCCGCCAGAGGACGCGGCTCTTCTCGAGCGCGCGGGACACGGCGGTCTCGCGGCGGCGCATCCACTGCGACCAGAGCAGCAGGAAGCTCGCGAGCAGATCGAACAGGAGACTTCCCTGAAAGAGCGCAATATACCCGTCGCTGCCGTCGGCAAGGATGCTCACATCGACTGCGCGCTTGCAGAAGGTGCTCAGAAACAGCGCCGTGAAGAGCACCAGCGCCGCAAGGGTGACGGCGGTATTCGGCGTCACGTGGTACTCCCCCTGTTCCGGGAGGCGGCGGGCGAGGCTGAAGGAAACGGCGGCGAACACCAGCGCATCGAGCACGATGTACAGGGCGTTGTTCCACTCCGGCGCGCTGCCGCGGAAGATCAGCAGGATATAGAGTGTGGAGGCGATGTGCTGTGTGTCGTAGGCGAGCGCCGCGGCATACAGTGCCCCCGTCCAGCTCAGCTCACAGCAAAAGCGGGCAATGCCCACCGCCGCAAAGAATACAAGCACAAACCAGAGCCATTCAAACTTCCGCGCGAAAAGACCGTACAGCACCAGTGCCAGCATCAGCAGCGCCGCCGAGGCGGCGAGGCGCAGCCAGAAGCGCTCCCGGCGCTTGAGCGGCTGGAGGAAGAGGGCGAGGGCGAGCAGCATCTCCAGGCAAAAGGGGAAGCCTTGCCGAACGATTGACCAGTCCATGTTGCTCCTTTCATCCGGCGAGACGCCCGGCCAGCGCCTCGATAAACGCCTTCTTGCGCGCACGGCTGATTTGCAGCCGCTCGCCGCCGACCAGCGCCGTGTTGTCGCTCACGGCGCGCACATGGTCGAGATTGACCAGATAACAGCTATTGCACTTGAAAAAAGGCTGTCCTTGAAGCTGCTGCTCCGCCTCGCGCATACTGCCGCGCAGACGCAGCACCTCGCCGTCGAGGTGGTAGCACAGATCGTGCCCGACCAGCTCCACATACCGAAGCTGTGAGACCGGAACGCGCCGCAGCCCCGAGGGAAGCACAAGGGCGAGCTGGGTCTCCCGCTGCGCCTCGAGCCGCTTTACGATCTTTTGCAGACGCATCTCGAGCGCGCTGTAGCTCACGGGCTTGAGCAGATAGTCCAGCGCCCCGACCTCATAGCCGCGTATGGCGTACTGCGCCATATTGGTGATGAAGATGATGGTGACGTTCTCATCGCTCTCCCGGATGCGCCGCGCGGCGTCCATGCCGCTCAGGCGCGGCATCTCGATATCCAGCAGCAGCAAATCGAACACCGGGGCGTATTCCGCGGCGAGCAGATCCCCGTCGCTGTACTCCCGAATCTGCATGGCGACGCCGTGCGTCTGCCCAAAATGCCGCAGATGTGTGACAAGCTGGCGGCGGTATGCTGCGTCGTCCTCCGCAACCGCTATGCGAAGCTCCATGCGCTCCCCTCCTATATACTACAGGCGGATGTATGAACCATACATCCGCCTGTAGTATAACGCAAGTTTCTGTTTTTTGAAAGGGGTTACTTCTCCTTCTTGCTGCGGCGGACAACGGCGAAGGCGCCGAGCAGGATCACAAGCGCCATGCCGCAGTCGAAGGCGACGAGCCACTTCTGCCACAGCGGCATGATCTTCACGACCTCCACGCCGTCGTCGATGCCGTTCATGGCAGAGCTGTTGACGACTGTGTAGAGAATGTCATGGGAGGCATTGCGCAGCGCGGTGACGAGGGTCGGATTGCTCGCAGCGTTGGGGAGCTTATAGACCTCGGAGTCAGTGTTCAGCCAGAGGTCTGCGCCCGCCTGCAGGCCGCCGTCGATGAACATATAGCTCTCGTTGGCGGAGGCGTAGTCGGTGACGACGATGCCGTGGAAGCCCCATTCATTGGTCAGCACATCGGTGAGCAGGGCGCGGTTGGCGCCGCACCAGATACCGCCGATGCCGTTGAAGGCAGCCATCATGCCGCGGCAGTCTGACTGCTTGACGGCCATTTCAAACGGGGTCATGTACACCTCGCGCAGAGCCTGCTCGGTCACGAAGGTGGAGATGCCGTAGCGGCGCTGCTCCTGGTCGTTCAGGACAAGGTGCTTGAGGTAGCAGTACATCCCCTTGCTCTGGGCTCCGGCGACCTCGGCAGCGCACATCACACCGGCGAGATAGCCGTCCTCGGAGTAGTACTCAAAGTTGCGCCCGCCAAGCGGCGTGCGGTGGGTGCCCGCGCCGGGGGCGTACCAGCCCTGGACGTTGACACTCAGGCCGTCCTCGCCGATAAGGAGGCCGAACTCCTCGCCGATCCCGGCGTTCCAGGTCGCGGCGAGCATCTCCTGGTTGGGGAAGCCCATCGTCTCGACATTGCTCATGATCAGCTCACCGGAGATACCGGCAGGGCCGTCCTGATCGGAGGACATGGGCTTGTTGATAGAGTTGATGGCCATGGTCTGCCAGCCGCCGAGGCGCACCATCTCGACCATCTCATCGACGGTCAGGCAGTCGAGGATGGCCTCCCAGCCCTCATCGTTATAGGCCTTGCCGCGCATGGAGACAAGGCTGAGCTTCTCGCCCGAGCCGGTCCTGGGCATGACGGCCTCGGGATCGTCGCGGTAGGGGTTCGTCTGGCTGTCGGCGACGAGCTGCTCACTCGCCTCCGTCTGGGCAATGCCGCGCTTGTTGGGCGTGCCGTAGACCTGCGGCCAGGTGCCCTCCCAGTCCTGACGGCTCAGATAGATGTAGCTCTCGTCGTAGTAGCGGATGCTGCCGTTGTCAAAGTGGTTGGTGATCGCAGTGCCGGTGGCGGAATCGACGGCGTAGGTCTTGTCGTCGAAGCTCTTTTGCTCGTACACGCCGACGAGGGAGGCGTCGCCCTCCGCGTCCAGGCCGTCCACACCCTGGGCGGTGAGAATGTTGTTGAGCGCGTCGTGGCTGTTGCGGCCAAGAGCGAAGTAATAACTGCCCTCGTCCACGATGTAGGTGCGCGCCTTCATCGCGTCATAGGCGCGCAGGGTCTCCTTGGGGATCTCGATGCTCACGGTCTCGGATGCGCCGGGGGCAAGCTCAGCCGTTTTGGCAAAGCCGCAGAGCTCGACGGCGGCCTTTTCGACCAGGTTCTCGCGGTCATAGTCGGTGTAGGGAGAGTGCATATACACCTGCACGACCTCCTTGCCCGCCGCCTCGCCGCTGTTGGTGACCTTGACGGAGACTGTGAAGGAATCGCTGTTTTCGGTGAATTTATAGTCGCTGTAGGTGAAGTTCGTGTAGCTCAGGCCGTGGCCGAAGGGGAACTGCACGGCGCTGCGGTAGTCGAAGTCTCCCGCCTTGCCCTGACCGAGCACGGCGTCCTCATAGCGCGTCTCGTAGTAGCGGTAGCCGACATAGATGCCCTCGGCGTAGATGGTGAAGGCGTTCTTCGGCCCCTTCTCGTTATTGGTGTTCGTGAACTCCCCGTAGGTGAAGACCTGCGCGGCAGGGGCGCTCAGGGAGTCGTAGGCGTAGGTGTCCACAAGACGGCCGGAGGGGTTGACTTCGCCGGTCAGCGCCTTGGCGATGGAGGAGATGCCCTCCTGTCCCGGATAGCCGACCCAAAGCACGGCCTTGACGTGCGGGTACTCCCCGGACTGCGTCCAGCCGAGCTCGATGGCGTTGGCGGTGTTGAGCATGACGACGACGGTCTCGAAATTCTCGTTGGCGTACTCGAGCAGCGCGAGCTCTTCCTTGGTCAGCTTGAGCAGCGCCGGATCAATATCCTGCGCCTCGGCACCGTTGCGGGAGATCACCAGGATCGCCGCGTCGTTATACTCCTTCACGCTGCTCTCGACGGTCTTGAGATAGCCGGAGGGCTTCTCCTCCTTGCCGACGCGGGCGTCGGACTTGGCGTAGACATCATAGAGCGTGGGGTTCACGGCAAAGCCCTCGGCCTCGAGCGCGTCCTTGAGGCTCTGACACTTGCTGGTGTCGATCGCGCCGGAGCCCTGCCCGCCGTAGAGGAACTTCGCCGAGCCGATGCCGAAGAGGCTGAGCTTCGCGCCCTTGGGAAGCGGAAGCGCACTGTCGCTGTTTTGCATCAGGACGATGCCCTCGGCGACAAGCTCGCGGCTGAACGCCTTTTGCCGTGCGACGAGCTCGTCGTGGCTGGCAAAGTCGCTCTTGAAGTATTCGCTGTCGCCGGGCTCGGTGGAGGCGACGACCTTGCTGGTGCTGTGACCGAGTGAGCGGGTGATGATGGTGGTGTACTTCATGGCGAAGTAATTGCCCACGAGCGTGACGATCAGCAGCAGAGCCAGAACGGCGCTCCAAACGCGGGCAAACTTCTTGTTGGACATCTTCTTGGACAAGAAAACCCCTCCTTCGTTATTCTGCTATCAGGATAACAAAGGACCGATCCCGCGCGCAAGCGCGCTGACAGGATCGGTCTTCCCGGAGACAAAATCGGTCGATTCCCGTCCCCGTGGTTTGCGGGTTTATTCCGCGAAAAAGCAGAAGGATTTCATCTCCCATTCACCCTCGCCCTCGCAGCGCCAGTCACGCAGATTCTCTACAGGGGCAGACCAGACGCAGTAGTGATCCTCGCAATAGGCCGTGCCGCCCGCTCTGTCGTGGGAACCGTAGATGTAAACGCGATCGCCAAAGACATGCGCTTCGCCGTCCGGGATGTGTTCCCAGAGGGGTAGATAGGGATTATAGATCTGTTCCATACTGTCTTTCTCCTTCTGTTTTGTGATTCGATCTGCTCTTGCCGCAATATGCGCCGTTGCCTTAGGGATAGTTACGCCCCGGCTCATCGAGCATGATGCGCTCAAAGCGTTCTGCCGGTTCGCCTCCATGGTGATGCGTCATTTCCTCCGGTCAACAAAAGGCACCATGTGGATATATCATAACACTTTCTCTCTCAAAAACAAAGAGTAAAGTAACTATTCAGTCACGACCGATTTATGAAAGAAAACGCCCGATTTCCGTCATTGCGAACCAGTGACCGATGTCTGCATTTTTGCCAAGGCAAAAAGCGGTGTGGCAATCCGCATCCTTTTGAACCGTCTGAACTGTGCAA
>JAZQCO010000108.1:0-8854 GCA_045546335.1 Candidatus Limivicinus sp. | reverse complement strand
ACGCGGCGGCGAAGGGCGGCCTCAAGATGCTCACCCGCAACATCTGCTCGGAGTACGGCGAGTATAACATCCAGTGCAACGGCATCGGCCCCGGCTACATCGCCACGCCGCAGACCGCGCCGCTGCGCGAGCGTCAGCCGGCCGGCAGCCGCCATCCCTTCGACCAGTTCATCGTCGCCAAGACGCCCGCCGCCCGCTGGGGCGAGGGGGAGGATCTGATGGGACCGGCGGTGTTCCTCGCCTCCGATGCGTCGAACTTCGTCAACGGCCACATTCTGTATGTGGACGGCGGCATCCTCGCCTATATCGGCAAGCAGCCGGGCTAAACTACAAAGGAGGGGCTGTGAAAAAAGGAATTTTTTCACAGTCCCGTTTTGTCATTCCGCGAAAAGGCGAAGAAAGCGCCGATACGCGGGAACCTCACGGCGTTGCCTACGGTGCCTTGCCTCCCCTGAAAGGGGAGGTGCCCCAGTGCGCACACTGGGGCGGAGGGGTCAGCGTACCGGGGGAGACCCCTCAGTCATCGCCGCAAGCGGCGCTGCCAGCTCCCCTTTCAGGGGAGCCAAGAAATCCCAAAAAACTCTACCACAATGGGGGTCAACTATGGAACACAGCAATCCTCTGACCCGCGGCGGCGTGTCGCCGAAGTTCATCACCTTCGGCGAGATCATGCTGCGCCTGACACCGCCCAACTATGAGAAGATCCGCATGGCGACCTCCTTCGAGGCCAGCTACGGCGGCAGCGAGGCCAACGTCGCCCTGGCGCTGGCGAACCTCGGCATCGACAGCACCTTCTTCACCGTCGTGCCGAACAACTCCCTCGGCAAGAGCGCCGTGCGTATGCTCCGCTCCAACGACGTGCACTGCACGCCCGTCATCCTCTCCACGCCCGAGGAGACGCCGTCCCACCGCCTCGGCACCTACTACCTCGAGACCGGCTACGGCATCCGCCCGAGCAAGGTCACCTACGACCGCAAGCACAGCGCCATCACCGAGTACGACTTCTCCAAGGTCGATCTCGACTGGCTGCTCGAGGACTTCGACTGGCTGCATCTGAGCGGCATTACCCCGGCGCTGTCCCCGAACTGCGCCGACTTCATCCTCGCCTGTCTGCAAAAGGCGAAGGAGAAGGGGCTGACCGTGAGCTTTGACGGCAACTTCCGCTCCACGCTCTGGAGCTGGGAGCAGGCGCGCGACTTCTGCACGAAATGCCTGCCCTATGTGGACGTGCTGCTCGGCATCGAGCCGTATCACCTCTGGCGCGACGAGAACGACCACGCCAAGGGCGACGTGAAGGACGGCGTGCCCCTCCAGCCGAGCTATGAGCAGCAGGACGAGGTGTTCCAGGCCTTCGCCGCGCGCTATCCGAACCTCAAGTGCATGGCGCGGCACGTCCGCTTTGCCCACACCGGCAGCGAGAACAGCCTCATGGCGTTCATGTGGCAGGACGGGCACACCTTCGAGAGCCGCCTGTTCACCTTCAACATCCTCGACCGCGTCGGCGGCGGCGACGCCTTCGCCAGCGGCCTCATCTACGCGATGATGAAGGGCTTCAAGCCCATGGATACGATCAATTTCGCCGTGGCCTCGAGCGCCATCAAGCACACCATCCGCGGCGACGGCAACATCACCGACGACGCCGAGAGCATCCGCAGCCTCATGAATATGAGCTACGATATCAAGCGGTAACATCGGCGGAAAGTGAAAAATGAAAAGAGAAAAGTGAAAAATTGCGGTGTCGCCTGACGGCGACGATTGAAAATGAATAATTAATAATGAATAATGAATAATTATGGTGTCCGCTGCACGGACGATTGAAAAAAATTGCGGAAATCCCACGCCGTTGTCGTAGGGGCGACCTTTATGGTCGCCCGGCGCGGCGGGCTTGGTTACGCATTTCGCCCGGGCGAATACGGGGGACGCAGGTTCCACCGCGCGGGACGCCGAGGGCGGCGTCCCCTACGGCGTTGCCGTAAGGCTTCCGCAAATTGGCGGGCGGATGATATCCGCCCCTACGGTGTTGCCGTAAGGTTTACGCGAATCGGCGGGACGCCGAGGGCGCCGCCCCCTACGGCGTTGCCGTAAGGTTCCGCGAGACGGCGGGCGGGGCAAGCCCCGCCCCTACGGGGAAAACCGCCCCGTTTTCAACCAAAACCCACTCAAAAACGATAAAAAGGAGCTGTATTCACATGGACAGATTGAGCTTTGCGACCCTGGAGAAGCAGGGGTATACCGGCTACCTTCTCAAGGATGCGCCGGAGAAGGTCGTGCAGTTCGGCGAGGGCAACTTCCTGCGCGCGTTCGCCGACCACTTCATCGACGAGATGAACGAGAAGGCCGGCTTCAACGCCAAGGTCGTGCTCGTGCAGCCGCGCGGCGGCCATCCCGAAGCCGCCGACCGCTTCGGCGAGCAGGACGGCCTCTACACCCTGATCCTGCGCGGCCGCGAGAACGGCCAGCCCGTGGAGCGCACGCGCGTGATCTCCGCCGCCTCCCGCTGCCTCGACCCCAAGCGCGACTGGGCGAAGCTGCTCGACTGCGCCCGCAATCCCGAGCTGCGCTTCGTGATCTCCAACACCACCGAGGCGGGCATCGCCTTCGACCCCGCCTGCCAGCGCGACGACGCGCCCCCCTCCGCCTTCCCCGCCAAGCTCACCCTCTTCCTGCACGCGCGCTGGGAGAAGGGCTTGCCCGGCATCATCATCCTCTCCTGCGAGCTGATCGACCACAACGGCCAGGAGCTCAGGCGCTGCGTGGACGAGTACGTGAAGCTCTGGGCGCTGGAGCCGGAGTTCGCCGCCTGGCTCGAGAGCGAGAACATCTTCTGCTCCACGCTGGTTGACCGCATCGTCACCGGCGGGGCGAAGGCCGCCGCCCCCGCGCTCTGGGAGAAGTTCGGCTACGAGGATCAGCTCATCGACACCGGCGAGGTCTTCCCCGCCTGGGTCATCGAGGGGCCGCAGTCGATCAAGGAGGCGCTGCCCTTCGAGCAGGCCGGGCTGCCCATCCAGGTCGTGGACGACGTGACCCCCTACAAGCAGCGCAAGGTGCGCATCCTCAACGGCGCGCACACCTCCATGGTGCTCGGCGCCTACCTCGCGGGCAAGAACATCGTGCGCGACTGCATGCAGGACACCGCCATCCGCACCTACCTCGAGAAGACCATGTTCGAGGAGATCATCCCGACCCTCGACCTGCCGCGCGACGAGGTGGAGGGCTTCGCCGCCTCCGTCATCGACCGCTTCGATAACCCCTACATCGACCACCAGCTCCTCGACATCGCGCTCAACTCCGCCTCCAAGTGGAAGGCGCGCGTCATGCCGAGCCTGACGGAGTTCGTCAAGCGCAAGGGCTGCCTGCCCAGGCGCCTGACCTTCTCCCTCGCCGCGTTCATCGCCTTCTACCACAAGGGCGAGCGCAATGGCGAGAGCTACGCCGTGCGCGACGACGAGTGGGTGCTCGACTTCTTCGCCGCCCACAAGCAGGACGACAACGCCGCCCTCGCCCACGCTGTCGTGAACGACGAGCGGCTCTGGGACGGCGCGCTCGCAGCGATCGACGGCCTCGAGGCCGCCGTCGCCGCCGCGCTCGACCGCATTGACGCCATCGGAATGTATGAAGCCATGAAGGAGTGCGCCGAATGAAGCTGATCCGCATCCACCCGAGCGACAACGTCGCCGTTGCGCTCGCGGATATCAAGGCCGGGGAGAGCCTCGAGGGCTTCGACCTGACCGCCGCCGAGGATGTCGCGCGCGGGCATAAAATCGCGCTGCGCGCCATCAAGGAGGGGGAGGCCGTCGTGAAGTACGGCAACCCCATCGGCCTCGCCCGCTGCGATATCGCGCCGGGCGCCTGGGTCCATGTCCATAATGTCCATACCGGGCTCTCCGAGAGCGCGGAGTATGTCTACGAGCACAAGATCTATCCTCTGCCCGAGGTCGCGCCGCGCACGTTCCGGGGCTATCGCCGCCCCGACGGCCGCGCCGCCGTGCGCAACGAGCTCTGGATCGTGCCGACCGTCGGCTGCGTCAACAGCGTCGCCGCGCGGCTCGTGCGCGACAATCAGGAGCTGGTCAAGGGCAGCATCGACGGGCTGTACACCTTCGCCCACCCCTACGGGTGCAGCCAGATGGGCGCCGACCACGCCCAGACGCGCAAACTGCTCGCCGCGCTCTGCCGCCACCCCAACGCCGGCGGCGTGCTGGTGCTCTCCCTCGGCTGCGAGAACCTCACGCAGGAGCAGTTCAAGGCCGAGCTCGGCGAGTGGGACGAGCGGCGCGTGAAGTTCCTGGTCTGCCAGCAGGTCGAGGACGAGTACGAGGCCGGGGCGGCGCTGCTCAAGGAGCTCGCCGACTACGCCTCGCAGTTTGAGCGCGGGGAGCTGCCCGCCTCCGAGCTTGTCGTCGGCATGAAGTGCGGCGGCTCGGACGGGCTCTCCGGCATCACCGCCAACCCCACCGTCGGCCGCTTCTCCGACCGGCTCGTCGCCCTCGGCGGCTCCACGGTGCTCACCGAGGTGCCCGAGATGTTCGGCGCGGAGAACATCCTCTTCTCCCGCTGCGAGAGCACGGCCGTCTTTGACAAGGCCGTGAAGATGGTCAACGGCTTCAAGGATTACTTCGTGAGCCACGGCCAGGTCGTCTATGAGAACCCCAGCCCCGGCAACAAGGCCGGCGGCATCACCACGCTCGAGGACAAGAGCTGCGGCTGCGTGCAGAAGGGCGGCAGCGCCCCGGTCGTGGACGTGCTCGAGTACGCCGAGCCCGTCACGAAGAAGGGGCTGAACCTCCTCTCCGGCCCGGGCAACGATCTCGTCTCCGCGACCGACCTCACCGCCGCGGGCGCGCATATCATCCTCTTCACCACCGGACGCGGCACGCCCTTCGGCGCGCCCGCCCCGACCGTGAAGATCTCCACCAACACCGCGCTGTATCAGAAGAAGGGCAACTGGATCGACTTCAACGCCGGTTCCGTCGCCGAGGGCGAGGATCTGGACGCGGCGGGCGACCGTCTGCTCGATTTCGTGCTCGAGATCGCGAGCGGCAAGCCCACCAAGGCCGAATCCCGCGGCGCGCGGGAAATCGCCATCTTCAAAGACGGCGTAACGCTATAACATAACAGCCAGCAGGGGAAACCCTGCTGGCTGTTATCAATTGATAATGAATAATTAATAATGAATAATGGAAAAGTAAAAGTGAAAAATGAAAAGTGAAAAATTGAGGTGTCGCCTGACGGCGACGGATTAAAAAAGAGATTGCAACACCGTAGGGGAGGGGCTTGCAACTAATGAATAATGAATAATTAATAATGAATAATTATGGTGTCCGCTGCGCGGACGATTGAAAATAGAGGCGGTTTGCCGTAGGGGACGCGGCCTCCGCGTCCCGCAGATTTGCGAAAACCTCCCGGCGTTGTCGTAGGGGAGGGGCTTGCCCCTCCCGCAGATTTGCGGAAATCTCCCGTCGTTGCCGTAGGGGCGCTTCACGAAGCGCCCGCCTCCCGCACGTCATTGCGAGCCAGCGCCGCAGCGTTGGCGTGGCAATCCGTACTCCCCGCGGCGAGGTAGGATTTCCGCGCCGGTAAGTGCCTCCGGCGGGCGGATCGCCACACCAGTCTGCGGACTGGTTCGCGATGACGGGGAGAGGGACGGGGATTGTGCCCCCTCGCCCGGGCGAGGACGGGAAACGCACATTTCCCCGCCGGGAGGGGCAAGCCCCTCCCCTACGGCGAGACCGTGCGATTCCGCCTCTATTTCAATCCGTCGCCGTCAGGCGACACCTCAATTATTCATTATTCATTATTAATTATTCATTACAATCCCCCCGCGCCACCGAATCAAACGATTCGAGAGCGCGGGGGGATTGTTTAGTCGCTCAGGTCGATATCCGGGGCGATGGTGACGGCGTAGTCGGGCAGGAGCGCCTGCACCTCGTCGTGGATCTCCGCGAGAAGGCGGTGCGCGTCCACATCGAAGGAGAACACCACGTCAAAGCGCAGCTCCTTCGTCTCCGGCTCGAGGTAGAAGCCGTGCAGTTGCAGCACACCCTCGTGCGCGAACACCAGCTTCTCCACCTGCCGCTGGAGCTGCGCGCTGCGGTCGTTGCCGGTGTTGCGCGAGTAGATGCTCACGCCCGTGACGATCACGCCCGTCCGGGCGAACACCCGCTTCGAGATGCTGCGCGTCATGCGGTCGATGTCCCGCGCGCTCGCGGTGTCCGCGACCTCGATGTGGATCGTCGCGTAGTTGCGCCCCGGGCCGTAGTTGTTGAGCACCAGGTCATACGCGCCGAACACGTCCGGCTCCTCGCAGGCGAGCGCCTTGATCGTGCGGCTCAGCTCGGGATCGGTGCGCGCGCCGAGCAGATCGTCGAGCGTGTCGGTCATCATCTCCACGCCGGATTTGATGATGAACACGGCGATCACCACGCCCACCCAGGCCTCGAGTGAGAGCCCGGTCGTGCGGTAGAGGATCGCGCACAGCAGCACCGAGCCGGAGAGAATCGCGTCGAAGCGCGCGTCCGACCCGGAGGCGACGAGCGCGTCGGAATCCGCGCGCTTGCCCTGCGCCGCGACGTAAGTGCCGAGGATCAGCTTCGCGGCGACGGCGGCGGCGATCAGAGCGAGCGAGAGCAGGGAATACTCCGGCGTCTCGGGGCTGAGGATCTTCTTCACCGACTCCACGAGCGCCGTGAGACCCGCGTACAGCACCAGCGCCGAGACCAGCATGGCGCTGAAATATTCGATGCGCCCGTAGCCGAGCGGGTGCTTCCTGTCCGGACGCTTGGCGGAGAGCTTCGCCCCCACGATGGTGATGACGCTCGAGAGCGCGTCGGAGAGGTTGTTGACCGCGTCGAGCACGACGGCGATCGAGTGCGAGAGCAGCCCGACCACGGCCTTCATCGCCGCGAGGAGTACGTTCACCCCGACCCCGACGAGGCTCGTTCTCACAATGACGCGCTGCCGCTGGCTCTGTTCCAGGGCGTTGTCTGACATGTAATATCATCCTTTCATCTTGTCGTTGTGGAAAAGTATAATCGCAAAGCCCGGTCTTGTCAATGCGGAGAAAAGGGCGGTTTCGCAGGGGACGGGCTTGGAAATAATGAATAATGAATAATGAATAATGAATAATGAATAATTATGGTGTCGCCTGACGGCGACGGATTAGATAAGTGAAAAGATAAAAGTGAAAAATTGTGGTGTCGCCTGACGGCGACAGATTGAAAAAGAGATTGCAACACCGTAGGGGAGGGGCTTGCCCCTCCCGTGGATACGCGGAAATCCCACGTCGTTGTCGTAGGGGCGACCCTTGTGGTCGCCCGCGCACGGAAATCGTACCTGCTGCCCCTTCGCCCGGGCGAGGACGCACAATCCCCGTCCCTCTCCCAGTCATTGCGAGACCAGTGCTCACACTGGTCGTGGCAATCCGCCCGCCGGAGGCACCTTACCGGCGCGGAAATCTACCCTCGCCGCAGGGAGAACGGATCGCCACACCAGTCTGCGGACTGGTTCGCGATGACGTGATGGGGACGTTTCGCGCCTTCGCCCGAGCGAATACGGGAAACGAACATTTCCCCGCCGGGAGGTTGTGCGAATCTGCGGGCGGATGATATCCGCCCCTACGGCGAAACCGCAAGACTTGTAAAACACCTCACTCCAGCTTGTTAACTTTTACTTGACAAATTACAAATGGAGTGGTATACTCCAATTGTAGCCGAGAGAGAAACCTGCGAGAAAACCGGGAGGAAAGGAGGAGTTTAATGGAACAAACTCGGAAACAATTTACGTTTTACGAGAGCTTTGCCGTCGCGCTGCGGCGCATTCGCAGGCGCGATACACGCTGTATTGCCTACGATGCGATCATCGACTATGCGCTGTACAATTTGGAGCCAAATCTTGAGGATTTTCCCCAATCTGCCGCGATTGCCTTCGATTTGATACGCCCTTTGCTCGACAGCGCCCGCAAGAAGGCGGCGGCCGGACAGAAGGGCGGGATGCACTCGCCAAACGAAAGCAACGAGGAAGCAAACGACAAGCAAAGCGCAAGCAAGAAAGAGATTGAGATAGAGAATGAGAATAAGAATAATATCTATCTCGAGAATAAATTAAAGGGCGAGGGCGAGGGCGAGAACGAGGGCGAGGCCGAGGCCAGGCTCGCCGCCCTCCTCCGGGTAAACCGGCGCATCCGCGAGGAGCAGAGCCGACGGCTCAGACGGCAGAGCGAACCGCCTTCTTTTTAGCCCATCTTGTTCACTTTAACTTAACGAAAGGAGGCAGCATGACAGAGGACATTCCCGACGATCCGATCGTGCGGTGCATGGAGCGCACGGGGCTTCCGCCCTGGATGCAGGAGCGATGACGGGCGAGTTTGACCGCCTCGGCGCGGAGACCTTGCAGCTTGCGCTGATGGCGTCGTCGGAGCTGAGGCGCGAGCTCTCGGCGGAGGGCGGCGATACGAAGCGCGCGCGGGAGCTCTCGGCGATTTTGAAGGACATGACCGGCCTCGCCCGCGAGCTCTGCGGGCAGCAGGCGAGGGAGATCACCGTGCGCTTCCTCGGCGAGACCGAGGAGGACAGCGAATAAATGTGAAAAAGTGAAAAAGTGCGGCGCCTGCTTCGCGGACGATTGGAAATTAAAAATTAAAAGTGAAAAATGAATAATTATGGTGTCCCCTTCGGGGACGATTGAAATTAATTTGCGGAAATCTCCCGTCGTTGCCGTAGGGGCGCTTCACGAAGCGCCCGCGCGCGGGAATCTGCGCCCTTCGCCCGGGCGAATACGCAACCGGCGCGGTGCTGCCGGGCGATTCATGAATCGCCCCTACGGCGAGACCGTGAATTTGCGTTATTCCAATCCG
>JAZQCO010000107.1:0-8423 GCA_045546335.1 Candidatus Limivicinus sp. | reverse complement strand
TGAGCCAAGGAGTTGTAGCTAAGTGTTGTCTTTCCTAAGCCCGCTTGGCCTCCGACTTGATGGTCGGGGGCGTTTTTCGTGTAATCACTTACAGCAGATTCAGGATGAGGGTCAGCACGACGAAGGCCAGCGCGAACCACTTGGTCGCCTTAGCGAGCTTCGCGTCCCAGGTCTTGGCCTGCCCCTTGGACAGGAAGGTCTCAGCGCCGCCGGAGACAGCGCCGGACAGACCCGCGCTCTTGCCGCTCTGCATCAGAACGACGACGGTGACGGCGAGGCCGGAGAGAACCTGCAGGATGGTGAATACGATGGTGAGAGCAGACATTCGTGTCAATCCTTTCGCTCAGCGTACATTTTTAGCCTTGCTACTATACCATATCCCCGCACAGAATGCAAGCCCTTTTTCTGTTGCATTCGCGCGGCGGCTCCCTCCTTGTCATTGCGAGGAACCAGGGCCGCAGCACTGGTGACGTGGCAATCCGCCCGCCGGAGGCACCTTACCGCCCCAGAAATCTTACCTCGCCGCAATTCCCGCAGCGGTCGAAAAACCGGAGGGTCAGCAAAGCCCGAACGGTTTTTCGGGCACCGCAAGGCGTTTACGGATTGCCACCGGCCCGGGCTCTGCGCCTCCTCACAATGACGCAGGGGGCTGCGTGTTTCCGTCTCGGGCGACCATAAAGGTCGCCCCTACGACATCGCCGTAGGATTTCCGCATGTCCACGGGAGGCACAAGCCCCTCCCCTACGCGCGTTTTTCGTTATGCAGAAACGTGGACGCGCCGCGCTTCGGGGAATTTATTTGTGCTTCCAGTATTTCCCGGTGTCGTACCAGGTGTAGGTTCCGTTGACATCCGGGTTTAACCCTGATGAAACCGCGTCATCATAGCTATACCAAGCAACAATTGTACTTGTTCCGTCTCTACCTTGAATAGCAGGCGTATCCGTATTTATAAAACTTCCGTCCTCAGTAACATAGCCACCAGCTTCCAGCGCATAGTAGAGGGACTCCCAAGAAGTGTGAGGAGTACCCATGTAGGTTACGGTCAAATCGCCCTCTATGCCGTTATTATATTTGCTAACCGTAAACGTATCTGGTCCGCCGCCGCTGGTGGCGATCACATCGGCACTGTTGAAGCGCACGGCTTCCACTGTCGGCTTATCCATTTTCATCTCTCGTTTCCTCCTGTAAAAGACAAAATCCCGCCGACGGATCGGCGCTGTATATCTGCCGCCAGCAGAAGCGAAAGCGTCTGTGCCGCCGCTTCCTCTGGCGACCCTATATGCGGGTATTGTACTACCCCCCCCCCCGATTTTGTCAACAACATCTCGAAAACAGTTTGAAAAAAACATTTTTCTAAGTGGCGGCGTAGTCAAGGCCGTATCTCTTGCTGCACAATACTGTAGCTGAGAATTCTTGCGTGTGATCGGTTATTATGGTAAAATCATGTGACAGAAAGAAAATAGAGAATTCTTTGCTGCTTCTTGCTTCTGCACCGCTGCTGGTGGGGCTTGAAGACAAACCGATGAAAACAACGATCGAAGTGAGGGTGTAAGATGAATAGGACGAATGATTTGATGATGAAAAGAATGAAGAAAAGCCTGGCTCTGATGCTCCTTGCCATGGTTCTTCTGCTTTCTGCCTGCGGACAAAAGCCCGTCTTCGGCGTGAGCACAAATGAAGACAACAGCATCAGCATCACTGCAGACCACGGCCCCAAAGGCAGCATGGGTCTTGGTTATCTGACCGTTGGCGAAAACGAGCAGGTCGTAGTAGATGCGACCGGAATGGATCAAGGTGGGAAGCTCACCCTTCGCTTCATGGCAGGCGTACTGGGCTCTGACGATTTCCCCGAAGAACCTGCCTATGAAACGTCTGTCAGCGGTGGGGACAGTGCAGTCTTTACTGTTGAACCCGGCGAATATACGGTCGGAGTCATCGTGCAGAGCAAGATTACGGGAACGGCACGGATCTGCACGGAGGCAGCGGAATCTGATTTGGCTCTGCGGCCCGGAGAACACTTCGAGGGAACCGTCCCACTCGAAGGAACGGAACAGACCGTTCATTATGAGGCGATCCGAAACGACGCGCTTGGCTTTGAGATGGGCTACGACTACGAGAATTTCACACGACAGAGTGAAGCGGACTGTGAACGGTTCCTCTCCGTCTGGGATAACCCCGACCATCCCGAGATTTATCTCGAGATTACGCACAGTTCGGATGACGCCGAAACGACGGCCGCTTCCATTGCGGAAACGCTTTCCGCGCAATATACTGTCTCTCGCTGGGAATACACCCTGGACCGCGCAGGCGACTGCATCGATCTCAGGGGCGAGTTGGATAAAGAGGGGCAGATGTCCATCTGGGAGCTTCAGATGGTTTATATTATCCCTGCTGACGACGGCTGTTTCGTCGCGTGGGGGCATTACACACAGGAAAGCGCCGAGGGCTGTGGAGCGCGCTTCCGCGGTATGCTGCATACCTTTGCGGTCCTTTAAGGCGCTCCATGTACTCCGGCAGAGAATTAACAAGCACCTCTGGATCATACCCAGAGGTGCTTTGTTACCTTGTCCCATCAATGAGCCCGCGCATATGAGACGGGAGCCGAACATTCACCCGGCTCCCGCGAAAAACTCCCCTGTTTATCTGTCAACAATCCCGCTGATGGCGATGATCTGAAGCTGAGGTTCGGCGTCTGTCATATAATTGGGGTCATTGAGCCACACCTGACCGCTGCCCATGCAGATGCCCTGACCGTTGACAAACATGTCGAGACAATCTTCCTCCATCATGGCCTGCCGATCACTCTCATGGACGGTCTTGTCCTTCATATACTCCAGAAAAGCGTCTGCGTCGGCAAGCTCAGTGCCGTTGATCGCAATGGGATAACGGATCATATCGGCCATTGCATACCAGTTTTCATCCAGATAGGCCGTCCGAACAGCAAAGCCTGCTTCTGTTTCAACCTTAAACTTGTCCATCGCGGTTACGCCGGTATAATGATCCGGATCGGTGACGCTGTACATAGTTGCGGCAGCTCCCCAGGAATAGACGGTTTCCAACTCGCCGGAGGGATACTCTTCCGTGATCGTCAGGGTGTTGTTTTCGGCGTCAAAGCGCGCGCTGCCCTTGCCGTCCGTGTAGCTTACGGTCTCTTCTGCGCCGCCCTGGCTGTTATAGGTATATTCCGTGAGAGTTCCGTTGGAGAAGTCTACCGTAAGCGTTTCGGCGTCAAAAGCTCCGCTCATCACCGTCCGGTTCTGGAACCATGGGCTGCCGGCATAGGTGACGGTAATTCTTGCACCGTTTGCACCCTCAGCTTCGACAAGCGCCTCTATGCTGTCTCCTGCATGATATTTGCCCACGAAGTTCATAACGGGGTTTTGCCCGTCCTCGGCGACAACTGGTTCGGAGGAAGCCTCGGCAGGCTGCGAAGAAACTTCGCCTGGCTGCTCAGCCGGAGCCTCGGTCGAAGTTCCGCACGCTGCCAGAAGCAGCATTGCACAGGAGAGAAGCAGAATCCATATTTTTTTGTTCATACCTGTACCCTTTCCATGAAACATAGAGTGATTTGCAGGAATTACGGCTTTTGCCTGGTGTGCTGACACGCTCATCTCTGAACTAACTCCTTGGCAAATGCCGCTTCAAGCCCGGCTTATCCCACGAAGCCGCCGTCTACGGTGACGACCTGGCCGGTGATGTAACGGGCGTTCACGAGATGCAGCACGGTCTCCGCGATCTCTTCCGGGCGGCCGAGGCGGCCGAGCGGGATCTCCTCGGCGAGTAGGTCCAGGGTCTCCTGCCCGAGCACCTGCACCATGTCGGTGTCGATGACGCCGGGGGCGACACAGTTGACGCGGATGCCGGTCGGCGCGAGCTCCGCCGCGAGAGAGCGCGTGAGGCCGATGATGGCGTGCTTGGTGGAGGAATAGCAGCACTCGCAGCTTGCGCCGTGGCTGCCCCAGATGGAGGAGATGTTCACGATGCACCCGGCGTGCGCGTGGAGCATCGGCCCCAGCACCGCCTGTGTGCAGTGAAAGCAGCCGCCCACGTTCACGGCGTAGACGCGCTGCCAGGTCTCCTCCTCGATGTCCTGGAACTGCTGCTGCCGGGCGATGCCGGCGTTGTTGACAAGCAGCGTGACCTCGCCAAGCTCGCGCCGGATGCGCTCCACCATCGCCTCGACCGCCGCGCGGTCGGCAACGTCCGCCTGACACACCAGCACCTCGCCGCCCGCCTCGCGCAGCCGCGCGGCGAGCTCCTCGGCCTTGTCCCGCCGCTCGATGTAGTTGATGCAGACCGCCCAGTCCTCGCGGCTGAGCGCGGCGGCGATCGCCGCCCCGATCCCGCGGGACGAGCCCGTCACGAGTGCGACCTTTTTCATGCTCTCTCCCCCTTCAGTGCCTCTTCGATCCGGCTGCGGCTGTATTCCGCGAGCTCCTTCGAGCTCATGGCCTTGACCTGCTCGGCCTCGATCAGCTCCAGCACCTCGAAGCGTACCCGATGCGGGTGCAGCAGGAAGCCGCGCCTGAGCTTTTCCGTGCCCGTGACGCAGCAGACCGCCACCGGCGCGCCGCCGCGCTGCGCGGCCTTGAAGCTGCCGTAGTGGAAGGGCAGCAGCTCGCAGGTTTTGCTGCGCGTGCCCTCGGGATAGATGCCGACGGAGCAGACGCCGCGCTTGAGATAGTCCGCGGCCCGGAGGATGGTCTTGAGCGCCTCGCGGTTATTCTCGCGGTCGATGGGCATATAGCCCGCCGCCGGGGCGATCGTGCGGAAGAAGGGATAGCGGAAGTTTTCGGGCTTGGTGACAAAGGCGATGTGCCAGGGCGCGAGCTTCCACATCAGCAGCAGGGGGTCAAAGAAGGAGCGGTGGTTCGACACCAGCAGGAAGCTGCGCCCCTTCGGCAGCTTGTCGAGGCCGACGAGCGTGGGGATCGCGCCGCCGAGCAGGCACAGATAGGCGCTGAGCGTCCGGGCGCAGAAGGCGGCGTGGCGGTTTTGCACCGCGCCCTCCCGCGAGAGATCGACACCGCGCGTGAGCAGGGCGAAAACAGCGAGATAGCCAATGTGCGCGAGCGCGTACACAAGCAGGGCGATCAGCAGCGCCGCGAGCCAGCCGCCGCCGAGCAGCACGACAAGCCCCGCCGCAGCCGCGGCGAGCAGCAGAAAGAGAAGCAGACAGAACATAAGAAGCCTCCGTAAGTTTCGTGTGATCCCAGATATTTTACAATGCTCCCGCCCGCTTTGCAAGAGCACGTTTTGAAAATCGGCTTTCCTTCTATGGTGAGTTGTGCTATACTTCACTGTGTCACATTCCCCGGAGGTGTTCCCATGAAGAAGCTCATTGCCACTCTGCTCGCGCTGACCCTGCTGCTTGCACTCTCCGCCCCCGCCCTCGCGGCGGAGGAGTCGCGCGCCGTGACCGACGGCCTCGGCCGCGAGATCGAGGTGCCCGCCGCGCCCATGCGCATCGTGACGCTCGGCAACGCCACGCGGATGCTCGTCTATCTCGGCCTTGCCGATCGCCTGATCTCTACCGCCAACGGCGATGTGAGCGACAATCTCTTCATGGCCTACGGCGCGTATTATCAGGACGCCTGGGCGCGGCTGCCAGTCGTCGCCTCCGGCGCATACGGCGAGGTCAACGCCGAACAGATCCTCGCTCTCGACCCCGATGTGATCCTGTGCACCTATGAGCAGGAGATCGTGGAGAACCTCGAGGCGCAGCTTGGCCGTCAGGTCGTCGCCGCGCCGCAGGGGAAGCTCTTTGACGCGGACTTTGAGCGTGCCATGCGCATCTTCGGCCAGGCTGTCGGCGTATCTGAGCGCGCGGAGGCGGTCATCGCCTTTCTGCACGCCTGCCTGGACGATCTCGACCGCCGCACGGCGGCGATTGACGAGGCGGACAAGCCCCTGTGTCTGAGCGCGGCGAGCACCTCGCGCAGCGCCCACGGCATCGAGGGCATCTACGGCGAGAGCGCGATTCTCGCCGCCATCCACGCCCGCGACGCGAGTGCCGCCCTCGGCCTCGAGAGACCCAAGGGCGTGGAGATCGACCGTGAGCAGCTTCTCGCCTGGGACGCGGATATCCTGTTTCTCGACGCGGGGAACGTCCCGCTCGTGCGGCAGGAGTACGCGGACGACCCCGCCTTCTTCGAGCAGCTCAGCGCCGTGAAAAACGGCGCGGTCTACCAGTGGCCGAACCCCTCCGCAAACTATACGAACGTGGAGATCCCCCTTGTGAACGCCTACTACGCCGGGGCGCTGCTCTATCCCGCCGCCTTCGCGGACGTGGAGTTTGAGGCGAAGGCAGAGGAGATTTTCTCCTTCTTTCTCGGACACGAGGGCTATCTTGATTTACTCAACGAGGCCGGGCTTGGCTACGGCAAGGCATTACTGGACTAAGGAGACGCCCGTGCAGCATCCGTCAGACGCTTTGCAGCGCTATGAGCAGCATACCGCGCGCAAACGGGCAGCGCTGTTTCTGGCGCTGCTCGCCGTGCTGCTTGTCTCGGTTCTGTATCTCGGCATCGGGACGCTGCGCCTCGGTGCCGGCGATATCCTGCGCGTCTTTCTCGGCAGAGCGGAAGCGCGGCAGGTCACGGCGGTCATGAACATCCGCCTGCCCCGCGCGCTCTCCGCCATCGTGATCGGGGCGATCCTCGCCTCCTCGGGCGCGGTGATGCAGTGCGTGCTGCGCAACCCCCTCGCCTCCGCCTCGACGCTCGGCGTGTCGCAGGGCGCGGCCTTCGGCGCGGCGCTGGGGATCCTCGTCTTCGGCGGCGGCAGCGTCACAAGCTCGCTCTCGAGCGGCAGCGTCTCCGTCTCGAGCCCCGTTACCGTCACGCTCTGCGCCTTCGTGTGCGGCTCGCTCTCGTCGCTGCTGATCCTCGCCGTGGCGCGGCTGCGGCGTGGGATCGGGCCGGGCGGGCTGATCCTCGCGGGAACGGCGCTCAGCGCCATGTTCGCCGGGGGCAGCACGCTGCTGCAATATTTTGCCGACGAGAGCGCCCTCGGCGCGGTGGTGTTCTGGACGTTTGGCAATCTCGGAAACGTCGGCTGGCGCGACCTGCGTGTTCTCGCGGTGATTTTTGCGCTCTGCTTTGCCTTTTTCTATCTCAACCGCTGGAACTACTCCGCCATGGAGGCCGGGCACGACACCGCCCGCAGCCTCGGTATCGACGCCGAGCGCCTGATGCTGCTGAGCATGGCGGTCTGCTCACTCGCGGCGGCGGCGGCCGTGTCCTTTGCGGGCACGATCGGCTTTGTCGGGCTGATCGCGCCGCATCTGATGCGCTTTTTCGTCGGGGGCGACCAGCGTTATCTGATCCCCGGCTCCGCGCTCTGCGGCGCGCTGCTGCTCCTGCTCGCCGACGGCGCGGCGAAGCTGATCTTGCAGCCGGTGATCCTGCCCGTCGGGGCGATCATGTCCTTTCTCGGGGGGCCGGCGTTTCTGGTGCTGCTGTTTCGGGGAGGGCGGGACTATGATTGAAGTCAAAAACCTCTCCTTTTCCTATGACAAAAGCACCCCCGTGCTGCGGGATATCTCCTTCACGCTGCGCGGCGGGGAGTGCTGCGCGGTGCTGGGCAACAACGGCGCGGGCAAGAGTACGCTGCTCAAGTGCATCGACCGCATCCTGCGCCCGCAGCGCGGCGAGGTGCTGCTCGACGGGCGCGACGTGTCCGCGCTCCCGAGGCGGCAGCTCGCGCGGGAGATCGCCTATGTGGCGCAAAACGAGCGCCCCGGCGAGCTCACGGTCTTCGACACCGTGCTGCTCGGGCGGCGCCCCTATATCCGCTGGGAGGCGACAGAGCGCGACCGCGCGCTCGTGACCTCGCTGCTCAAGCAGCTTGGGCTCTCTTCACTCGCCCTGCGTCCGCTCTCGCGGCTCTCCGGCGGCGAGAGGCAGAAGGTGCTGCTCGCCCGCGCCCTCGCGCAGCAGCCGCGCCTGCTGCTGCTCGACGAGCCGACCGCAAGCCTCGATCCGCGCAATCAGCATGAGGTGCTGCGCCTTATACGCCGCCTCGCGCGGGAACGGGAGCTTGGCGTGCTGACGGTGCTGCACGATCTGAACCTCGCCCTGCGCTACTGCGACCGCTTCCTGCTGCTGCGCGGCGGCGGCGTGTTCGCCGAGAGCCTGACGCCGGAGAGCATCGAGGCCGTCTACCAAATGCGCGCCGATCTCATCGAACACCGCGGCGTACCCATCGTGGTGCCGTTTCCGGAAGGGGCTGTGAAAAAGCTCCCGGCAAATCGCAGCAGGCAATAATAACTAAGACTTCACGTAACTATTCAGTCACGACCGATTTATGAAAGAAAACGCCCGATTTCCGTCATTGCGAACCAGTGACCGATGTCTGCATTTTTGCCAAGGCAAAAAGCGGTGTGGCAATCCGCATCCTTTTGAACCGTCTGAACTGTGCAA
>JAZQCO010000106.1:0-15826 GCA_045546335.1 Candidatus Limivicinus sp. | reverse complement strand
AATTTCTGCTTGGCCTTGACCGGAAGGAGCCACGTTGGAAGCGGATCATAGTCCGCTTCGGGATCCTTGTCGTATATGATCTTTCGGACTTTCCCATCATACTTCAGTACTGAGTAGCTGTTCCTGCATCCGAGCTTGATGTCTGCCTCAAGACCACAGGCTATGGCTGTGTGGTTCTTGCAGCTCTCCACAAAGTATTCACCGTCCTCCCGGATGTTCCGGAAGAAAAAGTGTTTTCCCCTTGTGGTTTCATGGACCCTGCAGGCCAGCCCGAGATCGTCCACTATGGTCATCAGGATCTCTGACTGCTCTGCATCGTCTATATCGATCATGATGATATCATCTGCCAGGATCCCGGCATACTCAGGTCTGTGCTGTACCTGCTCGATCCGGAGAAGATCGTCCGGTGTAGCATTACGAAATCCCATAGTGCACTTTTTATTTTTAGTTGGCACATATCCTTTAAAAAGTTCATCCATCTCTCTTCTCCAGGATCTCCAGATTCCTTTTCAGTTATGTAGACGGTGATGCTGTCCGGGGTGTTGGTCTTGAACGTGACCTCGCAGCCGGTGGAGCGGCCGATCCAGTTTTTCTGCTGCACCTTGACGCGCTCGATGAAGTCGAGATCATCCAGATCGTCGATCAGGCGGTCGGCGTACTGGGTGATGCGCAGCATCCACTGGCTCTTCTCCTTGCGGATGACGGGCGAGCCGCAACGCTCGCACACGCCCTCCACGACCTCTTCGTTGGCAAGGCCGCACTTGCAGCTCGTGCACCAGTTGATGGGCATGGTGGTCTTGTAGGCCAGCCCCTTCTTGAACATCTGTAAAAAGATCCACTGTGTCCACTTGTAGTACTTGGGGTCGGTGGTATCGACACAGCGATCCCAGTCAAAGCCGTAGCCGAGCATCTTGAGCTGACGGGTAAAGTTCTCGATGTTCTGCCTGGTGACGATGGCGGGGTGGACGTGGTTCTTGATGGCGAAGTTCTCCGTCGGCAGGCCGAAGGCGTCATAGCCGATGGGGAAGAGGACGTTGTAGCCCTCCATGCGCTTTTTGCGCGAGACGATGTCGATGGCGGTGAAGGGGCGCGGATGCCCGACGTGCAGCCCCGCCGCGCTCGGGTACGGGAACTCAATGAGCCCGTAGAACTTGGGCTTGGGACTGCCGGTGACAGCGGCGTAGGGCTTGGTCTCCTCCCACTTGTCCTGCCATTTTTTCTCAATGCGTGCGAAATCGTATTTCATGCTTTTTCATTCTCCCTCTCAAAGATTGCTGTCAGCTACCCCTGTAAGGTCTGAGAGGGACACCTCCTCCGCGTCGCTCCAGAGGCGTTCAAGGTTGTAGAACTTGCGGGCTTCTTCGGTGAAGACGTGAACGATCACGCTGCCGAAGTCCATCAGCACCCAGATATCCGAGCGCAGCCCCTCGCGGCGGATCGGCGGCTCTCCGGCCTCGGACAGCTCCCTGTCCACCTCGTCCACCAGCGCCTTGATGTGCGGGGCGGTGCTGCCGCTGCAAATGACAAAATAGTCGGCCAGCACGGTCTGCTCCACGGTTTTAAGGATCTTCAGATCCTTGGCCTTCTTCTCCTCCAGCGCCTTGGCGGCAATGGCGGCGATCTGTTCGGGTGTCAATGTCATGGCTATACCTCCTTATATTCTCGACACGGCTGTGTCGGCTCAGTCTCTTGCTTCGCAGTACCAATGATAGGCTTCGAGCGTATCGGGGACGATCTCCTGCCCGTTGCGCCGGAGGTTTCCCAGGCACAGGGACAGCGCCAGTGCCATCGCCGCGTTCAGGTCGCGGTAGGCGAGCGCGCGCAGCTCGTCGAGGCCGGGAAAATCCCGCGTCGGCTCGATGAAGTCGGCCAGGTACAGGATCTTCTCGAGGCGCGTCATGTCGGGCTTGCCGGTGGTGTGCCAGCGGATGGCGCTGTAGATCTCCTCGTCCACATGGAAGCGCTCGCGCGCCAGATGCGCGCCGGTCAGCGCGTGGAGCACATCGGGGCTGCGCGCCTGCTCCTCGTCTATCACAATACCATATTCCCGGCAAAGCTGCAACTGCTCTTTGCCGCGAAAGCGCTTGGTGATATCGTGCAAAATTCCGGCGGTGGCGGCCTTGTCCGGATCCTCGCCCCAGGTCTTGGCGAGCATCACCGCCTCACTCTCGCAGCCGACGACGTGGGCGATGCGCTTGGGATCGAGCAGCGCGTAGGCCTGCTCGCGCAGCCAGCTCAGCTCAGGCAGCGCGCCGTACCAGCCGTGGCGGATGATCTCGCCGTACACCCTCTCATCCAGCAGCCCCGCGCGCAGGCGCAGACGCAGACGCTCGCGGATATCCGAGGAGCTCATCGGATCGGGCGTGTGGCGCAGCAGCGTGATGCGCGCGCCGTACTTCTCCTCATAGGCGCGTATCGTCTCGCGCAGATCGAAGGCTTCGATCTCCTCGCGCTCGAGCACGGCGAAGGTACACTGCTCGAAGAGGTACTCGAACTGGTACCAGCGCTCAAAGTCGCGCAGCACGTCGGCGCCCGCGACAAGGATCAGCTCATCGTCGGGGAACTGCTCGCGCAGCAGCGCCACGGTATCCGCCGTGTAGCTCTTCCCCCCGCGGCGTATCTCGATATCCGAGACCTCCAGCCCCGGAATATCCGCGAAGGCGAGGCGGCAGAGCGCCAGACGCTCCTCGGGAGTGGGCGCGTCCTCGCGTTCGGTTTTGAAGGGGGAGGTACTCGCGGGGATCAGGAGGATCCGATCCGGGTGCAGCTCCTCGCTCACGATCTGCGCGGCCTCGCGGTGCCCTAAATGCGGCGGGTCGAAGCTGCCGCCGAAGATGGCAAGTCTCATGTCTTCTTCCGATCCTTTACGAGCACGATGCGCGGCTGCTTCTCATTGCGCTTGTATAGAACGAACTTGGTGCCGATGACCTGCACCTGTTCGGCCTTGCAGGCCTCGGCCAGCGCCTCGCAGGCCTCGCGGGCGGTCAGCATGGAGTTTTCGAGCACGCGCCCCTTGACAAGCTCGCGCGCCTTGAGCGCAGCGCTCACGGAGGCGATCACGTTCTCGGTGACGCCGCCCTTGCCGACCTGGATGATGGTATCCTCCGCGGCGGCAAGCCCCCGGAGCTGGGCGCGCTGTTTACTGGTGATTGGCATACTGCACTTCTCCTTTAGCGTTTGAACAGGGCGGTGACGAAGTTTTCAGGATTGAAGGGGATCAGATCGTCGATGCCTTCGCCCACGCCGACGTACTTCACCGGAAGCTGCAATTCATTGGCGATGGCGAAGACGATGCCGCCCTTGGCGGTGCCGTCGAGCTTGGTCAGCACGATGCCGGTGAGCCCGGCGGTCTCCAGAAACTGCTTGGCCTGCAGCAGACCGTTCTGCCCGGTGGTCGCATCGAGCACCATCAGGGTCTCCACGTCCGCCTCGGGCAGCTCGCGGTCGATGATGCGGCGGATCTTCGCAAGCTCGTTCATCAGATTGGCCTTGTTGTGCAGCCGCCCGGCGGTGTCGATGATGACGATATCGCTGCCGCGCGCCTTCGCGGCGCTCAGGCCGTCGAACACCACGGCGGCGGGGTCGCTCCCCTCCTCGTGCCGCACGATATCCACGCCCGCGCGCTCCGCCCAGATGCCGAGCTGCTCGGCGGCGGCGGCGCGGAAGGTGTCGCCCGCGACGAGCATGACCTTCTTGCCCTGCTGCTTGAACTGGTGGGCGAGCTTACCGATGGTGGTCGTCTTGCCGACGCCGTTGACGCCCACCATGAGGATCACGGCGGGCTTGGTGTCGAGCTTGAGCGCGGTGTCGCCCGCGTCCAGGAGCTTCGTGAGCACCTGGATCAGCCCGCGGCGCGCCTCGTCGCCCTTGCGGAAGCGATCCTCCCAGGTTTTTTTGCGCATCAGGTACACGACGCGCTCTGCGGTCGCCGCGCCCACATCCGAGAGCACCAGCAGCTCCTCCAGCTCGTCGTAGAAATCCTCGCTGTCCGGCGCGTAGCCCTGGAACAGCTCCTCGAGATCCTCCATGCGGCTGCGCGTCTTGCTCAGACCCGAAAACAGTTTATCAAAAAAGCCCATCTTATCCCTTTACTCCTCGAATGATTCAGTTTCACGCGGCTTCAGGGGGCGTTCAGAGGGGAACTCCCCTCTGATTTGCCGCCTCGGAAGGCGGCAAACAAAATCAAATCCGTTTTTGAGGCAGCTTTGCCGCTTCAAAAACACCGTAAGCCGAGCTGTGCGAGGCCTTGCGCCGACCAAACCCGGCGCGTCTCCCGTGCGCCGTGTGCGATAAGCGCAAGTTTTCCTTTCCTGTTCAGTCCCCTTACAGGGGGTGAACAGGTACTACTCCTCAATCGTTTTCTGGGCGGCCTCGAGGTCCAGCGACAGCACCGTCGAGACACCCTTTTCCTGCATGGTCACGCCGTAGAGCATGTCGGCCTCCTCCATGGTGCCGCGCCGGTGCGTGATGACCAGAAACTGCGTCCGACCCGCCATGCGGCGCATATAGGAGGCGTAGCGGGCGACGTTGGCCTCGTCCAGCGCGGCCTCGATCTCGTCCATGACGCAAAACGGCGTCGGCCGCACCTTCAAAATCGCAAAGTAGAGCGCGGTGGCGACGAAGGCCATCTCGCCGCCGGACATGAGGCTGATCGACGAGAGCGCCTTGCCGGGCGGCTGCGCCTTGATCTCGATGCCGCACTCGAGCACCCTTGACTCGTCCTCGAGCACGAGCGCCGCGCGCCCGCCGCCGAAGAGCTCCAGGAAGGTCTCGCGGAAGGCCGCGTCGATTGCCTTGAACTGCGTGAGGAACACGCTCTCCATCTCTCCGGTGATATCCCGGATCACATCGAGCAGCTCGCGTTTGGCCTTCTCCACGTCGTCGCGCTGCTCGGTCATAAAGCCATAGCGGCTATTCACGCGCTCATACTCCTCGATGGCGCCGAGGTTCGGCGTGCCGAGGGATGAAATCTGCCGTTTCAGCTCGGATATGGCCTTGTTTTCCTTCTGAATGTTCTCAACCGGCTGGCGCAGCGCCTCCGCCGCGCTGAAGCTCAGCTCGTAGTTTTCCCAGAGCCGGTCGAGGATCTGCTTCTCCTCCATCTCGGCGGAGAGCTTCTTCTGCTCGATGCGCGCGCTCACGCGCTCGAGATCAAGGATTTCGGCGTTGCGGCTCTGCGCCTCCTTCTCCGCGCGCGTGCGCTTGCTCTCAAGCTCCAGGCGCAGCCTCGCGAGCTCTGCGATCTCGGCCTTGACCGCCTCGATCCGTTCGCGGTTTTCCTGCTGCCTTGTCTCCTGCGCCTTCACGCGCTCCTGCAAGTCGGCGATCAGGCGCTCCGCCGCCTCGACGGCCTGCTGCCGCGCCTCGCTGTCGCCAGTCAAGCTCTCGAGCAGGAGGCTGAACTGGCGCAGGGTGTTCTCCGTCGTGCGCTGCTCGCTCTCAAAGCTCGCCGTGCGGCTGCGCAGCTCGGTCTGATCCTCCAGCGCCATGTCGAGCTGATAGCGGGCGGCCGCCTGGTTTGAGCGCGCCTTTTCGAGATCGGCGGTGCATTTCTGCTCCGACTCCGCCATCTTCTCCCGCTGTTTTCTGAGCTTGTCCAGCTCATTGGCACGCGAGAGGATGCCGGTACCCTTCGCGCTGCTGCCGCCGGTCATAGAGCCGCCGGCGTTGATGAGCTGCCCGTCGAGCGTCACGATGCGCAGACGGTTGCCGCTGCGCTTGGACATCCGCACGGCGTCCCCAAGCGTCTCGGCGACGACCGTGCGCCCGAGGAGGTTCGCCACGATCTGCTCATAGCGCGCATCGAAACGCACGAGGTCATACGCCACGCCCACGAAGCCGGGGTCGTTTTCCGGCGCGTCGCGCATCACCGTGCCGCGGATCGTGTCCACGGGCAGGAAGGTCGCGCGCCCGGAATCGAGGCGCTTTAACAGCTCGATGGCGGTGCGGCCATCGTTCTGGCTGTCGATCACAATGTTCTGCGCCGCAGCGCCGAGCGCGGTCTCGATGGCGAGGGCGCACTCCTCGTCGGCGCGGATGAGGTTTGCCACCGGGCCGTGTACGCCGCGCAGATTGCCGCGCTCGCTCTCGCGCATGACGGTCTTGACCGCGCGGGAGTAGCCCTCGAAGTCCTTCTCCATCTCGCTGAGCATCCGGATGCGCCCATCCACGCTTCTCAGCTCCACCTGCAGGGAGGTCGCCCTGTCCCCCAGCTCCTTGACCAGCCGCTCGCGGTTTTGCAGCCGCAGACGGCAGCCGTCCAGGACGTTGTTGTTCTGCTGGGTCTCCTGCTCGAGCTTCTTCAGCTCGCTTTTGAGCTCTCCCAGGCGCTGCTCGCCGCTTGCAATATTCGAGCGGATTTCCGCCGCGCGGCTCTCCTGATCCTCGATATCGTGCAGCAGCCGCGTCCTGCTCTGCTCCTGGCTCTCCACGTTCGCGCGCAGCACCGCCGTCTGCGCATCGCAGTCCGCCGCCGCGGCCTCCGCCGCGCGCAGCCGCTCGCGCGCCTGTTCGCTCTCCACGTCCTTCTGGTGCATCCGCTCGGTGATGCTGCCCGAGGAGGCATAGAGTGCCTCCAGGTCGCTCTTGGCCTTCTCGAGGCTGCGCGTCGCCTGCTCGTACTCCTGGCGGATGCTCTCGGCCTGTGCGTGCAGCCGGTCGAGCGTCGCCATGCTCGCGGAGATTTCGCGCACCTTCAGCTCGTCGCGCAGCGCGAGATAGCGCCGCGCGGTCTCCGACTGCTTCTTGAGCGGGCCGACCTGCAGCTCCAGCTCCTCGATCTTGTCGTTGATGCGCAGCAGGTTCTCCTCGGTCTTTTCGAGCTTGCGCTCGGCCTCCTCCTTCCGGTAGCGGAAGCGGGAGATGCCGGCGGCCTCCTCGAAGACCTCGCGCCGGTCGGTCGATTTGGTCGAGACGATCTCGGCGATACGCCCCTGGCCGATGATCGAATAGCCGTCGCGCCCGAGGCCGGTATCCATCAGCAGGGAGTGGATGTCCTTGAGGCGCACGGCCTCGCGGTTGATGAAATACTCGCTCTCGCCGCTGCGGTAGTAGCGGCGGGTCAGCATGATCTCCTGGCTCTCCGAGTCGAAGATATGCTCGCTGTTGTCGATCACGAGCGACACCTGCGCAAAGCCCAGAGGGCTGCGCTTCTCGGTGCCGCCGAAGATCACATCCTCCATCTTGCTGCCGCGCAGCGCCTTGCTGCGCTGCTCGCCCGTGACCCAGAGGATCGCGTCGGAGAGGTTCGACTTGCCGGAGCCGTTGGGGCCGACGATGGCCGTGATATCTTTTTCAAAGGTGAGACGGGTCTTGTCCGCAAAGGACTTGAAGCCCTGAATCTCCAATGCTTTCAGGTACATATACTATCCTTATTCCTTGTGCTTCGGGTTTTCCATACTAAAGGTGAAACCCTGACAAAGAATTCTAGCATACCTTCCGCTGTATTGCAAGAAATTTCCGCACCATTTCGCGAAATGGCTTGCCCTGTCTGCCCGCCTGTGCTACACTGTCGGCAAAACGGAAAGGAGCTGAGCGGATGCTGCACCTGGAGCTGCAGGATCGGGAGTGGCCATACGAGGGGCTGGATCACGACAGGCTGATCGCGCGGGCGATCGTATTTGACAGGGAGGGCTGGCTGTACTTCGTGCGCGCGGTGCGGGAGGATGAATTTGGCCCCGCGACGCTGATCGAGACCTCCGGCGGCGGCGTGGAGCCGGGAGAGGCGCTGGAGGCGGCGATCCGCCGCGAGCTGCGTGAGGAGCTCGGCGCGGAGACGGAGCTAGTCTGCGCGCTCGGGGTGGTGAGCGATGCGTATAACCTCATCCGCCGCCACAACCTCAACCACTATTTTCTCTGCGAAGTGCGCGCCTTCAGGGACAGACAGCTCACCGAGGACGAGCGCGAGCGCTTTCATCTCGCGCCGCTGCGTCTGCGCTGCGCGGAGGCGGAGCGGGAATATGCCCTGCGCTGTGACTCCCGCCTCGGGCGGCTGATCGCACAGCGCGAGCTGCCGATCCTGCGCGCCGCCGCCGCGTGGCTGCGCGAGAACAGGCCGGAGATACGGCTATGAATAACGGGATGGTACGTCGATGTACCATCCCGTTAACTCATTTCCCGTCGGGGAAGCTGGTGAAGCAGCCTTTTTCCCAGGCGGGCAGGCCGCTGCTCTCCTTCTGCGCGGCGATGGCCTTGATGAGGAATGCCATGCTGTGGGCGAGGTTTCGCATGGTCTGCAGACCCTCGAGATCCTTCTCCACGTCCTCGGCGGTGAAGCCGTGCACCTGGTTCCAGTAGCTGCTGGTGGCGATGGGCATACCGGAGATGCTGAAATACTTGTTGAGCACATCGAAGGACGCGGTGTTGCCGCCGCGCCGACAGCTCACGACCGCCGCGCCGACCTTCATGTGCTTGGAGAAGCCCGTGCTGTAGAAGAGCCGGTCGAGGAAGCTCAGGAGCGTCCCGTTTGGCGAGCCGTAGTAGACGGGGCTGCCGACGATCAGGCCGTCCGCCGCCTCGAACTTCTTCGCGACCTCGTTGACCTTGTCCTTGGTGAAGACGCAGCCGTCGTGGGAATCGCAGTAGTTGCAGGAGATGCAGCCGTGTACCGCGTCAGCGCCGACATGGACGATCTCCGTCTCGATGCCGTCGGCGTTCAGGGTCTTGGCCGCCTCCTCGAGCGCGCGGGCGGTGCAACCCTTCGCGTGTGGGCTGCCGTTGAGAATCAGAACACGATAGCTCATTGTTTTCCCTCTTTCTCTGTTGTTATTTCTCCTTCTGCAAGCGGCGCGGCCTGCACCGTCAGCGCCGCAAGCGAGAAGCGCTGTTGTAAATAGTCGATATTGCAGCGGTGCTGCCCGATCATCTGCGAGAGCGCGCGCTCGTTCACGAAAAGCGTCACGCGGCTGCGGGCTTCGGTTCCCTCCAGCAGCGCCTCGGCGCGGTTTCGCAGCACCCTGCTGCGCACCAGCTCCCCGAGCGCCGGGTGATACGCCCCGGCGACCGCGCCGCCGCCGGAGAGCTCGTCGGTCGGGTTCAGCCCCAGGCGCAGCACGGGGATCTCCGCCGCCTCAAAGAGCGGGAGGAGCCGCGCACAGACGCGCACCGCGTCCTCCACCGTATGCTCGCGGTACTCCCCCGCGCGCCACAGCTCGTACAGCGCCGTGTCCCGCACGATCACCGTGGGGTAGATCCTCACGCCGTCCGGGCGCAGGGCGATCAGCTCCCGCGCAGTATACTCCGCACACTCGTCGCTGTCGCCGGGAAGCCCGGTCATCATTTGCAGCACCAGGGAGAGGCCCGCCTCCCGGATCCGCCTCGACGCGCCTCGCACGTCCTCCGCCGTGTGCCCGCGCCCTGCAAGGCGCAGCACCCGCTCGTCCATCGACTGCGCGCCGAGCTCGACCGTCGAAACGCCATAGCGCCGCAGACGCTCCAGCACCGCCTCGTCGATGGCATCGGGGCGCGTGGAGAGGCGGATCGTGTCGATCTGCCCACGCTCTATCCCCTCCTGCGCGGCCGCAAGCAGCGCTTCCTGCTGCGCCGCGGGGATCGCCGTGAAGCTGCCCCCGTAGAACGCAAGCTGCCGCTCCACCCCGGAGGGCAGGGCGGCGGTCTCGAGCGCGCGGCGCACGTCCCCGGCGCTCGCCGGGCGCGTCTCGCCGCTGATGCGCCGCTGGTTGCAGAACACGCAGGCATACGGGCAGCCGAGATGCGGCACAAAAACGGGCAGGATACAGGCGCGTGCGCTCATGGCGCGATGTGCTCGAGCGCCTTGCGCGCGGCCTGCTGCTCGGCCTCCTTCTTCGTGCGGCCGCTGCCCTCCCCCGCCGGAACGCCGTTGATGCTCACGCGGAAGGTGAAGATCTTGTTGTGATCCGGGCCGCTCTCGCCTGTCAGCTCATACACAATGGGCTGGTTCGGCTTCATCTGCACGATCTCCTGCAGCTCCGTCTTGTAGTCCTTGCTGCGGTGCTCCTCGCTGATCTCCGCGTCCTTGAGCACCTTCTCAAGCACGAAGCGCCGCGCCTCCTCCATCCCGGCGTCGAGATAGAGCGCGGCGATGATCGCCTCCACCATATCCGCCAGCACCGAGGTGCGCTGCCGCCCGCCGCTGCGCTCCTCCCCGCGCCCGAGGCGCATATAGGGGGGCAGATTCAGCGCGAGCGCGACGCGGTGCAGCGCCTGCTCACAGACGAGCTCGGCGCGCAGCCGGGTCATCGTCCCCTCCGGAAGCGGCGGCTCGTGGCGGTAGAGAAACTCCGCCGTCGTCACGCCCAGGATCGAGTCGCCCAGGAACTCCAGCCGCTCATAGCAGGGCAGACCGTCGCTGTGCCGCTCGTTGGCAAAGGAGCTGTGCGTCAGCGCCGAGAGCAGCAGGGCGCGGTTATGGAAATGGTATCCGATTCTCTCTTCCAGCTTATCCATCGTTTTCCGTCTTTAACTTCATGTATTCGATATTGGCGCGGATATCGTCCACGACCCCGGCCTCGACAAAGATCTTTGCCTGGCGGATGGCGGCGAAGATGCTGTCCGCGTTGGAGGAGCCGTGCGCCTTCACCACGGGCTTCGACACGCCGATCAGCGCCGTGCCGCCGACCTCGTTGGGATCCATGGACTTCGCCATCGCCTTGAGATCCTTCTTGATGACGGCGGCGGCGAGCTTATTCTTGGTACTGGCATAGAAAACGCCCTTGAGCGATTTCATCATGTACTTGATCACACCCTCGCAGGTCTTGAGCAGGACGTTGCCGGTGAAGCCGTCGGACACCACCACGTCCACATTGCCGCTGAAGACGCCCGTGCCCTCGACGTTGCCGATAAAGCGGATGCGCCCCTCCGCGTCCGCCTCCTTGAGGAGCCTGAACGCCTCATGCCGCAGCTCGTCGCCCTTCGTGTCCTCGGTGCCGACGTTGAGAAGCCCCACGCGCGGCTCGGGGCAGCCCATGATCTTTTTGGCGTAGAAGCTGCCCATGTAGGCAAATTGCAGCAGGTACTCCGGGGTACACTCCACAGTCGCGCCGCAGTCGATGAGCATGACACCGTGCTCGCCCGCGGGCAGCACCGGCGCCATCGCCGCGCGGCGGATGCCGCGGATGCGCTTGACGATCAGCGTCGCGCCCGTGAGCAGCGCCCCGGTGCTCCCTGCGGAGACCATCGCGTCCGCCTCCCCGTCGCGCAGGCGGTTCAGGCCGACGGTCATGGAGGAATCCTTCTTCCGCCGCGTCGCGGTGCTCGGATCGTCCTCCATCGTGACGATCTCGCGCGCGTCCACGACCGGGATATCCGTGCATCCCTCGGCGGCAAGGCAGCGCTCCACGTCCTCTTTGCGTCCCACGAGCTCGATCTCCACGCCGAGCTCGCGCCGTGCGCGCACCGCGCCCTTGACGATCTCCTCCGGCGCGTTGTCGCCGCCCATGGCATCTACGATGATTTTCACTTTCTCAGTACCTCCCTGTCCTGTTTGAGGCCATCGAGGATCTCCAGCGAGCGGCGGGAGATCTCCGCGTTTTTATTTCTCTTGCCCTTGACGCGGCGGTCGAGCGGCGTGATGATGCCGAAATTGATGTTCATGGGCTGGAAATCGCCCACGCTCCCGCCGGAGATGTACAGCCCCAGCGCGCCGATGGCGGTCTCCTGCGGGAAGTCCGCCGCCGGAAGCCCCAGCACGCGCGCCGCCGTCTCCACACCGACCAGCAGCCCCGAGGCCGCCGACTCCACATAGCCCTCCACGCCGGTCATCTGCCCGGCAAAGGAGAGGCGCGGCTCGGAGCGCAGGCGGTAGTAGCGGTCGAGGAGCGTGGGGGAGTTCAGATAGGTGTTGCGGTGCATGACGCCATAGCGCACAAACTCCGCGTTTCTGAGCGCCGGGATCATCGAGAACACCCGCCGCTGCTCCCCCCAGGTCAGGTGGGTCTGGAAGCCCACGAGGTTATACAGCGTCCCGTCGGCGTTGTCGCGCCGAAGCTGCACGACGGCGTAGTTTTCCTTCCCCGTGCGCGGGTCGCGCAGTCCCACCGGCTTGAGCGGTCCGTAGCGCAGCGTGTCCACGCCGCGGCGCGCCATGACCTCGACGGGCATACAGCCCTCGAACACGCCGCCGTCGTCGAAGCCGTGCACCTCCGCCTCCTTCGCTGTGACGAGCTCCTGCACGAAGGCGAGATACTCCTCCTTCGTCATGGGGCAGTTCACATAGTCCGCCGTGCCCTTGTCGTAGCGCGAGGCGAAAAAGGCGCTCTCCATATCCACGCTCTCGAGCGTGACGATGGGCGCGACCGCATCATAGAAATGCAGGTCGCTCTCCGGGCAGAGGGCGGCGATCTTGTCCGCAAGCGCGTCGCTCGTGAGGGGGCCTGTCGCGATCACGACCTCGCCCTCGGGGATCTCACTTGCCTCGGCGGAGACCAGCTCGATGTTCTCCTGTCCGCGCAGCGTCTCGGTGACGGTGCGGGCAAAGCCCACGCGATCCACCGCGAGCGCGCCGCCGGCGGCGACGCGGTTTTGATCCGCCGCGCGCAGGATGAGCGAATCGAGGCGGCGCATCTCCTCCTTGAGCAGCCCCACCGCGTTCGTCAGCTCGTCAGAGCGCAGGGAGTTGGAGCACACCAGCTCCGCAAAATACGGCGAGGTGTGCGCCGGGGTCATCTTCCCCGGCTTCATCTCCACGAGGCGCACGGGGATGCCGCGCCGCGCAAGCTGCCAGGCGCACTCGCTCCCGGCGAGCCCCGCGCCCAATACCGTTACCTTGTTCATGTCGTTTCCTGATCGGCTTTCTTCTTCGCCGTTTTCTTCGTCGCCGTTGTCTTCTTCGTCGTTGTTTTCTTTGCGGTCGTCTTCGCCGACGTCTTCTTTGTCGTTTTGGCGGCGGGCTTCTCGTCCGCGGGCTTCTCCGTGGTCTTCGCCTCCGCGTCCTCCGTTTTGGCGGCGGTCTTTCTCTTGTAGCCGCGCTTGTCCTCGGGCAGGAAGTTCGGGCACTCCTCGTTGATGCAGAAGGGCTTGAGCGCGCCGCGGCCGGACTTCTTGAACATCGTCTTGCCGCAGCTCGGGCAATAGTCCTTCGTCGGCACGTCCCAGGTGATGAAGCCGCAGTCGGTGCCGCGCTCGCAGGCGTAGAAGACATAGCCCTTCTTCGAGGTGCGCTTGAGGATGCGGCTGCCGCACTTGGGGCACTTGCCGGGCATCTCGACCACGATGGGCTTGGTGAAGGTGCACTCCGGGAAGCCGGGGCAGGCCAGGAAGTGACCGAACTTGCCCTTCTTCACGACCATCTGCCGTCCGCAGACCTCGCAGTATTCGTCCGAGAGCACGTCGGGCACCTTGATGCGCACACCGTCGAGCTCCTTTTCCGCCTGGCTCAGCTCCTGATCGAAGCCGGTGTAGAACTCCTGCAGCACGTCGCGCCACTTGGCCTTGCCCGCCTCGATCTCGTCAAGCTCGGACTCCATGTGGTTGGTGAAGCGCAGATCCACGATATCCGCGAAGCGCTCCTTCATCAGCCCCGTCACCACCTCGCCGAGCGGCGTGGGGCGCAGGTACTTGCCCTCCTTGATGACATAGTCGTGCGCGGTGATGGTGGAGATCGTCGGCGCGTAGGTGGACGGGCGGCCGATGCCCTTCTCCTCCATGGCGCGGATCAGCGTCGCCTCGGTATAGCGGGCGGGCGGCTGGGTGAACTGCTGCTCGGACTGCATCTTCTCCAGCCCCAGCACCTCGCCCTCGGCGAGCGAGGGCAGGGGATTTTTCAGCTCGTCGCTCTCCTCGTCCTTCGCCTCCTCGTAGACGGCGGTGTAGCCGGGGAACTTGAGCTCGGAGTAGTTGGCGCGGAAGGTATAGCCCGCGCTCTGCACGTCCACGGCGACGTTGTCATAGACGGCGTTGGCCATCTGGCAGGCGGTGAAGCGCCCCCAGATCAGGCGGTAGAGCCGGTACTGCTCCTGCGTCAGATCCTTGCGCACGCGCTCGGGCGAGAGGTTCACGTCCGTGGGGCGGATGGCCTCATGCGCGTCCTGCGCGCCGGCCTTGGTCTTATAGCGCCGGGGGCTGCCCGGATAGAAGGACGGGCCGTAGTGCTCCACGATATAGCTGCGCGCGGCGGCGAGCGCCTCCTCTGACAGGCGCAGGGAGTCGGTACGCATATAGGTGATGAGACCGACGCTGCCAAGGCCGCTGATCTCCACGCCCTCATAGAGCTGCTGGGCGATGGACATGGTGCGCCGCGGGGTCATGCCGAGGCGGCGCGAGGCCTCCTGCTGTAAGGTGGAGGTGATGAAGGGGGGCGCGGGGCTGCGCTGCTTCTCGCCGCGCTTGACCTTGGAGACGGTGAAGGGCGACTTCTCGGTCTCGCTGATGACAGCCTTGACCTCGTCCTCGCTGTGAAGCTCCTGCTTCTTATCGCCCTTGCCGTAGAAGCGCGCGGTGAAGCGCCCTTCCTCGCCGCGCCGGAGCAGCGCGTCGAGCAGCCAGTACTCCTCGCTCTGGAAGGCGCGGATCTCCTCCTCGCGATCCACGACCATGCGCGTCGCGACAGACTGCACGCGCCCGGCGGAGAGGCCGGTCTTGATCTTGCGCCACAGCAGCGGCGAGAGCTTGTAGCCCACGATGCGGTCGAGAATGCGGCGCGCCTGCTGCGCGTCCACCAGATCCTGGTCGATGGCGCGGGGGCTGCGGATGCTCTCGGTGACGACCTTCTTCGTGATCTCGTTGAAGGTGACGCGCTTGGCCTTCTCGTCGGGCAGCTCAAGCAGCTCCTTGAGGTGCCAGGAGATCGCCTCGCCCTCGCGGTCAGGGTCGGTGGCGAGATAGACGGTTTTGGCGCTCTTGGCGGCCTTCTTCAGCTCGCTGATCAGCTCCGTCTTATCCCGCACAGGGATATACTGGGGCTCGAAGCCGTGTTCGATGTCCACGCCCATCTTGCTCTTGGGCAGATCGCGCAGATGCCCCATTGAGGCGGTGACCTTATAGTCCCCGCCGAGATATTTCTCTATCGTTTTCGCCTTGGCAGGCGATTCCACTATGACAAGATCCTTTGCCTTGGCCATGCCGGTTCCTCGCTTTTGCATTTTAATAGTATTGCCCTGCGGCTTTGACTATTCTACACAGATTGTATCGGTTTTGCAAGAGGGAAAATCCTTGTCTTCTCGTGTGCGTTGTGGTATGCTCCAAGTAACCGAATAATGGAGGGATATCCATGTCTGCACAAACTCTTTATCTCGCGGGCGGCTGCTTCTGGGGCACGCAGAAGTTCTTCGACCAGTTTGCGGGCGTCCTCGGCACGCAGGTCGGCTATGCCAACGGCCCGAGCGCGAACCCCAGCTATCAGGAGGTCTGCGCAAGCAGCGGACACGCCGAGACCGTGCGCATCGACTTTGACGACGCACTGCTGCCGCTGGAAAAGCTGCTGGACTACTATTTCATCGTCATCGACCCGACGGCCTATCACCGCCAGGGGTCGGACACGGGCATCCAGTACCGCACGGGGATCTATTACACCGACTCGTCCCTGCTGCCCCGGCTGCGCCTGCGCTTCGAGCAGGAGCAGGAGAAGTACCCCGTCCCGCTGCAAACCGAGCTGCTGCCGCTGCGAAACTTCTACCCCGCAGAGGAGTATCACCAGAAATACCTCGAGAAAAACCCGGACGGCTACTGCCATATCCCGGAAAAGATGATGCACCTGGCACCTGTCCAGTCCCCTTGCGGGGACTGAACAGGTAAGGGGCACTTGATAAGAGAATCCTGGCAGACCTGTTGTGATCTGCCAGGATTCTCTTATGGTTAGGAACTGTGAAGAAATAAGTTGGACAAAGATGGCTTAGGATTTTTTGCCTGTAGC
>JAZQCO010000105.1:0-5157 GCA_045546335.1 Candidatus Limivicinus sp. | reverse complement strand
CCCGTTTTGAGACAGCCCCGTATTGTTTGTAGTCAGGCGGTCACCATGACCCAGGCATCGTGCAGCGCCGGGAGCAGATCGTGACGCAGATAGTAAGTCGGAGGCCAAGCGGTCTTAGGAAGACAACACTTAGCTACAACTCCTTGGCTCACAGAACGACATGGCTACGATCCGACTTAGCCGCCCGTGCAGCGAAAGCAAAAACAGTTAAAAAGTTGGGCGAATTCGCACAAATCAGCGGATTCGCCCAACTTTTTACAGATATTTTGGCTATGACGCCGGGAGGCTGATAGCCTCCCCTACGTTCTCTTTCGGACTTTTGAGACAGCCCCTTTTTGGCTGTTCAGTGCTCCGGCCAGGGGATGCGTTCATTCTCGTTCTTTACGAGCCAGGCTTCCTTTGCATACCAGGCCATGGGAGAATCGGAGAGTGAATCCGAATAGAACCTGTCCACCGTCTCACCGGGGTACTCCTTCAAAAAGCGGCAGACCTTCGCGACATCGTGGCAGTTATCCCCGGTGATGCGGCCTGTCTGCGGGTTCATCCGCGTCGCAATCAGCCTGACACCGAGCTCCTCCGTGATCGGGCGCAACAGAAACTCCGGTGAAGCGGAGATGATAAGATCGTCGTCACGCTTCTGCTCGAGATACCAGGCAGCGACTTGACCGCGCTTCTCGTGCCAGAAATCGAGGACGATCTGCTCGACATTGTCCAGATACGGGAGAAAGGAGAACACCTTCTCCTTGAGCTCGCGCGTATCCGCTTGCGAGAGCAGCTTCCTGATCCCGACAACGCCGACACCGGGCAGCGCCTTCAATACAGCGCGCGGATAGTGCCGCAGGCAGTAGAGCACGAAGCAGTAGGAGCTGTCAGGGAAAAAGATCGTCTGGTCAAAGTCATACACGTTCATTCGAGCACCTGCTCCTTCGCAAGAAAGCCCCTGAGGCTGTTGAGCATCGGGACAAGCCCGAATACCAGCGTCAGCAGCGCAGCGCCTGAGAGTGAGATCCAGCCAAAGGCGTAGAAGAGCGGTACAAGCAGCTTGGCGCCGCAGGAGAAGAGGATGTTCTCCATAATCAGGCGGCGAAGCTGAACAGAAAGCTGGATCGCCGCAGGAACGCGCTCCAGACTGTCGTCCATCAGGACGACATCGGCTTCCGTCTCTGCCAGCGCTTCGCCGGTGGGCTTCAGGGCAATACCGACGTCGGCTGCGCGAAAGAGCGCCGCGTCATGGAAGCCATCGCCTACATAGGCCACCGTCTCGCCGCGTCCGAGCGTATCCCGGAGATAAGCAATGAGTGAGAGCTTTTCCTCGGGCGTTTTTTCCGTCACGGTATGATCAAAATTGAGCGCGCGGCCGAGCTGCACACTGATCCCACGCACATCGCCGGTCATCAGTCTGACGGAATGCACCCCGGCGCCGCGAAGCTGCTCGATCGTCTCGAAGACACTCTCGCGCACGGTATCGGCCAGCAGAATATAGCCCCAGTAGCGGCTCCCGACAGCAACATGGATGGGCGTGCCCTCACGGTCAGGGGACTGACATTCGATCCCCTGCTCCTCGAGCATGGCAGCATTTCCGACAAAAACCTGTTTGCTGTCGAGATATCCTGTCACACCGCGCCCGGGCAGCTCCTCCTCCCCAACCAGCTCCGCGCTCTGATCCGGTGTCCAGCCGGCAGCATGTTTGATCGCCATGGCGAGCGGATGCCGAGAGGAACCCTCCACTGCTGCGGCAACCTTCAAAAGCTCCTCCGACGTGACACCGACCGGATGCACATCGAGGACGCGAAAGCTCCCGTCCGTGATCGTCCCGGTCTTGCCAAAGAGGACAGCCTTCACATGATAGAGCGTCTCAAGCGTCACCTTGTCCCGCAGATAGAGCCCGCGGCAAAACGCGGCGTACATGCCGCCCTGGAAAACCAGCGGAACAGAGAGGATCAGCGAACTTGGCGAGGCGATAAGCAGAAGCAGCGACGCAGTCATCAGATAGGGCTCCCAGCGAAAGCCCTCCATATGCAGCGAAGCAAGCGGAAGGACAATCCCCGCAAAGAGCGAGAGCAGCAGCAGCGCGGGGGCAAACCAGGTTGCGATCGCCTCGATCCGCTCCTCAATATCGGTTTTCTCCTGCTGCGCCTCGTGCATGAGCTGAAGCTGCTGGACGAGGATGGAGTCGGAGAAAGCGGCGCTTGCACGGATACGCAGCGTCTCTCCGCGGTTGATGCTCCCGGAGAGCACCATATTCCCCGGGGAAACCTCCTGCTCGGAAACCCCGCCGATGGGCGAAACATCCAGAACCGAGTTCCCGGAGAGGATCACGCCGTCTGTCGGGATGCTCTCCCCCTCCCGGACAAGAAACACGTCGCCCTCGCGCAGCTCCTCCGGAAGCACGTCCTGCGTTCCAAGCTCCTTTTCGACGTGTGCCTTTTCCGGCAGCAGCTGACTCAGCGTATCCAACCCAAGCTCTGCGCGGACAAGTAAATACGCCTCCGCGAGCTGTCCTGCCCGGCAGAAGAGCACGATCAGCGCCCCAGCCGCAGGATGCCCCGCCAAGAACGCAAAGAGAGCGGAGAGCAGCATGAGGCTGTCTTCATCCGGCAGTTTGCGCGCGGGGAGCGCGCGAAACAGCGCCAGGAAAGACGGATATCCCGCGACGATAGCGGCCGCCGCGTAGGCGATCGTTTTCAGCAGCATAGTTACCGGAACGAGCATTGTCACCGCGAAGAGCAGCAGCGCCGCCGCAAGCGGCAGAAGCTCCGCTTTGCTGAAGCTGCGTGTATAGTGGAAACGCCGCCTTGGCAGGGGTTTCCACTCAAAGACGCGCGGCAGACGCGGCAGCGAAAACAGGTTCCGCAGTTCCTTCTTGAATCTCTTGCTAATCAGGTGTCGAGCCATGTATCTCTCTCCTATTACTCAGTTGCGAAAGCGCCGCCGGGATCGTGTCTTCCAGAGCCACAGCAGCAGACCGGCGAGCAGCAGGCCGAGGAGCGCGCCGGAAAAATCAATCAGCACGTCGCGAAACTGCCCGGCGCGGCCGGGGACAAAGCGCTGGTGCCACTCGTCAGAGCAGGCATAGAGAAAGCTCCAGACGGCGGCGGCAGAGAAGCTGAGCGGCAGCCTGCGGCGATGTGTTTCCAGCAGCTCCGCGAAAAAGCGGAGGCTTGCCAGCGCAAGGCAGAGAAACTCAAACATATGTGCCGCCTTGCGGATGATAAACTCCGCGACGTTCTCCGACAGCAGCGGGATCAGCCAGCCGAAGAGCAGGTGCAGAAAGCCGCTGCTGAGATCGGAGGATTCCTCCCCGTCCCTCGCGGACATGAGGAAAATAAACAGCATGAGCAGCAGCCAGAGCAGACCATAGCCCCACAGCCGTATTCTGTGCTTTTTTTCGTTCATCCCGTTCCTCACTGGATCATTGCGGCAAAGTCCGCCTCCGACAGGATCGCAAGTCCCAGGCTCTCCGCCTTGGTCAGCTTGCTGCCCGCATTCTCCCCTGCCAGCACATAGCTTGTCTTTTTGGAAACAGAGGACGAGGTCTTGCCGCCGAAGCTCTCAATGATCGCGCTCGCCTCGTCCCGCGTAAAGTGCGAGAGCGTCCCTGTCAGTACGAAGGTCAGCCCGGCGAAGCGGTCGTCTTTTTTCTCCTCGTGGCTGCCAAAGTCAACGCCCGCCGCGCGCAGGCGTTCGATCAGATGGCGAGACTGCGGGTTTTGGAGCCATTCGACGATGAAGTTCGCCGTGATCGCGCCGATATCGGGGATCTGCGTAAGCTGCTCGGCCTCCGCGTCCAGAAGACTGTCAAGATCGGTGAAGTGCGAGGCGAGCACCTTGGCCGCCTTCTGCCCGACCTGACGGATGCCGAAGGCGCAGAGCAGACGCGCAAGCCCGGCTTCCTTACTCTTCTCGATCGCTTTGAGGAGATTCTCTGCGGACTTGTCCCCCATGCGCTCAAGTGCGGCGACAGGCTCTTTTTCCAGTGAATACAGATCGGCGGCGGAGCCGACCAGCCCGGCGTTTATCAGACTTTCGCACACGGAGATGCCGAGCCCTTCAATATCCATCGCCTCGCGGGAGGCAAAGTGGACAAGATTGCGCAGACGCTGCGCGGGGCATTCCGGGCTCGTGCAGCGCAGCGCGGCGCCGTCTTCGTCCCGCACGACCGGCGAGCCGCACTCCGGGCAGACAGACGGCAGGACAAAGGGCACCGTCCCCTCGGGACGCTTGGCCTTATTGACAGAGAGCACCTCCGGGATGATCTCTCCCGCCTTTTGCAGCAGCACGGTGTCCCCGACGCGCAGATCGAGGCGGTCGATGTTGTCCTGATTATGGAGCGTCGCCGCCGAGACCGTCGTCCCCGCGAGGCGCACCGGCTCGACTACGACCTTCGGGGTCAGCACACCCGTGCGGCCGACCTGCACTACGATATCGAGTACGCGGCTCTCCTTCTTCTCCGGCGGATACTTGAAGGCGACAGCCCAGCGCGGCGCCTTGGCCGTGCTGCCAAGCGTCTGCCGCTGCGCGAGCGAATTGATCTTGATGACCGCCCCGTCCATATCGAAGCTGAGCGCGTCCCGGCTCTCGCCGAGCTCACGAATGCGCGCCACGCAGTCCCGGATCGTCGCATAGCGGCGGGAATCCACAACGGGAAAGCCCATCTCACGCAGGGCTTCCAGGCTCTGCGCGTGGGTCTCATACGGCTCACCAGAGGTATACTGGAGGTTAAAGCAGAGAATATCGAGCTTGCGTGAGGCCGCGACCTTTGGGTCAAGCTGGCGCATCGAGCCCGCCGCCGCGTTGCGGGGATTGGCGAGCAGCGGCTCACCCTTGAGCTCGCGCTCGGCGTTGAGCTCTTCAAACACCGCCTTCGCCATATACACCTCGCCGCGCACCACAAGGCGCTCCGGCGCGTTCTCGATGCGAAGCGGCAGCGAGCGCACAGTGCGAAGATTCGCCGTCACATCCTCACCTGTCGTGCCGTCACCGCGCGTCGCGCCCCGGACAAAGACGCCGTTTTCGTATTCCAGCGACATGGAGAGACCGTCGATCTTCGGCTCCACCACATAGTCGTGCGTATCCGGCAGCAGCGCATCCATCCGCTCGCCGAAGGAGAACAAAGTCGGAGGCCAAGCGGTCTTAGGAAGACAACACTTAGCTACA
>JAZQCO010000104.1:0-4092 GCA_045546335.1 Candidatus Limivicinus sp. | reverse complement strand
CCGTTCCCCCGCGCTGTATCGGCGGGAGGGGCAAGCCCCTCCCCTGCGATGGCGAGGTTCCCTTACACGATTACCCCTGGCGCTGCTTGTGCTTGGGGTTCTCGCAGATAACCATGACTTTACCCTTGCGCTTGATGATCTTGCACTTCTCGCACATGGGCTTCACGGAAGGTCTGACTTTCATTGTAGTTACCTCCTACTACTGCTGTCCATAGTTCGCTGCGAAACAGGTTTCGCAGGGAATTATTTGCTTCTCCAGGTGATTCTGCCGCGGGTGACGTCATAGGGAGACATCTGTACCGTGACCTTGTCGCCAGGCAGGATGCGGATAAAATTCATCCGCAGCTTGCCGGAAATATGCGCCAGGATGATATGGCCGCCGCCGATATCCACCTGGAACATGGTGTTGGGCAGCGCCTCAACAACGGTGCCCTCCAGTTCGATTACGTCGTCTTTTGCCAAAGCTGCATTCCTCCACAGTCAGTCAATGTCGGTGTCACAGGTCCTCTGCCATCGTGAGGATCTCCGGTTCCCCGTCGGTGATCAGGATGGTGTTTTCATAGTGTGCGCCGAGGGAGCCGTCGGCGGTGACGACCGTCCAGCCGTCCCGCTTCACCTCGACCTCCCAGCCGCCCGCGGTGACCATCGGCTCGATGCAGATGGTCATTCCCTTGACCAGGCGCGGGTTGTTGTAGCCTAAACGCCGCTCCGGCCGGTAATTGGGCACCTCCGGCGGCTCGTGCATACCGCGGCCGATGCCGTGGCCGACGTAGTCGCGCAGGACGGAGAAGCCGTGAGACTCCACATAGTCCTGCACCGCCGCGCCGATATCGAACACGCGGTAGCCGGGCTTGGCAAACTGCAGGCCCTCAAAGAAGGCCTGGCGCGTGACGGCGATGAGGCGCTTGGCCTCCTCGCTCACCTCGCCCACCGGATAGGTGCCGGCGCAGTCGCCCACAAAGCCCTTGTAGGTGGCGCAGAGATCAATACAGACGATATCGCCGTTGTGGACGATCCGCTTGCCGGGGATGCCGTGTATGACCTCCTCGTTGACAGAGACGCACGAAGCCGCCGGGAAGCCTTCAAAGCCCAACTGCGTCGGCCTGGCACCGCTCTTGACGATGTACTCATGCACAGCCCTGTTGATCTGCTTGGTTGTCATGCCGTCCTTGACAGCCTGACGACCCATCGAACGCGCTCCGGCCGCGATCTTGCAGGCCTGGCGCATCAGCTCGATTTCGCTGGGGGATTTGATCGTGATGGTGTCCGACATACCTTAGATACCCAGAGCCTCGCGGATCACCGCGGTGGTGGCCTCGACGCCGGGCTGGTTCTGTACCATCTTGAGCTTGCCGCGCTCGGCGTAGAACGCCTTGAGCGGCTCGGTGTCACGGTGGTAGGTGGCAAGGCGGGCCTTCACGGTCTCGGGCGCGTCGTCCTTGCGGATGGTCAGCTCACCGCCGCAGTTGTCGCACTTGCCCTCCACCTTGGGAGGATTGGAGACAATGTGGAAGGTGGTGCTGCAATCCTTGCAGGTGCGGCGGCCGGACATACGCTCGACAATGACCTCGTCCTCTACCTCGATGGAGAGGGCGCAGTCGATGGCAATGCCCATCTTCTCCATGGCCTCGGCCTGGGGAATCGTGCGGGGCACGCCGTCGAGGATATAGCCATTGGCGCAGTCGGGCTCAGCGAGCCGCTCCTGGATGATGCCGATGATGACCTCGTCCGGAACGAGCTTGCCCGCGTCCACATAGGACTTGGCGGCCAGCCCCACGGGCGTGCCGTTTTTCATGGCCGAGCGCAGGATGTTGCCTGTGGAGATGGTGGGGATCCCCATGAGCCTGGAGAGGATCTCCGCTTGCGTTCCTTTGCCTGCGCCGGGGGCGCCCAACAGAATGAGTCTCATGGTGTCCTCCTTGCTCTCTCAGGACAAGAAGCCCTTGTAGTTGCGCATCATCATCTGCGCCTCGAGAGCGCGCACGGTCTCCAGCGCAACGCCGACCGCAATGATGATGGACGTGCCGCCCAGGGAGATCCCCGTCAGGGCGCTGGCATTCGAGAAGTGACCCACGAGAATGGGCACGCAGGCGATGATGCCGAGATAAATCGCGCCGAAGAGGGTGATCTTGTTCAGCACTCTCTGGATGAACTCGCTGGTCGGCTTGCCGGGACGGAAGCCGAGGATGAAGCCGCCGTTCTTCTTCAGGTTGTTGGCCACTTCGATGGGGTTGAACTGGATGGTGCTGTAGAAGTAGGCAAAGAAGAGGATCAGCAGGAAGTAGATGATCGCATAGGCGATGGAGGTGGTATCAAACAGGCGCATGAACCAGTTGTCGCCCTTCGCGCCGACCAGCGCCGCGATGGTCGCGGGCAGGGAGGCGATGGACTGGGCGAAGATGATGGGCATGACGCCGGACATGTTGACCTTCATGGGCAGGTAGGTGCTCTGTCCGCCGTACTGCTTGCGGCCGACGACGCGCTTGGCGTACTGCACCGGGATGCGGCGCTCGGCGTCGTTGACGTAGACGATCAGCACGATGATGGCGAGGAGCATCACCAGCACCAGCAGCGCCATCCACCAGCTCAGCTCGCCGGAGATGATGTTGCGGATGGAGGTCACGATGTCGTTGGGGAAGCGGGAGACGATGCTCGCAAAGAGGATGATGGAGATACCGTTGCCGATGCCGTGCTCGGTGATCTGCTCGCCCAGCCACATGATCAGCGCGGAGCCGGAGGTGAAGGTGAGGATCACGACGATGGCGACCGCCACAGCGCCGAAGCCGCTCGCGGGCACCTCAGCGGAGAGCAGGCCGTTGTTCTTCATCAGCATATAGTAGGCAAAGCCCATCAAAAGGCCGATGCCGACCGTAGCATAGCGGGTGATGGAGGCGATCTTCTTGCGCCCCTCTTCGCCCTCATCCTTGCTCAGCCGCTCGAGCGCCGGGATGGCGATGCAGAGAAGCTGAATAATGATGGAGGCGTTGATGTAGGGCTGGATCGACAGGGCGAAGATCGTCGCCGTGGAGAACGCACCGCCGCTCATGACGTTGTACAGGCCGAGGACGGTGTTCTGGAGCTGGGTGAAGTAGGTCTTCAGTGCGGCAACATTGACATAGGGCACCGGAACGGCGTTGCCAATGCGGTAGAGCAGGACGATGACGAGCGTGAAGAGGATCTTCTTGCGCAGCTCCTCGATCTTCCATGCGTTACGCAGAGTCTGGAGCACTTAAACCACCTCTGCCTTTCCGCCAGCCGCCTCGATCTTCTGTTTTGCGGAGTCGGAGAAGGCAGCGGCTTTGACCGTGAGCTTTTTAGTGACCTCGCCCTTGCCCAGGAACTTCACGCCGTACTTGACCTTGGACAGCACGCCCGCAGCCAGCAGCGCCTGCGCGTCAACGACAGCGCCGTCCTCGAACTTCTCGAGCACGGAGACGTTCACGCCGTTCAGGGGCTTGGCAAAAATGTTGTTGAAGCCGCGCTTCGGGATGCGGCGCGCCAGAGGCATCTGGCCGCCCTCGAAGCCGATACGGACACCGCCGCCGCTGCGGGCCTTCTGACCCTTGTGACCGCGGCCGGCAGTCTTGCCGTTGCCGGTAGCGTGGCCGCGACCCTTGCGCTTATCGACATGGGTGGAGCCGGCGACCGGAGAAAGATCATGAATCTGCATGGTTTTCCCCTCCTTATTCTTCGCTGACCTTCAGCAGATAGCCGATCTTGGCGATCTTGCCGCGGGTCTGGGGATTGTCGGGCTGCACGGTCTCGTTGCCGATCTTGTGCAGGCCGAGGGACTGGGCAGTCGCAATGTGGCTGTCGAGTCTGCCGTTGAGGCTCTTGACGAGCTTGATTCTGAGATTAGCCATGTTTCGTCCTCCTTAACCCTGAACTTCTTCAGGAGTCTTGCCGCGGACGGCAGCAACCTGGGCAGCGTTGCGCAGGGACTTGAGGCCTTCCATGGTGGCCGCGACGACGTTCGCGGGGTTGTTGGTACGCAGGCACTTGGTACGGATGTTGGAGATACCGGCGCACTCCACGACCGCACGGACAGCACCGCCGGCGATAACGCCGGTGCCTTCGGGGGCGGGCTTGAGC
>JAZQCO010000103.1:0-4598 GCA_045546335.1 Candidatus Limivicinus sp. | reverse complement strand
TGAAAAAACGGGCGGAAGCCCACGGTTACGCCGTAGGGGAGGGGCTTGCCCCTCCCGCAAACGCGCGGCAATCTCCCGGCGTCGTAGGGGACGCGGCCTCCGCGTCCCGCAGATTTGCGGCAAATCCACGGCGATGCGTGTAGGGGCGCTTCACGAAGCGCCCGGCGAGGGAAGCTGCGCTGCGCGTCCGCACCCGGGCGAATACGAAAACCGATCCTTTCCGCGCTGGGCGTGGGCAAGCCGCCTGCCGATCCACTTCACGCTTCCTGCGTTTGTCGTGTACTCGTTCGCTTTTTCCTTGCCTAATCTCCCGCTCCATGCTATAATACTGCTAATATAGATGCTGATTGGGGGGATTTCCATGCCTGCCAGACGGTCGGAGAGAAAACTGAAGAAGCCGGCGGCGCTGTATCGCAGAGCCGCGCAGCGCGTGAGCGCGCGCGACACGGAGCCGCCGTGCCGCATCGCCTTTGTCGGCGCGGAGTGCTACCCCTTTGTCAAGACCGGCGGCCTCGGCGATGTGATGTACGCCCTGCCGCGCGCGCTGCTGAGCCTCTCGTGCGAGGTGCGCGTGCTGCTGCCGCGCTATCGCTGCATCCCGGAGGCGTATCGGGAGAGTATGCGCTTCGTGACGGGCTTCACGATGGAGCTCTGCGCGGACGGGCGTTCCTACCCGGTCGGGATCTGGGAACTGGAGAGGGACGGGGTGAGCGTCCTCTTTCTGGAAAACGACGAATTCTTCGGCGTGGGCAACCCCTACACCGATCTCGTGCGGGATATCCCGCGCTACTGCTATTTCAGCCGCGCCGCGCTCGAGGCGCTGAATGTGCTGGGCTGGGCGCCCGACGTGATCCACTGCCACGACTGGCAGGCGAGCCTTGTGCCGGTGTATCTGCGCACGCTCTATGCCGACACCCCCGTGGGGCGGGCGAAATCCATGCTCACGATCCACAACCTGCGCTTCCAGGGGGTGCACAACCTCCCAACGGTGCTCTACTGGTCGTCTCTTCCGTACAGCCTGGTGGACTACCGGCTCTTGCAGCAGGGCTATGCCGATGGCAACATGTTCAAATGCGGCCTCGCCTTTGCCGACTGCATCACGACCGTGAGCGGCACCTACGCCGCCGAGATCCAGACCGAGGAGTGCGGCGAGGGGCTGGACGCGCATCTGCGCTACCACGCCGGGAAGCTGCACGGCATTGTCAACGGCATCGACACCGCGCTCTGGAACAGCGCCTCGGATCGCCTCCTCACCGCGCCCTACAGCGCGGAGGACGCGCCGGAGAAGAAGCGGGAGAACAAGCGCGCCCTGCAGGAGCGCCTCGGGCTGGAGCGGGACGGGGCGTGTATGCTGCTCGCGGTGATCTCGCGCCTGACGGATCAGAAGGGGCTCGACCTCGTGTGCGCGGCCTTGCCGAGGCTGCTGGACGGCGAGACGCAGCTTGTCGTCCTCGGCACGGGCGAGGAGCGCTATGAAGAGGCGTTCCGCCGTTTTGCCGGGGAGCACCGGGGGCGGGTCAGCGCGAATATCCTCTACGACGAGGCGCTGGCGCATGAGATCTACGCGGGGGCGGACGCCTTTCTGGTGCCGAGCCTGTTTGAGCCCTGCGGACTGACGCAGCTCATCGCCATGCGCTACGGCACCGTGCCAATCGTGCGCGAGACGGGCGGGCTCAGGGACACCGTCGCGCCCTACTGCGAGGAGGACGGCACGGGCAACGGCTTTCGCTTCGCGCGCTATGAGCCGCAGGCGCTGCTGGATGCCGTCGAGCGGGCGAAGGCGGTATTCTTTACGCAGCGCGGGCGCTGGGACGAGATCGTGCGGCGCGATATGGAGAAGGATGTCTCCTGGGAAAACGCCGCGAGGCAGTACCGCGCGCTCTATACCGATCTGACGCGCGAATCAATGTAACACGGGTATCGGCCTGACGCAGCCGAGGGGACTCTGAAAAAGTCCCCGAGCCGTAGGGGCGGCTATCAGCCGCCCGTGCGAGAAAACAAAAATTACACAGAAATAATGGGCAAATTCGTATGAGATGCTACGAATTTGCCCGTTTTTTCTCTTGTCTGCCCCGTGGCGCTGTGCTATACTGATTGGGAAATGTTGACTTTGGAGGTCACGCTCATGAACGACAACAGACACATCTTACTGGTCATAGATATGCAGAAGGACTTCGTGGACGGGGCGCTCGGCACGGCGGAGGCCGTGGCGATCGTGCCCGCCGTGTGCGAGAGGATCCGCCGCGCGCGGGCGGCGGGGGAGTGCGTGCTCGCGACGCTCGACACCCACGGGGAGAACTACCTCGAGACGCGCGAGGGGCGGCTTCTGCCGGTCGCGCACTGCATCCGCGGCACGGCGGGCTGGCAGCTTGATGCGGCGGTCGCCGAGGCGCTCGACGGCGCGCCGACGCTCGAGAAACCCTCCTTCGGCAGCCCGGCTCTCCCGGAGGCGCTGCACGCGCTCTGCGGCATCGGGGGCGACGGCGCGGGCTGGACGATCGAGCTGATCGGGCTGTGTACGGATATCTGCGTGGTCTCAAACGCCCTGCTGCTCAAGGCGGCGTTTCCGGAGAGTGAGATGCTCGTGGACGCGGCCTGCTGCGCCGGTGTCACGCCCGAGCGGCACCATGCGGCGCTCACAACGATGGAAAGCTGCCAGATCGGCATTCTGAACGGCTGAGGAGGGGAGAGAGATGGCAAACAATCCCGCCATGCTCATGGATCTCTATGAGCTCACCATGGCCAACGGCTATTTCCTCGACGAGGAGAGCCGCGGCACGCGCGTCGCCTTCGACGTATTCTACCGCCGCAACCCCGATGGGGGCGGCTTTGCGCTCTTCGCGGGGCTGGAGCAGATCGTGGACTATCTCACGACGCTGCACTTTGAGCCGGAGGACGTGGCGTATCTGCGCTCGCTCGAGCAGTTCGATCCGCGCTTCCTCGACTATCTCGCCGCCTTCCGCTTCCACGGGGACGTGTACGCCTTCCCCGAGGGGAGCGTCATCTATCCGGGCGAGCCGGTGCTCACGGTCGTGGCGGACATCGTGGAGGCGCAGCTCATCGAGACGGAGCTGCTCACGCAGTTTAACCACCAGAGCCTGATCGCCACGAAGGCGCGGCGGATCGTGCGCGCGGCGGACGGGCGCGCGGTGTCCGATTTCGGCGCGCGCCGCGCCCACGGCAACGACGCGGCGCTCTACGGGGCGCGCGCATGCCTCATCGGCGGCGTGAAGGCGACGGCGACGGTGCTCGCCGGGCAGCGCTTCGCGATCCCCGTGAGCGGGACGATGGCGCACTCCTGGGTGATGCTCTACCCGGACGAGCTGACGGCGTTTCGCCGCTTTGCCGCCGCCTATCCGCACAACTGCATCCTGCTTGTGGACACCTACGACGTGCAGACCTCCGGCCTCCCCAACGCCATCCGCGTCTTCCGCGAGATGCGCGAGAGCGGGATCGAATCTCGCAGCTACGGCATCCGCATCGACAGCGGCGACCTCGCCTATCTGACCAAGAAGGCGCGGCAGATGCTGGATGAGGCGGGCTTCGAGGATGCGAAAATCATCATCTCCAACAGCCTTGACGAGTACACGATCAGCTCCATTCTCAAGCAGGGCGGGCAGGTGAACGCCTTCGGCGTGGGCGAGCGGCTGATCACCGCGCGTTCCGAACCCGTGTTCGGCGGCGTGTACAAGCTCTGCGCCGTGGAGAAGGGCGGGGTCTGGGAGCCGCGCATCAAGATCTCCGACACGCTGGAAAAGACCACCAACCCCGGCCTCAAGGAGGTCTACCGCATCTATAACGAGCAGGGACTTGCCGTCGCCGACCTCATCACCCTCGCCGGGGAGACGGTCGATCTCAGCGCGCCCTACCGCGTGGTCGATCCGCTGCGCCCCTGGCGGCAGATCGTGCTGGAGCACTGCACGGCGAAAAAAATGCGCACGCGCGTGATTGCCGGCGGCGAGCGCTGCTTTGCGCCGCAGCCGCTGCGGGAGATCGCCGACTTCGTGAGCCGCCAGCTCTCCGAAGAGATCTGGGAGGAGGAGCAGCGCTTTGAAAACCCCCACGGGCACTATCTGGACATGAGCCCGGCGTATTATGAGATGAAGATGGAGCTGCTGCACAAGGCGGGAGGTGCGCATGGGAACTGAATTTCACGCCGCCGCCGCGCGGGACGGACTGGTCGCGGCGCTCAAGGAGCTGGCCGCGGCGCAGGGCTTTTCCCGCGTCGTGCTGGGCATCTCCGGGGGAAAGGACTCCTCTGTCGCGGCGGCGCTCTGCGTCCGCGCGCTGGGGAGGGAGAACGTCTACGGCCTGCTGCTGCCCGACGGCGAGCAGCGGGATATCGCCGACAGCCGCCGCGTCTGCGCGGCGCTCGGCATCCACACGCTCACGGTGAACATCGGCGCGATGCACCGCGCGCTGCTCGAGGCGGTGGAGAGCGCCGAGGGGGATTTCACGCTGCCCTTCGACCGCGAGAGCAACATCAACGTCGCCCCGCGCCTGCGCATGACGGCGCTGCGCTACGCCGCCCAGGCGCTCGGCGCGCGGCTTGTCGGCACCGGGAACCTCTCGGAGATCACCGTGGGCTACTGCACCAA
>JAZQCO010000102.1:0-23622 GCA_045546335.1 Candidatus Limivicinus sp. | reverse complement strand
TGCCGGGAAAGCCATACATGGCGCTTAGAATCAAAAAGGTATAACAAGGCAAAAGACATCGGAGGCTTAGCAGCTTCCGATGTCTTTTGTCTTTTTATGTCCAGGCATTACACGCTTCGTCTCTTTTTCAGGCTGGTGCTGATTTCGATCTTGGTCGGCAAGTCGGGTCGTAGCCATGTCGTCTGTGAGCCAAGGAGTTGTAGCTAAGTGTTGTCTTCCTAAGACCGCTTGGCCTCCGACTTGTTATTTTGCCGATAATGACCACATTGCCATCGGCGCCATGAAGGCATTGACCGAAGCCGGCTACCGCGTTCCGGAAGACGTGGCTGTCGTGGGTTTTGACGATTTACCGCTTTGTGATTATGTCAGTCCTCCGCTGACCACGATCCGCGTGCCCACGCATTTTATGGGGCAGACCGCAGCAAAGCGCCTGGCGCAGGTTATTGAGGAGAAGGACGCGCTGCCGACCAAGATCGAAATCAGCACCAGCCTGAGAAAGCGCAGGAGCGTATAGAGCGTATCGAATGCAGCAAAAAGACATCGGGGGTTTGCTCCGATGTCTTTTTGCTGTTATATTCTCTTGATGCGCAGCGCCAGATACTGTTTTTCCGGCATGGGGATTCTGTTGAAGCCGCTCATGATGCCGAGAGAGGTAATCGTCATATTCCAGGTGTCGATCAATTCTACCTGATACCGTGCGTCCTCCGGCAGGTCCAGCACACGGAGTGCCGGTCGCATAATGCCGAGATAATGGATAGAGTAATCATAACAAATGCTTCGCCCTTCTCCGCAGTGCCCGCCGGAAAAGCCAACCAATTCATCAAAGCTGCCTTGCCCTTTCAGGAGACCGTCTCCGGGTACATCTTTCAGCACCTCACGCAGGAAAGCAAGTCTTGCCGGGCTCTCTCCCTTGAGAACACCGCCGTGCGACCACCAGATCACCTCGTCAGGATCCAGGTAGGTTTCCCCGTGACCGCAATGCCCTCCGCGAAGCGTCCCCTCCCAGAAGCGCCGCACCAGTTCCTCCGCCGTGATGTTCCCCCATCCATAGCCGAGATTTCCCTCATAGCAGATTTCATCCCAGACCACCGGCTTGCCATATTGCGTCAGGTACTGATCCGTCGTCTCCGTTGTCACATAGAAGTCTGTTCGCTGGAGTGAGCAGTGAGTGACCCAGCCTTTTGAAAAGTCGAATGCACGGAAGCAGTTATGGACAGATAAAAGATGACTGTAAGGATCCGCTGCTGCTATGGTTTCCCCGTAGAAATCCCAGTCTTCCGGCTTGCGAGAGAAGACCAGATCATACTCGTTTGCCAAGGACCACCACACATTGCGGAAGGCGCCGTAACGCGCCGTCATATAGCGCAGGTACTGTGCGCTTGCCGCGCGGCTCATTTGATTCATCCCCCAGCGGTCATATGGGTGCATCAGGATCAGATCCGCCTCGATTCCGAGTTCCATGAGCTGCCGGATACGCTGGTCGTAGCGCTGGAAGTGCTCTGCGTTGGGGCGCGTGTAGTCAAAAGCAAAATCGAAGGGCGCGGATTTCATGCCGGGGAAGGACAGCCCGGTCTGCAAAGCCGTTTCAACAAGCGCTGGATCCAGCCCTTCGCCCGAACCGCGCTCAAAAGGCAGGGTCAGCGGCTCGCGAGTGTTGTACTCATAAAACTTTGGGAACACACAAAAGCGAAGCTTGTTGAAGGGACTGTTTTCAAGCGTTTCCAGCGTCTGCTCCTGCAGCGCGAGAGGCTGCACGGCCCATGCATAGCAGGTCGTACCGATGGAGTCATAGCGCGACCCGTCCGCATAACGCAGACGGATCCCATTCGCTCTGACCGGACCGTGGTTGTCAGGCGAAGGCGCGGTCACAAAGAAGCGCCCCTCCGGTTCGCTGATCTCATCGGCAAAATCCCCGCTGATGCGGTAGTGGTACTCGCCTTCAAACGAGGGCATGAAGCGCACGCGATAGACGCCCTCTCCGTCGTAAAAGCCTTCCACGGTCTTTTTCTCATGCTCGCCGATAAAGGTGGCAGAGATGTGATGATCAAGATAGGGATTCCCGTCGCTCCTGCCGGGGCGGCTCAGCTCAAACAGCCCCCATTTTTCAAGCTTTTCCATACAAACGCTCCTGGTTTCTTTTTACACTATTTTACGATATTTTCACTGGGAAGTCAAGGTTGCCATTCCGCTACAAGCAGCCAGTCTCCGACGCTTGGCTTCCGCGGCGTGACCCAGACTCCGTTTTCCGGTACGGCAGTCTCACCTTCCGTGTATTCTCCGCTGCGAGGATCAAACCACTTCGTCTGATAGCAGCCTTCCCTCAATCCTTCCAAGCGCCCGGGAAAACATACGGCGTCACCATAATACAGGATCAGACGACTATGATCGGCACTAACGGAGGCCAGCGGCTGCTTCTTGCTGAAGGGGCTCCAGCTGAGCTCCTGCCGGTCCTCCCCATAGGGAAGCATCTGTTCAAAATGGTTTTTGAGATAGAAACGGCGCAGATAACCCATCTGAACGGCACCCGGCCCATCTATGGCCTCTGTCCAGGTGATATTGAAGCGGTTGAACACCTCGCCCATCGGGTTGGGATCCTCCTTGCTCCAATGGCATTCCCAGATGCCCTGCGCGCCATAGGTATAGCCGCAGGCCCCGCACTGGATCGCGGTATAGGCGGCGTAGCGGAGCATATCCGCAGTGCAGAGTCTGGTGCCCAGTTCCTCAAGGGTGGAGCAATATTCGTAAAGTGCCTCGCCCTCCACGAAGGGTTTGCGCGCATGCTTTCTGCGATGCTCCAAAAAGAGCCCCGCATGGATCGGGTAATCCCCGTGTCCGGCCTGGTTCAGGGTAAAATCGAACCAGGCCTCGTCCTGATAGTACTCCGCAAACGGTCGTTCATTGGTATAATGCGCTGTCTGCAGTGTGCCGTAGTCGTCCAGCGCTTCGATCTCACGCGCGACCTCCCGCCAGTCCCGGATATAGCGCTCATGCTCCTCACCCGGCATGTATCCCGCAGTCTCTCCGGCCAGTGTCCAGCAGATGGGCAGTGCGCCGTAGCGCGCCACAAGATAGCGCGCCAGGTGTTTCTGCCTCTCGATGCTCTTTTCCGAGTGGTCGATCGCATAGAACCAGGCCTGCCCCATAGCGTTGACCAGACCGTGATCTGCGATATACTGCATGCGGCGGTCAAGCTCGTTCTGGTAGAAGGAGACATTGGGCAGGTCGGAGGCGGCGCTTTCATCCCAGTAGAGGGGTCTTCCGCCGGTATCCGGATCCGTGCGCAGATTGGTCTGATACACGGTGAAGCCCTGCTCGACACGGCGGTCGACCATGCCGCGGAACATGCTTGCCATTTCCGGATGATTGGACTCGTCCCAGCGCTCGGCGTAGGCGAAGCCCCAGTGGGTATCGCCCAGCCAGAAAAAGGGCGTGCCGTCATCATGGATAAAATACCGGCCATTCTCGCTGATCTTCAAAAAACCGTGGCGGTAGATGGCAAGCTCGCCGCTGTAGGGCACAGCCTCCAGCTCTCCGCACAAGCCGTCAAGCCCTGTTTCCGAAGGCGCCTCCAAACGGTAGCGCCAACGACCGCACTCTGTCGGGGCAAAGGATACGCGATAAGTACTGCCGCCATCCCAATAGGCCTCCCGGCGAATGACCCGCCCGGAAGGCGCTGTGAAGGACGCCCAGATGCTCACGTCCAGGAAGGGATTATCATATTGATGTTTACTTTGAAAGGTCAAAACTGCTTGACGCCAGATTTCAGTTTTCATGAAAACCCGTCCTTTACCTTACAGTCTCGTATCCCAGCGGCCGCAGAAAACGGTCTCTTCCGCCTGCCCGCAGAACCCGCTCTTTCCGCTGAGCTTTTCGACCATTGCGCGGATGTGTGCGCGGTCACAGCCGTAAGCGTTGATGAAAGTATGCAGCATCGGCAGATCGATCAGGTGGTTGGTATAATTCAGGCTTACGCCGATCGTGGGAATCTCTTCATTATACCATGGAATTTCCCCGCTGTGGCTGCAGCTCCAGCGCAGTCGGACGCAGTTCTCCTGCGCGTAGCCGCGGAAGTTGACCACCACCAGTGCAAAATCGTGTTGGGCAATAAAGTCCTCGCGCTTTCCAATGGCGCACATTTTCAGGAAGTTCATCGGTGTCACGCCGTTCTCCAACTCCAGGTCATAGTAGTTGGGGCAGACGTCCACCTGATATCCGGCGCGCTCCAGCTCCTCGATCAAAAGCTTCTTGACCGGATCTCCCTGATAGCCGCGGGAATTCGGCGTGCCGCTTTCATAGACCAGAAACACGCCCCTTTTTTCCTCGGGTTTTACGGGCAGCAGCTTTCGCGTATCCTTGACCAGGGTGATGCAGCTCTCTGCTGCCTCGACGGAATAGCGCCTGTGCTCTTCGCAGCCGATCTGATCGAGAAGCGCCTTATCGGGAAAGCGTACGTTCTCCTCGTATAGGTGGAGCTTGGCTTTCAGACCGAGCACCCGATGCAGCGCATCGTCAAGCCGCTCCTCACTGAGCCTTCCGTCTTCATAGGCTGCGCGCAGATAGCCGATATCCTCGTCAGCGTCATTGGTGAAGAGGAACATATCGCAGCCTGCTGCAATCGCTCCCGGCACAGAATCACGGCGTTTGGCTTTCCCCGCAATGCCGACCATATGGGAGGCGTCCGTGATCACAAGGCCGTTAAAGCCAAGCTCCTGCCGCAGCAGATCGTTCAGGAGTTCCGGAGCGAGCGTGGCGGGCATGATCTCCTCGTCGCGGATACCGGGGCGCAGCTTTCGGCTCATCTCCGGCAGCGCGATGTGCCCGACCATGACAGCTTCGATCCCGTCCTCGATCAGAGCGCGGTATACTTTCCCAAAGCTGCTTTCCCAAGCTTCAACGCTTAAGCCGTTGACGCCCATGACCAGATGCTGGTCGAGCTCCTCCACGCCGTCGCCGGGAAAGTGCTTGGCGGTGCAAGCCATATGGGGATTTGCATCCCGGATGCCCCGGATATAGGCGCTGGCCTGCTCAATCACGCGCTCGGGTTCCGCGCCGAAGCTGCGAGTGTTCACGATGGTATTTCTCCAGTTGAGATAGAGATCACAGACCGGGTTGAACATCCAGTTGCAGCCAACGGCTGAGGCTTCTCGGCCGGAAACCAGCCCCACATGATAGGCGTTCTCAGAATCCTGTCCCGCGCCGCATTCCGCCGCCGTGGCGACGAAGCTTCCCTCGGGAACGACGGAGTTGCCGCCCTCGTCACAGTTTGCGGCAATCAGGAGGGGGATCTTGCTGTGTTTCTGATAGGTCGTGTTCTGAAGCCAGACCTGCTCTTTGTTTCCGCCCTGCCAGCGCAGTCCGCCCTGATGCCATGCGTTCAGATCGTTTTGAATGCGCTGCTCATCAACGCCGGGAACGGTCTTGAGGATCACGAAAAGCTGCCCCAGCTTTTCCTCAAGTGTCATCGCGCCAAGCGTCTCTTCCACCCAGCGGAGTTGCTCAGCGTCCAGGCAGAAGGGCTTCCTTGTTAAATCAACCATAGTGGCTCCTTTTCATTCTTCTTTTGGAAAAAGCCCCCCAGTTCGGAGGGCTTTTCCTGTATCAAAGTCAGACTGCGGCTGCTGCGCGCTCTGCGCGGAGTTTCTTCGCTTCCGCGATCCGCGCCCGATCAGAACGGGCCTGACGGATCACGTTGTCGTTGAAGAGCCAGACGAGGAAGGCAAGATACAGCAGCATGTTGATGGTAACGGAGACGGTATCGGCAATGTTGAAGGCCGCCATTCCCATAGAGAGGATCTTCAGGGCAACGGAGGCGGAGATGATGCCGACCGCCTGATTGATGTAACGGGAGAGGAACATGCAGCCGATCATCATCGGGAACATGTTGACCATGATGGAACCGGTGCTGGAAAGCCCCATCGTCGCCATAACAGAGCCCTGGAAAGCACCGTCGAGAACGCCGGCCACACAGACCAGGATGCCGCCGATGGCATAGCAAAGGGCCACATTGACAAACACATTGATGCCGGCATTGCGGGCAATCTGCTGGGAACCGCGAACAGCGCGGAACTTGTAGCTGAAGGTCGTGTAGGTCATCAGCACCAGCATCACGACCGTCATAATCAGGACGACCACGATCGTGAAGTTGACGTCCGAGAGCGTCTCAATTCCCTTGGAGTTAATGAGCCGCAGACCGATGCCGCCGGAGCTGGCAAAGCCAACGCATTCCAGGATACAGGCCATGCCGATACCAAGCACCATGGCCGGGATACGAAGGGTAACGAAGGCGATTCCGACGATGGCGCCGAACAGGAAGCCGAAGAACAGGGCGAACACCAGAACCCAGACGCCGCCGAGCCCCAGGGACTGAGCGATCAAGCCGCCGACGATGGTTCCCGCGGCGCGCTGGGCGCCGAGGGAGAGGTCCATACGTCCGCTTGTAAGGTTCATGGAGAGCGCAAAGGCAACAGCGGCGGAGATGCCGGAGCTCCGGATCAGGTTTTTCAGGTTCAGGGAGCTGCGGAACAGATGGCGGCCAAGTACAGAGCTGGTCAACAGCTCCATGATGAGGAAGACGATGACGGGAAGCGCAAGCGCGATGGCAACACGCTTCAGCGCGGAGAGCAAACCGTTATTCTGCTTCATAAAGCTTCCCCTTTCTGACGCGGATGATCAATAGAACTTGGCGAGAATGAAATCGGTGGTGAGTTGAGCGCCGACAGCGTCGATGTCCTGGAAGGTGACCTCGGGATTGACCACGCAGCAGAGATTGACCAGTTCGTCCACGCTCAGGAAGCAGTAGGGGATCGAAGAATCAACGAGCTTGTTGTAAGCGTCGGCATTGGTGACGACCAGAGGACGCATACCGGGGACGCGGCTGCAGAGGCCGTTGTCACGCATCTGTTCGGCATAGCCGTCAATGCAGTTGCGCAGGATGATAACGGCGGCAATACGCTCATACATACCATTGGCGACAACAGCATCGAGAACCGGGTGTCCGGTGGAGTCCTGGCCGTTGAGGGCGGAGCTGATGGTGTCAGTGAAGGCGTTGCGGCTGATGAAGCTGATATTCTTGCCGGTGGCCTTCTCGACCTCGTCGACCGCGACGCCAAGCACAGCATAGAAGTCCGTGGTGCCGACAACAACGTCGTACTCGCCGCTCTGCAGCATGGGAGAGACTGCCTCGGTCAGCGTGGGGCCAAGGCCGGGAACGATGGTGATCTTGATGCCCTTGTCATTTTCTGCGTCGATCTGAACATTGGAAGAAGCCAGGGTGTGCAGATCCTCGGTGTAGGTCAGTCCGTAGACCTCGCCGAGAGCGGAAAGCGTACCGACCGTGGACTCCAGGAAGGAGGTAGCGCCGTAGCAGGCAGCGGCAGAGAGGATCATGACGCTGTGCTCCTGACCGTCGCTGACAACGCTCTTGATCGCCTCGGCATAGGATTCACCGTAGCCCTCGGCGGAAGCGCCGGTCACGCTGGCGTAGTAAGGAAGCTCCTGGTTTTCAACAGCACCGGAGGAGGAGATGCCGACAAAGTACATGCCCAGATCGTTGCAGACAGCAGCGGCCTGATCCAGGTTGCCGGAGGAGTCGGTAAACACGCCCTGGCAGCCGGCAGCGTAGGCGTTTTCAAGGAAAGCGGTCATCTGACCGGCATCCTTGAGTTCTTCGGAATAAATAAACTCAATGTTCAGCGCGGGGCCAAGGGTTTTGTCCAGGTATTCCTGCAGGCGGACAAAGTCCTCATCGATGCCGACAGTCGCGAAAGCGATCTTTGCCTTTTTGAAGGACGGAGCGGCGCCCTCCTGGCTCTGGGCGGCGGGTTCCTGGTTTTCAGCGGGAGTGCTCGTGTCGGTCGCAGCGGGAGCGCTCTGGCCGCATCCGGCGAGAACGCCGATCATCATGGCAGCCAGAAGAAGGATGCTGATAAGCTTTTTCATTTGTTTTTCCTCCATTAAATATTTATTGATTACACTTCGTTGGTGGGAAGCCCCTGGGGTCGAGTCTGGCTTGCGTAGACCAGTATAATGAAGATCACGCCTCGGATGCCTTGCAATACCGTGTTGGAAACACCCAGCATAAGCATACCGTTATTCAGGACCGTAACAATCAGCGCGCCGACGATGGCGGACCAGACATTGGAGCGGCTGCCGCCAAAGCAGGACATACCGCCGAGAACGATGGCGAGCATGACGTCCAGATTCAGGCTGCCGCAGGTGTCGGTGCTGATGGAACCGGCGCGGATGATCGTCATTGCGGCGCCGAAGCCTACACCAATACCGGAGATCAGCGATGCGAGGAAAAGATTGCGTCCTGCGGAGAATCCGGTGAGCTCCGCACAGCGTTCGTTAATACCGATATAACGCAGCTTTCTGCCGACCGCAGTAAAATGGAACAAAACGATACAGAAGAGAAAGAACACGGCAAACAGAATGTAAGGGAGATTTGCATCGCGCAGGGCTGAGACCCAGGCGTAGGGAACGGTGATGGTCGTCGCGCCAAGGATCGCTTTTTGCAGCGCGGCCAGCAGCATCATCATGACGACTGTGACAAACAGCACCGGCACACGTAGCCATGTGCTCAAAAGCGCCGTCAGGATCATCAGGACGAGTCCAAGTGCCAAAGCGACGATCAGCATCAGCGCAACGGAGCCGGTGGCCACATAGACCATCGCGGCAAAGGTCGCGACCAAAGCGGTGGATGCGCCCATGGAGATGTTGACATTGCCGGTTGCGAAGATGAACACAGCTCCGGCGGCTACTGTTGCCACGACCAGAGATTGATCGAGCAGCATTTGCAGGTTGCGGGGATTGGCAAAGCGTCCGTTGGTGGTCGCCGCAAAGAGCAGCATCAGAACAAGCAGGAGAACAGGCGAGAGAAGGCGAACCGTCCAGCGGCTTTCCTTAACTTTCATGAACATGGATTTCATCATCGCACCTCCCTCAGATCATGTACTGAATGAGCTCATGCTCGGTGGGGTTATCAGCGCGCATCGCCTCATAGGACACTTTCCCGTCCTTCATGATCAGGATGCGGTCGGACATGCCGATCAGCTCCTGCAGCTCTTCACTGATGAGAAGGATCGAGCGTCCCTGCTTTTTCAGCCGGTAGATCAACTGGTACATGGCGGCCTTGACGCCGATGTCAATGCCGCGCGTGGGGCAGTCGAGGATCAGAATCTGGGAATCGGCGCCGATCCATTTGCCGAAAACGACCTTTTGCTTGTTGCCGCCTGAGAGCGTGCTCACATTGTGATACTGCGAAGCGCATTTCAGGGAGAGATCCTGGATCTCCTTATCGACGTAAGCCTTTTCCTTCTTGTAGGAGATGATGGGGCCGAAGATGCGGTTCACAAAATAGCCGGTGGAGGCGATGTTGTCGCGGATGGATCCGGCCAGGCCCACAGACTCACGGTCACGGTCCTTGGAGGTGTAGCCCATGCCGTTTGCGATGGCGATTTGAGGATTCTTGACCTCCACACTGCCATGAACAAGGACCTTGCCGTCCAGAACCTTTTCCGCGCCGAAGAGCGCCTTGCCCAGGGTATGCATACCGCATTCCGAGAGACCGCCGATCCCCAGCACCTCACCCTTGTGGAGTTCAAGATCGAAGCACAGCAGATCCTGCCGGGTCGTGATGCAGTCAGCCTTTAGCACGACTTCCTCGCCGTAGGGATCGTAGTCGCTGCGGTAGTAGTCGCCCTTGACCTCGCGGCCGACCATCATTTTCTTCATCACATCGGGGTCAAATTCTTCTTTGTCCAGCGAACCGATGATTTTGCCGTCGCGCAGAACAGTTACTGCGTCGCACTGCTCCATCAGCTCATCCAGGTCATGACTGATAAACAGAACGCACTTCCCGTCCGCTGTCAGCTCATGCATGATGCGGTACAGCAGCTCACGCCCCGTCTGGCTCAGCGCTGTCGTCGTCTCGTCGACGATGAAGATCTCCGGCTTCCAGTACATGGCCTTTGCGATCTCGACCAGCTTGCACTGCTGCATGCTCAGGCTGGCAGTGCGGGCAGAGGCGTCGATTTCGATGCCAAGGCGATCCAGAAGCGCCTGCGCCTCCTTGACCATCTTGCGGTGGTTGACAAAGGGGCCTTTTGCAAACAGTTTCTCATTGCCGAGGAAAATGTTGTCCGCTACCGGGATGTCGCGGATCGTGCCTGCTTCCTGCACGATCATGCAGATGCCTGCACGCTGGGCATCCAGCGTGGTAGCCGGGGACCATGGCTCGTTCTTATAGAACATCTCCCCGCTGCTGGGCTTTTGAATTCCGGCCATGATGGAAGAAACCGTGGACTTGCCGCTGCCGTTTTCGCCGATGAGCCCGCGGATCTCGCCGCGCTTGACGACAAAATCCACATGATTCAGGGCGACCGTCACGCCGAAATTTTTGCACATGTCTTTGACGGTAAACAGCACTTCCTTGTTTTCCGCCATAGGCGCTCCCTCCCTTGCTTTTCTAATCTTTATTTCCACTGCCTGTCATGAGCAGTTCAGTGCATGATGTTTATCCCGCGAGATTTCTTAAAAACTCCGCGGATTTCTTCGCCCCGTATTGCTGATAGCTTCCCGACCGAAGCAGCTGCGTGGCATTTGGGAATTCTCGCCAGCTCTCTTCCTCGCGCCGGACCAGTATCGGATAATAGAAAACACCGTTCAGCTCGGCGGCCGCCTTGTCTCCGGGTGCGTCCCCAACCATGAGGATGTGGTCTGCGGCATAGCCCTTGTTTTTCAACTCCGCGATGCAGTGGGCTTTGCTGCCGACGTCCTGGCAGAGCACGATATCGACCAGATCCATCAGGCCGAATTCCTTCCATTCTTCCTCGACGGCGTCCCGGTTTGCGCTGGAGACAATGGCGATGTCCGCAAAAGCTCTTACGGCTTCAAAGCCCTCCCGGACACCCTGGAATGCTCGCTTGAGCTCCCAGGGGAGCGCCCGGATCCCTTCATTTACCGCCAGCGACCAGCTCAGCGCTTTTTTCAGGATCGGCGCGCCGCTGCGCTTTATTTCTTCTTTCAGCGCCTGGTTGGACAGCTCCTTCGTTTCATCCACCCATAAGCGCAATGCAGGCAGATCATCGATCCTTACATAGCTCCGATCGATCTCCTCCAGCATCATGGCGAGGCCCTTGAAGCGGTTGATCCCGCGTGTCATGGTATAGAGATTGATTTCATCCCAGCGGCGGAGGATCTCCTCCCGCCATGGCTGCAGATCCCACTCATCAATAATGCACGGGCCGAAGCAGCGCTTGTGCTTGATGTCCATCGTGTCCACCGCACAGCCGTCGGAATCCACGCAGATGAGGAAATCTTTTTTCTTTTCAAATGCTTGCAAATCCATTTCACTCTCCTGCATATAATCGTTGGTTTGTCTGTGACCATAGAATAGCAAATTCCTCGGCGCTCTTGTTAGAAGGATTTTTTTGCAATTAGAATGTTGCTTATCTATTGTCAGAAAAGAACGCTTCATGTAAAATGGAATAAGTAAAAAAACAGGGGTGAAAAACATGTTAGAAATCATAGAGGCTTCCCAGCTCGCCATGGATCTGATTTCCCGGCTCTATCATGTGCCCTTTGCTGCGCTTGACAGCCGCCAGATCACAGATGAGCTTTGCAGGCGATATCGGCATCACGCCATCCAGTACTATTTCGACGAGAAGGTGCTTGACATGACCCGGCAAAACGTCGAGAGGGATGCAATCTATCATATCAGTGATGCGTTTCTGATCCATTTTTTGATTTTTACAGTTGATAACTGCCCCTATATGCTCGGCCCCTTCTGTACAGTCGTGCTGACTGACCGGGAGCTTGCGATCCTGGTGGAACGCTGCGGCGTTTCCGGGCTGGACATGCAGGCGTTTAAGGTCTATCGAAGCGCTTTTCCGATTCTGTCGGAGCGTGACGCCTATCGGATCGCACGCACATTTATTCAAACTCTGTCTCCCGAGGAGCAGGAAAAAACGATCCGGCCTATTACCTTCTCACCGGAGTACACAGATACCATGTCCGAACATGGTGGGCAGGAGGAGCACAGAATCATGCTTGTCGAACGACGCTATGCCAGGGACAAGGCCTTTATGGAAAGTGTTCGAAGTGGTAAAACGCGGGAAGCAATCTATAACTTAAATGCGTTGCGCACGGCGACCTCTTATTTGAGCCAGATGCATTTGGGCGCCACCATGGAAAATCATCGTGTCGGCGCTGCCACCATACGATCTGAGCTGCGTGTAATTGCTATTGAAGCAGGGCTTCCGGCTCATGTCGTCGATCAAATAGCGTCAACAAACTATTCGGATACATTGAAAGCAAGGACTCCAGATGAAATACTCATCTCTGAGGAAAAGATGGTCCGATCCTTCTGCCATGCCATTCGGCAGGAGCGCAGCAAAAAATATAGCGCGCTCACACAAAGCGTGCTGTATATCCTGGAAAATGACTATGCCTCCGAGCTCCATCTGGCGGAGATTGCCGAGGATCTGAATGTCTCTGAAGCTTTTCTGATCACAAGCTTCCGCAAAGAGGTTGGCATCCCCCCAAACGCGTATCTGACCAAGACCCGAATGAAGAAGGCTGCCCGCCTCTTAAGCAGCGGCGGGATGACCGTCGCAGGCGTGAGCAGTGCCGTCGGAATCCTTGATTCCAATTATTTTGTCAAGCTGTTTAAAAAGGAATATGGTGAAACGCCCTCCGCCTATCGCAAACGCCATACGGTGTAAGTATTTGCCTCAGGCGCTGCACTGCCCGCTGTGAAGCTGTGTTCACAGTGGGCAGGGTTTTATACCTTGCGGATGCGAAGCGCCATATAGGACTTTCCCGGCATGGGAACCATGTTAAAGCCGCTCATCACGCCGAGGGAGGTCACTGTCATGTCCCAGGTGTCGATCAGCTCCACCTGATACTTGCCGTTCTCCGGAAGAATCACTGGACGGATCGCCGGCTGGGTAATGCCTAGATAGTGAATGGAGTAATCATAGCAGATCCCCATTCCTTCACCGGTATGTCCGCCGGAATAGCCCACACACTCGTCAAAGATGCCGACGCCATGGCTGAGTCCCTCGCCGGGAACTTCTTTGAGAATGTCCAGGAGGAAGCGGAGCCGTCCGGATATTTCGCCGACGCACTGAGAGATGTCAGAAACAACTGAACCACGGGTACAATCAAGCATTGTGTACCTGTGGTTCAATTGCGCTGTTTCAACGTCGGAAAATACGCCGGCGCAAATCGCAAAAAAATCTCCGTTCCACACGCGTTCCACACGGCGGAACGCGGCGTGTATTTTGGGTATAAAAAAATCCCCGATTTCTTACGAAATCGAGGATTTCTGGTCCGAGTGGGGCGATTTGAACGCCCGGCCTCTTGAACCCCATTCAAGCGCGCTACCAACTGCGCTACACCCGGATATCTCAAGATCGGCGCTTGTGCGCCGTCCTGTATATGAACGCAAGTCCCGGCTTGAGGATCGACGCCCGGAATCGCCCCATTTCTGAGACGCGCCGGGAAAGCCTTCCAAATCAAAGCCCCTGACCTTGCCGCCCGATTATATTAGCACAAGTGGTCGGCAAGGTCAAGAGTTTTTTCTGCTTTTTCTAAATTTTTTTCAATTTGCGGTCTCGGCGGCCGCCTCCTGCACAAGCGGCTCGAAGAGCAGGTTCATGTCCGTCTCGACCTCGATGCCCGGAACGCTCTCGGTGAAGCTGTACTGCCAGCTATCCACCGCGTAGTAGAAGCTCGGATACGCCGCCTCGGGCAGCGCGAACCAGAAGCTGTAGTCCGTGAGGCGGCTCAGATCGTAGCCGTAGTAGCCGATGTTGCGGTTGAAGTAGACCGCCGCGTCGTAGCCCGCGCCGCGGATCGTCTCGCAGAAGGCAACCGCGCAGTCCGTGCGCGTCTCACGCGAGAGCGAGCGCGTGCGCGAGTCGGGCATATCGATCTTCTCCCAGTCGTAGACGATGGGCAGGTTCAGCGCCTGGCCGCCGAGCGTCTGAAGGACGAAGTTTGCCTCCTCGATGGCCTCCTGCACGTTCACGGCCTGGGAGAAGAAGTAGACCCCGCGCCGCAGCCCGGCGCTCTGCGCGCCGCGCATATTCGCCTCATAGAACGGATCGAGGAACAGCCCGCCCTCGGTGTAGCCACGGCGGCCGAGGCGGATATAGGCGTAGTCGAGCCCCGCCGTGCCGACCTGCTGCCAGTCGATGGTCTTCTGATGCTCGGACACGTCGATCCCGCGCAAAACGCGGTAGTCCTCGCCCTTATAGACCGGGCGCGTGCCCTGCTTCTCAAAGCTTTCCTCCGTCCAGGGGTTGGGCTCGACCCCCTCGAGCGGCGTGTACCAGATCCAGTCAAAGCCGTCGTAGATATACACCTGCCCCGCGTGGGGATCGACAGGCGTTCTGCGCAGCAGCAGCACCGCCGCGATAACAAGCAGCACCACGACAAGCACCGGCAGGAGGCGGTTTTTCCGACGGACAGCGGCTCTCATAGGCATCTCCTTCACTCTCTTTCTATTTTTATTGTAGCATATCGCCGCAGCATTTGCAATTACAGATACTCTCAGTTTTCGCACGAGTAAACTGTTGTATCCGCGCTTGTTTTTATCTCCGATATATGGTAAAATGAAAGGTACTGTAACAACGGGAGGGTTCTTCCATGAGCGTAGAGAATGCGATATTGCTCGGTCTGATGCAGGGCATCACGGAATTTCTGCCCGTGTCGAGCTCGGGGCACCTGTCGATCCTCAGTAACCTCTTCGGCCTGACCACGCCGGAGGACGGGCACCTGTTCTTCGATGTGCTGCTGCACTGCGGCACGCTCCTCGCGCTGCTGCTGGTGTACTGGAAGGAGTTTCGCAGCATGGGCGTTGAGACGCTCGCGCTGATGGGGCTCGGGCCGGAGGGCCAGCTCGTGCGCAGGCACCGCCCCGGCGCGCGGCTGCTGATGATGCTTTTGATCGGGACGCTTCCGCTCGCGCTGGTGCTGCCGATCCGCGTGCCCGTGCGCGCACTCGTCGATCACAGCATCTTTATCGGCCTTGCGCTGATCCTCTCGGGCTGCCTGCTCTATGTGGCGGATCGTATGCGTCCCGGCGACAAGACGGTCGCGGGCATGACGCTGCTTGACGCGCTGCTGATCGGTCTTTGCCAGTGCGTCGCGGTCATCCCCGGGCTCTCCCGCCCCGGCACGACGCTCACCGCCGGGATCGCCGTCGGGCTTGACCGCCGCTTTGCCGTGAAGTTTTCGCTCCTGCTCTCCGTCCCGGCCGTGCTCGCCGCGAACCTCCTGCGCCTGTTCGAGGCGTTGCGCGCCGGGGTGGACTGGAGTTGCCTGCCCGCCTATCTGATCGGCGCGGCGGCGGCGATGATCTCGGGCGTCGGCGCGATCTATCTCCTGCAGGCCGTCGCCAAGCGCGGCAAATTCGGCGGCTTTGCCTATTACTGTTGGGTGCTCGGCGCACTGTCGATCATCCTGACCATGATATTCTGAAAGGATCACAACCATCCATGGCACAGAGCAAAAAAACAACCGCAACAAAAACAAAAAGCGCCCCGGCCAAGAGCCAGAGCGGCACGCGCGCAAAGAGCGCGGCGAAAACCGCCGTGCCTCCCCCGCCGCCCCCCGCGCCCGCGGAGACGCTGCGCCCGGAGATCACGGGGGCGCTGTTCCTGCTGCTCGCGGTCTGTGTGGGCATCGGCTTTTTCAACACCGACGGCGCGGTCATCGCCTTCATCGCCAACTTCTTCAAGGGGATGCTCGGCTGGGGCTACTTCCTCACCGCGCCGGTTTTTCTGCTCGCGGCGGGCATCTTCTTTTTCCAGAAGCAGGGGAGCCTCGAGGGGCGCGTCTTCGCGGCGCTGCTGCTGCCGATCTTCGGCGCGGCGCTCTGCCATATGCTGCTGGGTGATCTGATGCAGGAGGGCTTCGACTTCCAGCTCGCCACCGGCACGCTCTTCACCGACGGTCTCGCGCTGCGCTCTGGCGGCGTGGTCGGCGGGCTGATCGCCATTGGTCTCACCCTGGCGCTGAGCAGCTACGGCGCGTGGCCGCTGCTGTTCGTGCTGTTCGTGCTGTGTCTGCTGATCGCCGTGCGCGGGAACCTGCGCGGGCTCTTCAGCGGCGCGCGGGAACGCCGCCGCGCCCTGCACGATATGCTCATGGTGCAGGACGCGCCTGTCGAGCAAGCCAGGCCCCAACACCCCGAGGTGCCCGAGCTTCTCCCCGAGGAGCCGGTATTACAGCCCGTCACCCGCTCCGGCAAGGCCAAAAGCGCGCAGAAGATCGAGCGCGTGGAGCGCCCGGTCAGCGTCGATCTGCCCCTGGGCGACGAGGAGGAGCTGCCGCTGCCGCTGAGCGGCCCCGAGGCCGCGCCCCCCGCCGAGGAGAAGCCGCGCCGCGCGCGTGTGCGCCGCAAGAGCGGCGAGGAAGAGCCGACCGCGTCCGTCAAGCCCCTCAGTCCGCGCGAGGCCGCTGAGATCGCGGGGGTAAAGCTCGACGAGGGCTTCAAGCCCTTCAGGAACGAGAAAAAGGCGGAGGCGCCGGTCACGCTCGCGGGCGAGATCTCCGACCCGCCCAAGGGCAAGAAGCAGCAGCGCGCCGAGGTCGAGGCGGAGGCGCGCGCCGTGGCGGACGCCGTCGCCGCCAATGCCGAGAGCGGCGACTACCAGTTCCCGCCCACGGAGCTGCTTCGCAGCCCCGCCGTCACGGCGGTGGACGCGCGCGACGAGATCGCCGTGAACCGCGAGCGGCTCGAGAGCGCGCTGCACAGCTTCGGCATCAGCTCCTCCATCGTCGGCTTCACGCGCGGTCCCACGGTCACGCGCTACGATATCGAGCTCGAGCAGGGCGTGAAGCTCTCGCGCGTGACGAATCTCGCGGGCGACCTTGCCCTCGCCCTCGGCGTCGTGAACGTGCGTATCGCCCCGATCCCCGACATGATCTCCACCGTCGGCATCGAGGTGCCAAACAAGCTGGTCTCGACCGTCTACCTGCGGGAGATCATCGAGTCGCCCCGCTTCAAGGGCGCGAAATCCAAGCTCAGCTTCGCCCTCGGCAAGGACATCGGCGGCGAGTGCGTCGTCGGCAATATCGCCAAGCTCCCGCATATGCTCATCGCCGGTACCACCGGCTCGGGCAAGTCCGTCTGCATGAACTCACTCATTCTCTCCCTGCTCTACAAGGCGCGGCCGGATGAGGTGCGCCTCATCATGATCGACCCGAAGATGGTGGAGCTGGGCGTGTATAACGGCATCCCCCACCTCTACGTCCCGGTCGTGACCGATCCCAAGAAGGCCGCCGGCGCTTTGCAGTGGTCGGTGGTCGAGATGCTCAAGCGCTACCGCCTCTTCTCCGAGGTCGGAGTGCGCGACCTGGAAAATTACAACCGCCACTGCCGCGCCGCCGAGCAGCCGACGCTGCCCGCCGTCGTCATCGTGATCGACGAGCTGGCCGATTTGATGCTCGTCGCCTCCAAAGAGGTCGAGGAGAGCATCTGCCGCGTCGCCCAGATGGGGCGCGCCGCCGGGATGCACCTCGTCATCGCCACGCAGCGCCCCTCCGCGGACGTGATCACCGGTCTCATGAAGGCGAACATCCCCTCGCGCATCGCCTTCGCGGTCTCAAGCTCGCTCGAGAGCCGCATCATCCTCGACCAGGTCGGCGCGGAAAAGCTCGTCGGCATGGGCGATATGCTCTTCTCCCCTGTCGGCCTCGGCAAGCCCATGCGCATCCAGGGCGCCTTCGTCTCCGACGAGGAGCGCGAGGAGGTCATCCAGTTCATCAAGGAGAGCGCGGGCGAGAGCACACAGAACGCGGAGATCGAGGATTTTATGAACAAGGCCAGCGAGGACAAGGGCAGCGAGAGCGGCAAGAGCGCCGCCCGCGACGAGGACAGCGCCGCCTCCGGCTACGACGAGATGCTGCCGCAGGCCGTGGAGGTCGTGCTCGAGGCCGGCTCCTGCTCGGTCTCGATGTTGCAGCGCCGCGCCAAGCTCGGCTACGCCCGCGCCGCGCGCATCGTCGATCAGATGGAGGAGCTGGGCGTCGTCGGCCCCTACGAGGGCGCGAAGCCCCGCGCCGTGGTCATCGACCGCGCCGGGTGGCAGGAGCTCGCCGTGAAGCTCGGCTTTGCCGCCGGGGGCGACTACGAGCTCGCGGCGGAGATGAGCGCGCAGAGCGAGGAGAGCGAGGCATGACGGAAACGCAGGTTCAAGCCACTCTCGCCCCGCGCATGACGCTGAGCGAGGTCAACCGCCTCTCGATGCTGGGGCTTGCCCACATCGGGGACGGGGTCTACGAGCTGCTCACGCGCACGGCGCTGTGTCTCGAAGGGCACGCCGCCGCGGGCGAGCTGCACCGGCTCACCGTGCAGCGCGTCAAAGCCCCCGCCCAGGCGCGCTCGATGGAGAAGCTGCTGCCGCTGCTCACAGAAGAGGAGCTCGCCGTCTACAAGCGCGGGCGCAACACCCACGTCCACGGCGTGCCCCACGGGGCGAAGGTGGGCGAATATCACGCCGCGACCGGGCTCGAGGCGCTCTTCGGCTGGCTGTATCTGCTTGGCCGCACGCAGCGCATCGAGGAGCTGTTCAACCTGATCTGGAAGGAGTAAGCCATGCCGCTGGACGCAATCTGTATCGACGGGCTCTGCCGCGAGCTGCGGCCCGGCCTCGTCGGCGCGCGGATCGACAAGGTGCAGCAGCCCGAGAGGGATATGCTGCTGCTCTCGCTGCGCTCCGCGCAGGGGAGCGGCAAGCTGCTGATCGCCGTCGGCACCGGCAACGCGCGGGTACACTTCACCGCCGCGAGCTTTGAAAATCCCGCGGAGCCGCCCATGTTCTGTATGCTGCTGCGAAAGTACCTCATCGGGGCGCGTATCGTCTCGGTCACGCAGCCGGACTTTGAGCGCATGCTCGAGCTGGAGCTGAGCTGCCGCGACGAGCTGGGCGACAGCACGCAGCGGCGGCTTGTCGTGGAGCTGATCGGCCGCAGCGCAAACGTCGTCCTCGTCGGCGCGGACGGGCGCATCATCGACTGTCTGCGGCGCATCGACTTCGCGGGCGACCCCATGCGGCGGATGCTGCCGGGGATGCTCTACCGTCTGCCGCCGAGGCAGGCCAAGCCCAATTTCTTCGACACCCCCTCCGAGACGCGCCGCGCGCTCTGCGCCGCCGCCGAGCCGGATATCCCGGCGGATAAGTGGCTGCTGGGGCAGTTCGCGGGGCTCTCGCCGCTTGTGTGCCGGGAGCTGAGCTGCCGCTGCGGCGGGGATTACGCGCTGCTGCCCTTACAGCTCGACGCGCTCGAGGAGACCGTGCGCGCCGGGGACTACGCCCCGACGCTGCTGCTGCGCGACGGAAAGCCGCTCGATTTCAGCTTCCTGCCCGTGCGGCAGTACGGCGAGAGCGCCCAGAGCGAGCGCTTTGAGAGCTTCTCGGCGCTGCTCGACGCCTTCTACGCCCGGCGCGACAGGATCGAACAGCAGCGCCGCCGGGGACACGAGCTGACGCGCGCCGTCAAGACCGCGCGCGACCGCCTTGCGCGCAAGCTCGCCGGGCAGCGCGAGGAGCTCAGGCGCACCGAGACACGCGAGGAGCAGCGCAAGAAGGCCGAGCTGATCACCGCCAATCTCTACCGCCTCTCTCGCGGCGCGCGCAGCCTCGTGTGTGAGGACTACTACGCCGAGGGCTGCCCGGAGATCACGATCCCGCTCGATGTGCTGAAAACGCCGCAGCAGAACGCCGCGGCGCTGTATAAGGAATATAATAAGCTCAAGGCCGCCGAACGGCACCTGACCGTGCTGGTGGCGGAGGGCGAAAGGCAGCTTGACTACCTCGAGAGCGTGCTGGCGCAGCTCGAGAGCGCCGAGAGTGAGCGCGATTTGAGCGATCTGCGGCGTGAGCTGAGTGAGACGGGCGTACTCAAGAAGCAAAAAAGCGGCAAGCCCGAGCGCGGCAAGGCACAGTCACCGCGCCGCTTTCTCTCCGACGAGGGCTACGAGATCCTCATCGGCCGCTCGAACGTCCAGAACGACGAGCTCACCACCCGCCTCGCCCGCCGCACGGACTACTGGCTGCACACGCAGCGCGTCCACGGCAGTCATGTGATCGTGCGCTGCGACGGGCTCGAGCCGCCCGCACGGACGCTTGAACAGGCGGCCTCCCTCGCCGTGTACTACTCCCAGGCGCGCGAGGCGGGCAAAACCCCCGTGGATTGCACGATGGTGCGCTTCGTGCGAAAGCCCTCCGGCGCGCTGCCCGGAAAGGTGGTCTACACCGACTATCAAACCATCCTCGCCGAGGCGGACGAGGCGCTTGTCCAGCGCCTGAGGAAATAAAAAACAGGGGCTGTCTCGCAGTCCCCTGTTCGATCACTCCGCGACCTGCTGCCGCTGCTGAATGTACGTCTCCACGCCGTCCATCTCGATGCCCAGCGCGACGGAGAGCTCCCCATAGAGCATGTCCCGCGCGCGCTTCATCGTCGCCTCCGCGCGGCTGCCTTTGGTCTTGCGCTCGGCGATACGAAGCTGCAAGCCCTTGACGATCGACACCAGCGCCTCGCAGCTATGCTCCTGGAACAATTTCTTGTAGAATGCGTCTACATGGTTGAAACGGTTATCCAGACAGATCGCCGGTTCGATCTCCGGCATCGCGTCGATCAGTGCCTCCGCCTCCCCCCGGTTCATCACCGGGCGCATGAACGTCCCCGAATCCACCGGCGCAAAGAAGGTCCCGCTCCCCTGCAGAGGCTCCAGATAGTAATAGAGCCTGTCCTTGGGGGTGCCGGAGATTGCCAGGGGGGCGATCTGAGTCACGGTGCAGACACCGTGCTCGCCATATACAACCTTATCCCCGACCGAATACAAAGCACAACATCCCCTATCATATATTTATGTATAGAGTATACCATAAATTTTCCGGGATTTCCAGCTTTTTTTGGTACTAATTTTTGAAGAAACATGGAAAAATCAGGGTATTCCTCCTGTTTTCCATCACAAAATGTTTCAAATTTCTGTTTTAAGGAGGTCGCTTACATGAACATCACACTGGAGAGCATCGACGAGGTGCGCTCGCGCGCAGGCGTCGGCTATGAGGAGGCCAGAGAGGCGCTGGAGGCCACAAACGGCAATGTGCTCGACGCGCTGGTCTATCTGGAGCAGAAGCAGCGCAGCTCCTCGAACGATCTGCTCGAGCGCGTCAAGGCCGTCGTCAAGGAGGGCAATGTCAACAAGATCCGCATGAAGCAAAACGACAAGGTGCTGCTGACCGTTCCGGTCAACGTAGGCATCGTCGGCGGTGTGGTCGGTCTCGCGACCGCGCCCTGGCTCGTGATCCTCGGCGCTGCGGCGGCCGCCTACGGCTTCAAGGTCAAGTTCGAGATCGTGAAGGAAGACGGCAGCGTCACCGACATCTTCTGATGACCGACAGCGCGCTCATTGCCGCCGCTGTCGCGCCGCTGATCGACTGGTACCGTGTCCATCGCCGCGCGCTGCCCTGGCGGGAGGATCCCACGCCCTACCAGGTGTGGATCTCGGAGATCATGCTGCAGCAGACGCGCATCGAGGCGGTGCTTGGCTACTACCGCCGCTTCCTCGCGGCGCTGCCCGATATCCCCGCCCTCGCCGCCGTGGAGGAGGACGCGCTGCTCAAGCTCTGGGAGGGTCTGGGCTACTACAGCCGCGCCCGCAACCTGAAAAAAGCCGCCGTGCTGCTCATGGAGCGCGGCGGCGAGCTGCCGCGCACGGCAAGCGAGCTGCGCGCGCTGCCCGGCATTGGGGACTACACCGCCGGGGCGATCGCCTCGATCGCCTGCGGCGAGCCGGAGCCGGCCGTGGACGGGAACGTGCTGCGCGTGGTGATGCGGCTGCTCGCCTCCTCCGAGGACGTGCTAGCCGCGCCGACGCGCAGGCGCGTGACGGCGCTGCTGCGTGCGTGCTACCCGCGCGGCGAGGAGGCGGCGCTGCTGACCGAGGGACTGATGGAGCTCGGCGAGACGGTCTGCATCCCAAACGGCGAGCCGCTCTGTGCGCTCTGCCCGCTGCAAGCGCTCTGCCGCGCCTGTCTCAGCGGCACGGCGGCGGACTACCCCGTGCGTGCGAAGGCGAAGGAGCGGCGTCAGGAGCGGCGCACGGTGCTGCTCCTGCGCTGCGGCGACCGATTCGCCCTGCGCCGCCGCCCGGAGAGCGGGCTGCTGGCGGGGCTCTGGGAGTTTCCGAGCTTTGAGGGGGAGAAAAGCCCCGAGGAGCTGGAAGCGCTGCTGGCTCTGCGCTTTACACAGTGCGTCCCCTGCGGCGAGGCACGGCACGTCTTCACCCACGTCGAGTGGCAGATGCGCGGCCTTCTCGCCGCGTGTGAGAGCGAAGCGGCGGGCTTCACCTGGGCGACACGCGAGGAGATCGCCGTGCGCTACTCCATCCCCACCGCCTACAGAGTTTACAAAAAAATCGCGCTTTCACCATAATAACGCAGCCCCCGAAGGGGGCTGCGTTATTATGTATTGGGTTTATTCAGCTCGAGGTAGACCATCAGCACCGAGATATCCGCCGGAGAGACGCCGGAGATGCGGCTCGCCTGTCCGAAGCTCTCGGGGCGGATGCGCTTGAGCTTCTCCCGCGCCTCGAGGCGCAGCCCCGTCACCTTGTCGTAGTCGAGATCATGAGGCAGAGGGCGCTGCTCGAGGCGGGAGAAGTCCTCGATCTGCCGAAGCTGCCGCCTGATGTAGCCCGCGTACTTGAGCCGCAGCTCCACCTGCTGGCAGATGGCGCGGCTGAGCGCCGGGCGCGCGGGGTCGAAGGGCGCGAGATCGGTGTAGCAAAGCTGCGGTCGGCGCACAAGCTCCGCGAGAGAGCAGCCGCTCACGACCGGGGCGGTGCCCTTCTCTGTCAGCAGCGCGTCGAGTGCCGCGCTCGGCGGGATGTGCGTATTCTCCAGGCGCTGCATCTCCCGCTCCACGGCGGCGTATTTCTCCCGTACCGCCTGCAAGCGTTCCTCGCTCACAAGCCCGATGGCGTGTCCGATCCCGCACAGGCGCTCGTCGGCGTTGTCCTGCCGGTGCAGCAGCCTGTACTCGCTGCGTGAGGTCATCATGCGGTAGGGCTCGTTCGTGCCCTTGGTCACAAGATCGTCGATGAGCGTCCCGATATAGCCGTCCGAGCGGCGGAGGATGAACGGCGCCTTCCCGCGCACCCGGCGTGCGGCGTTCACCCCGGCGACAAAGCCCTGCACCGCCGCCTCCTCGTAGCCCGAGGACCCGTTGAACTGCCCCGCGCCGTAGAGGCCGGCGATTTTTTTGCACTCAAGCGTCGGCCGCAGCTCGGTCGGGTCGATGCAGTCGTACTCGATCGCGTAGGCGCAGCGCGTCATCTCCGCGTGCTCGAGGCCGGGGATCGTATGCAGCATCTCCACCTGCACCTCCTCCGGCATGGACGAGGAGAAGCCCTGGATATACAGCTCCTCCGTGTTCAGCCCCATCGGCTCGATGAAGAGCTGGTGGCGCTCCTTATCCGGGAAGGTCATGATCTTCGTCTCGATGCTCGGGCAGTAGCGCGGTCCGACTCCCTCGATCACACCCGCGTAGATCGGGCTGCGGTCGAGATTTTAAGTCGGAGGCCAAGCGGTCTTAGGAAGACAA
>JAZQCO010000101.1:0-9924 GCA_045546335.1 Candidatus Limivicinus sp. | reverse complement strand
CGCTCACGGGCTTTACCTTCCGGGGAATGGTGCACCCGGAGGATTACGACGGCATTGCCGCCTCCATCAAGCACCAGATCGGCGAGAGCGACGACCAGATGGACTATGCGGAATACCGGATTATCCGCAAGGACGGTCAGGTGCGCTGGGTGGACGACTACGGCCACTACACCCATACCGACGCCTACGGCGGCATCTACTACGTCTTTATCTCCGATATCACCGAAAAGCACGAGCGCACGGAGACCGATATGGCCGTGCGCCAGGCCGTCATCGAGGCGCTGAGCGAATCCTACCACACCGTATGGCTCATCACCGACGTGGAGACGGAGACCTTCGCCCTCTACCGGGGCGATATCTCCGGCAGCACGGTTCACAGCAGCCCGAACCTCGACGCGCTCGGACACATCAAATACTCCCAGGCGAAGGAGCGCTACATCAACTCCGTCGTCTCGGAGATCGACCGCGAGCGGCTGCAAAGGGAGCTCGCGCTTGACTACATCGTGAAGCAGCTCGCGCAGCGGCCGCAGTATAACCTCAACTACCTGCGCCTCATGGGCGACGGGACGGAGAAATATTTCCGCATCGAGCTTGCGCGCATGGATATGCCGAACGGCAAGATGGGCGTCGTCTGCGGCTTCAAGGACGTGGACAAGGACGTGCGGCAGGGACAGGCGATCCAGCGCGAGCAGCAGCGCGCGCTCGAGCAGCGCCTCGAGCTGCAGGAGCGGCTTCTCGAGCAGGAGAAGCACCGCGCGCAGCTCGACAGCATGATCACCGCCATGGCCTCGGACTACCGCAGCGTCTTCCACGTCGATCTCGACAACGATGTGGCGATCTGTTACCGCGCCGACCCCAACGACCCCGACCGCTACGAGGAGGGCGTGCCCTTCCCCTTCCTCGCCTGGGTCACCGAATACGGCGAGCGCTATGTGGACGAGCAGTACCTCGAGGGCTTTCGCCAGTTCATCGAGCCGGATCGTATCCGCGCCGCGCTCTCCACCGAGAGCATCATCGCCTACCGCTACCTCGCCCACCGCGGCGGCATGGACTATTACGAGATGCTGCGTATGGCGGGCGTGCGCCATCCGGCGGATCGGGACGACCACATCGTCCACGCGGTCGGCATCGGCTTCACGGTCATCGACGCGGAGATGCGCGAGACGCTCGAGCAGCGCCGCGTACTGGTCGAGGCGCTGGACATCGCGCGTCAGGCCAATGTCGCCAAGACCGCCTTCCTCTCGAACATGAGCCACGAGATCCGCACGCCCATGAACGCCATCATCGGCCTGAACACCCTCGCGCTCAAGGACGAGAGCCTCTCGGCCCAGACGCGCGACTACCTGAAAAAAACCGGCGAGAGCGCAAAGCACCTGCTCGGGCTGATCAACGACATCCTGGACATGAGCCGCATCGAGTCGGGGCGCATGGTGCTGCGCAATGAGAGCTTCTCCTTCTCCGCCATCCTCGAGCAGATCAACACCATGGTCATGTCCCAGTGCCGCGACAAGGGGCTGCACTACGAGTGCCGGCTCCTCAGCGCCGTGGACGAGTGCTACATCGGTGACGACATGAAGCTCAAGGAGGTGCTTATCAACATCCTCTCGAACGCCGTCAAGTTCACCGACGCGCCGGGGAACATCACCCTGACCGTAGAGCGCACGGCGGTCTTCGGCGACCAATCGACGATCAAGTTCTGCGTGCGCGACACCGGCATCGGCATGGACGCCGCCTTCATCCCCAAAATCTTCGACCCCTTCTCCCAGGAGGACGGCAGCCGCAAGAGCAAGTACGGCAGCACCGGCCTCGGCATGGCGATCACGAAGAACATCGTGGAGATGATGAACGGCACGATCAGCGTCGAATCCGAGAAGGGCGTGGGCTCGACCTTCACGGTGATCGTGAGCCTGCGCAACTGCGAGCAGCCCGGCCTCAAGGGCGAGATCGACCCGAGCAGCCTCAAGGTGCTCGTCGTGGACGACGATCCGATCGCCGCCGAGCACGCGCGCACGGTGCTCGACGAGGTGGGCATCCGCACCGACGTGTGCTACGACGCCCCCACGGCGCTGCACATGCTCGAGCTGCAAAGCGCCAAGCAGGAGCCGTATAACCTCGTGCTCATGGACTGGAAAATGCCGGGCATGGACGGGACGGAGGCGTCCCGCCTGATCCGCGAGCGCTACAACAGCGAGACCACCGTCATCATCCTGACCGCCTACAACTGGGATGAGCTGGCGGGGCAGTCCGTCGCCGACAGCTTTCTCACAAAGCCCCTCTTCGCCTCGAACGTCATGGAGGAGTTCGCGCGCGTCGCGCGGCGCAACAACATGAGCCTGCTCAAGGAAAAGCAGCGCGCGGAGCTTGCGGGGCGGCGCATCCTGCTGGCGGAGGATATGGAGATCAACGCCGAGATCATGATGGACATTCTCTCGCTCGAGGATATCGAGGCCGACCACGCCGAAAACGGCAGGCAGGCCGTGGAGCTTTTCGCCGCGAGCGCGCCGGGCACCTACAGCGCGGTGCTCATGGACGTGCGCATGCCCGTGATGGACGGCCTCGAGGCCGCCTCGGCCATCCGCAGGCTCGCGCGCGAGGACGCGCAGCGCATCCCGATCATCGCTCTGACCGCCAACGCCTTCGACGAGGACGTGCAGCGCTCTCTCCAGGCGGGCATGAACGCGCATCTGACCAAACCCGTCGAGGCCGAGCACCTGTTCCAGACCCTCGGCGAGCTGATCTTCGAGGCGGAGAGGCGCTGATATCCGTTTGGGCTTGCTTCAAAACATCGGGTTTTGATGTAGGGGCGCTTCACGAAGCGCCCGTGCAGGGCATTTGTGAATCTATCAGAAAACAGGGGCGAATTCGCAGCGTGTGTTACGAATTCGCCCCTGTTTGATAAAAGACGTTCGCTGTTTGCCGCCGGGCGATTCGTGAATCGCCCCTACGCAGTCAGGCGGCCCGTTTCAGATCGCTCCATGCGGGATGCTCAGAAGTCCCTTTTGCACCGAGAGCGAGAGCGCGAGCTTTTTCACGCCCTTCTGTCCGAAGTCCACCGTGAGCAGATCGTCCTTGACGGCGAGGATCCTGCCGTCTCCGAAGCTCCTGTGCCGGATGGAGCCGCCGGGGCGAAGCTGCGTCAGGAGGTTCTCGGCGGCGGCCTTCTTCAGCGCGGCGCCGCGGATTCCGGCGGGGCGGCGCGTCTGCACGGCGTATTCGACCGCCCGGCTTCTGCGCGGGAGCATTTCATCGACCGTCAGCAGCTCACAGTGGCCGTCCGCGTAGGAGATCAGCTTCTGATCCAGGCACTCCGCGACGATCTCGCCCTTGCCAAGCGCCGCGTCGAAAAACTGCTTGCCGAGCTGCGGGAGCAGAAAGGGCGCGAAGAGATCGTCCGTGTCCACGACGGGGGTCGGCAGGGCTTTGACGATCTCCGAGACGAAGCAGGAGCTCTCGCCGCACTGGAACAGGTACAGCTCGTTCTTCGCCCGCGTCATCCCCACATAGCACAGCCGCCTCTCCTCTTCGTACTGCCGGATCTCGTCGAGCGCCTCCACCTCCTTCGCGCTCTTCGGCGGCAAAATGCCGTCGATCACGTCCGCGAGGTATACGCAGTCGTATTCCAGCCCCTTGCTCGAGTGGATGGTCGAGAGAATGAGCCTCGTTCCGGGGCTGTTTCGGTGCTCCGCGACGGCTGTGCGAAGCGCGGAGAGCTTCTCGAAAAGCTGCTGGGGCGTGTCGAGCCCCTTTGCAAGCTGCCCGAGGATAAAGAGCTTGCCTTTGTCCAGCTTTCTCTGCTCCACAAAGCGCCCGTAGTGCATCGCCTCCCAGACGCGGTGAACGGCGGTCTCGGCGCTGTCGGTCTGGAGGAGGGGGAGGTTCTGCATGAGGTCAAGCACGGTGTCCTGCGCCGTACCGTGCACCTCGGGGGCGTGCATGAGCTCCTCGAAGAGGGGCTTCCCGCTTTTCCGGCTGCGCTCGATGGCATACTGGGCGGATTTTTTGGAGATCGGGGCGCCGAACTTGTAGTAGAGGCGCAAAAACAGCTCCTCGCTGCGCGGCTCATAGGAAAAGCGGAGGATATCCAGCACGTCGATCACGACGCGGCTGGTGAAGAACGTGTCCTCAAAGCTCCGGCAGTTGTAGGGGATGCCGCCGCGCTCAAAGCGGTCGATCAGCGGCAGGGCGGTGTCGTTGTTGCGAAAGAGGATCGCGGTCTCACGCTCGCAGCGCGCCGCCATGCCGACGAGGTATTCATATTGATACGCGCGCGACTTCGCGTGCACGATATGCACCGGGGCGGCCTGCCCGCGCGTGGGGATCATGGACTTCTCGCGCCGGAAGCGGTTTTCCGACACGAAGCGGTTCGCGGCGGCGATGATCTGCTCGCCGGAGCGGTAGTTCTCCTCCATGAGCAGGAGCTTCGCGCCCGGGTGGTCGGCCTCGAAGCGCAGCAGCGCGTCGGGATAGGCCGCGCGGAAGCCGTAGATGCTCTGATCCTCGTCGCCGACCATGAAGAGGTTCCCGCTTTTCGCGGCCAGCAGCTTGATGATCTCGTGCTGGATGCGGGAGGTGTCCTGCGCCTCGTCCACGCAGAGATACGGAAAGCGATCCTGGAACTGCTCCAGCACCTCGGGGTATTTCTGCAAAATGGTATAGGCGTAGGCCATCTGATCGTCGAAGTCCATCCAGCGCCGATCCCGCAGCGCGTCCCGGTAGCGCTGGATGATCTCGGGGAGATTGTCGGTGCTGCTCTCGAGCTTCCCGATCTCCTCGGGCGTCAGCATCATGTTCTTGCTGTAGGTGATGAGGCGGCGCACCTCGCGCACCTCGCTGTCCTCGGGGTAGCCCTCGTTCACGCTCTGGCAGATTTCGCGCACGAGGCGGTTGAGCTCGCCCTCGTCCGTCACGAGCTCGAAGGGCGCGCGCCCCGCGTGGCTGCGCCCGAAGGAGTCGATGATGGACTTGGAGACGCTGTTGATCGTGCGAAACGCGAGAGCCGCTGCGGCGCTCTCGCCGAAGAGCGCGGCATAGCGGCTCCTCATGTCCCTTGTCGCCGCGACCGTGTAGGTCATCGTCAGGATGCCGCGAGGGTCGATCCCCCGGCACAGGATCATGTAGCCCAGCCGCGTCACCAGCACGGTGGTTTTCCCGCTGCCCGGCGTCGCGAGCAGCAGCACCGACCCGTCCACGGTGAGCACCGCCTCCTTCTGGCGCTCGCTCAGCCGGCACAGATACTTCTCTTCAAATTCCTTCGGATTCAAGGCCGTCCTCCTGCGTGTGTGGTGTTATCAGTATAGCGCAAATGCCCCGGGTTCTCAAGAAAAAACGCAAAACGCGCATTCTCCCGCGCGGGACGCCGGGGGCCGCGTCCCCTACGGCGTTGCCTCATGCCTCCCCTGAAAGGGGAGGTGCCCGTAAACCGTGGCGGAAACCGCGGAATGCGTTGACTTTCGGGCGAGATTATGTTACAGTATGAACGCTAATCTATCTTATTGCAAAGGAGATACAATACATGGCTAAAATGATGAAGCCCGAGGCGGAAATCACCCGTTTCGGGGGGGTATTGACGTAATCGCGACAAGCGCTAATCCCGGTTCCGGTGCGCCTGCTGGATCGAAAGCGCTTACTATCGGTACTGAGTATAAAATACTGGTCCCTGAAGCAAATGAGGCTCTTGGCATTCACAAGTATTCCGGCAACATGGTAAGTATCAAATATAACGGTAGTAATACTGGCGGACTGCAGAACTGGTATAGTGGGAACTCTCCTTATGCGTGGTTTAACGACAATGCGTGGTGGACTGCTGACACAGGCTATGAAAAAAATTATGATTACTATGTCGGCGATCATACCGGGGAAAACAGCTCAGCAGCCGGCGGCTATCTTAATCCTCACGCGTGGTACGACTAATATAAACACACAGCTCCCTCGCCCGATGGCGAGGGAGTTTTTTGTGCTGTGCGACACCGTAAGGGCTTCGCCTTTTTTTAATCCGTCCCCGAAGGGGACACCTCAATTATTCATTATTCATTATTCATTATTCATTATTAATTATTAATTATCCCCCCCCGTCGCTCCGAAAATTCCCTCTTGCACTTTGCGCGCGGCTGCTGTAAAATAAATGGGTTTGAAAAGGAGATGTATTCAAAATGACGGTATTGTTGTCCCTGTCAGTCGCGCTCTTCGCGGGGCTGCTGATGACCCGCGTGATCGGGCGGCTGAAGCTCCCGGACGTGACGGCGTATCTGATCGCGGGCGTGCTGATCGGTCCGAGCCTGCTCGGGCGCTTCGCCATCCCGGGCGTGGGCTTTGCGAGCTTCGAGGAGCTCGGCGGCCTCGGCCTCATTTCCGACGTGGCGCTGGGCTTTATCGCGTTTTCGATCGGCAACGAGTTTCGCCTCTCGCAGCTTCGCGAGACCGGGCGGCAGGCGACGGTGGTCGGCATTTTGCAGGCCGCCGTCACGACCGTCTGCGTCGATCTCGCGCTGCTCGTGTTCCATGTGCTCTTCCCGCAGGTGCTCTCTCTGCCCGCCGCCATCACCCTCGGCGCCATCGCCGCCGCGACCGCCCCCGCCGCCACGCTCATGGTCGTGCGCCAGTACAAGGCGAAGGGGCCGCTGACCGATCTGCTGCTGCCCATCGTCGCGCTCGACGACGCGGTGGGGCTTGTGCTCTTCGCCGTCTCCTTCGGCGTGGCGAAGGCGCTGCAGAGCGGGACGGTGGATGTCTATACTATTGTAATGAACCCCCTGCTCGAGATCGTCGGTTCCCTCGTGCTCGGCACTCTCGCCGGGGCGCTGCTGACCTGGCTCGAACGGCTCTACCACTCCAACCGCAACCGCGTCGCCATGACCATCGGCTTTGTGTTCCTCACCGTCGCGCTCGCGAAGGTCTCCATCCCCGCGGGCAAGGCGACCGTCGGCTTCTCGCCGCTGCTCGTGTGCATGATGCTCGGCAGCGTCTTCTGTAACCTCTGCCCGCTGTCGGAGGAGATCATGGAGCGCGCCGATAAGTGGTCGAGCCCGCTGCTGGTGCTCTTCTTCGTGCTCTCCGGCGCGGAGCTGGAGCTTGCGGTCTTTGCCCAGCCCGCCGCCGTGCTGGTCGGCGTGGTGTATATCCTCTCCCGCTGCGTCGGCAAGTACTTCGGCGCGCGGGAATCGAGCCGCCTCATGGGCTGCGAGAAGCGGGTCGTCCGCTACCTCGGCGTGACGCTCTTCCCGCAGGCGGGTGTCGCGCTCGGGATGTGCGTCACCGCCTCCGCCCTCCCCGGCGACGGGGCGCTGATCCGCAACATCGTGCTCTTCGCCGTGCTGGTCTATGAGCTCGTCGGCCCCGTGATGACCAAGTGGGCGCTCACAAAGGCGGGCGATATCCAGCCCAAGAGCGAGGATGTCCTCAAGCGCCGCGAGCGCAAGCTCGCCGAGGCCGCCGCAAGGAGATAAGCATAACGGGGCTGTGAAAAAAGTCGTAATTCACGCTTCTTCCGTAGGGGCGGCTATTAGCCGCCCGGCAGCACGGCTCTATTATTCTTTACAAAAATGGGCGAATTCGTAGCATTTTCTACAAATTCGCCCATTATTTCCCGTGTTTTTTGTTTTCCTGCACGGGCGGCTGGTAGCCGCCCCTACTGCTCTGGGGATTTTTTCAAAAAGCCGCTTGATATACATATATCTATATGGTACAATACCATCGTATTATCTTTCGTAAAAGGAGAGGAACACAATGGAAAAACCAAATGTTCAAGTCCTCCGATTTCAGAACGAGGACGTCATCGCCACCAGTGGGGGACAGTCGTTAATCTCTACGGTGAATTATCTTGCCCTGAGGAGCGAAGCGGAGCAGGCTAAGATGGGAGACGTAAGGGACGACAGCGGCGGACCGTGGGTTGGCCTTAATGTCGACACGCTCCAATCGAATTTTGTAGGCGGAGTGCCTGAAAACAGATTTGAAGAGTATTCGAAAACCTTTCAATACGCATGGTTCGCCGGAAATCAGTGGCGGACCAATGGTGAGACTGTCAAAGACCTCGGCTACGGCTATAATAGCCCTCTGCCGACCGAAAACCCCAACGACTGACCCGCCGCGACACCGCACGAACGAAAGCGCCCCCGCCGGACTTCAAGCGGAAAAGCGACCATGTGAGAGTGATCTTGCATGGTCATTTTTTTGCGGAAAAACAGGGATTTTTTCAAAAAACCGCTTGATATATATATATATATATATGGTAGAATGCCATTGTATTATCTTCCATAAAAGGAGAGGAACACAATGGAAAAACCAAATGTTCAAGTCATTAGATTTCAGGAGCAGGACATCATCGCCACCAGCGGGGGACAGGCGTTAAGCCCCAATGAGAATTATTTTGCCCTGAAGAGCGAAGCGGAGCAGGCTGGTGTGGGAATAATAGACGAGGACAACGTCGGCGGAACGTGGGTTAGCTTTAATGACGTACTGCTCCAATATAAATATGTATATGTAATGGATGGAAAGGATTTTGAAAGGTATTCGGGAACCTTTAAATACGCATGGTTCGACAAAGATCAGTGGTGGACCAATGATAAGACTGTCGCAGATCTCGGCTACACCTATTATGATGATGCTAGCAATCTGCCGACCGGCGACTGACCCGCCGCGACACCGCACGAACGAAAGAGGCTGTCTCAAAACGGGAAGAGCAGCCGTAGGGGCGGCTATCAGCCGCCCGCGCAGTGAAAGCAAAAACAGTTGAAAAGTTGGGCGAATTCGCACAAAAAGCGGATTCGCCCAACTTTTTTCAGATCGTTTGATTTCGCCGCCGGGAGGCTGATAGCCTCCCCTACGTTCTCTTTCGTACTTTTGAGACAGCCTCTATGCTTTACCATCCCAGCACGCGGGCGATCTCCTTCGCCACGCCGCTCTCGGTGTTGCTCTCGCAGACGGCGTCCGCCGCGTCCTTGAGCGGCGGCACGGCGTTCGCCATCGCAACGCCCCGCCCCGCCGCCTCGAGCAGCGGGAGATCGTTCGTCCCGTCCCCGAAGGCGAGGCAGTCGGCGGGGTCGAACCCCAGCGCCGCGCACAGCAGCCTGAGGCCGTTGCCCTTGCCCGCCGCCGCGCTGTTGACCTCGACATTGTTCGTCGTGGAGCTCGAGGCGATCAGCTCCGGAAAGCGCGCCGGGAAGCCCCGGATCGTCTCGAGGCGCAGGGCGTTATCCTCCGGGCGGAAGAAAAACTGGATCTTCTGCACCGGGCGGCCATGCTCGCGCAGGGTCTGCTTGAGATCGGGCACGCGCACGCGCAGCCGCTCGAGCAGCCGCAGCATGTGCGCCTCATAGGAGAAGTACGGCGGCGCCGCGTCGAACATCGCCTGGCTCATCCAGCCCTGATCGTCCTGATAGCAGTCGTAGAGCACCGGCAGGCTGTCGAGATAGTCCATGACGCGCAGCGCAAGCGGCAGCGCGATGTTCCTCTGCCCGAGAGAGCGCATTTCGCCCACGTCGTAGACCTCCGCGCCGTTGGAGAGGATGTAGTAGCGCAGATAGTCGAGCGCGCGCAGCTCCTCCGGGATGCCGCGCAGGATGCGCCCCGTCGCCGGGACGAGCACGATGCCCTCACGGCTCGCGCGCTCAAGCGCGCGCAGCGTCTCGGGCGGGACGTGCTTATCGTTATCGAGCAGGGTTCCGTCAAGGTCAAAGGCGATCAGGCGGCAGTTCATGCGGTGTCCTCCGGTGTTTTGCGTGTTTTTGTAATTATACCCCCGCCCGCCCCCGCCGTCAATGGCGTATCGCCGCCCGCCACGGAAATCAGGTTTTGCAAAACGGTAACGGCGGCGTCATCGCGAACCAGTCCGCAGACTGGTGTGGCGATCCGTAAACACCTTGCGGTGCCCGAAAAACCGTTCGGGCTTCGCTGATCCTCCGGTTTTTCGACCGCTGCGGAAATTGCGTC
>JAZQCO010000100.1:0-12892 GCA_045546335.1 Candidatus Limivicinus sp. | reverse complement strand
CGTCGATGTCCTCTGCCTTGGCGACGGCTTCCGCCTCCGCCTTGGTGCGGCGGCTCTTCTTGCTCTGTCCGCTCTTGCTCTCACCCTTAAGTCGGATCGTAGCCATGTCGTTCTGTGAGCCAAGGAGTTGTAGCTAAGTGTTGTCTTCCTAAGACCGCTTGGCCTCCGACTTCGTCGATGTCCTCTGCCTTGGCGACGGCTTCCGCCTCCGCCTTGGTGCGGCGGCTCTTCTTGCTCTGTCCGCTCTTGCTCTCCCCCTTCGTCTTCGGGGCGTTCTGCGCGGCGGGCGCGTCGAGGTTCTCAAGGAACAAAAATTCATCGCAGCTCTTGCGGAAGCTCTCGGGCGTCTGCTTCTCGCCCACGCCCAGCACATATACGCCCTGCTCGCGCAGATGGATCGCAAGCGGCGTGTAGTCGCTGTCGCTCGCGACGATGACAAAGCCATCGTAGAGCTCGCGGTGCAATAGCTCGATCGTGTCGATCACCAGCGCCATGTCGGTGGCGTTCTTGCCCGTCACATAGTCAAACTGCTGCTCGGGCTTGATGGCGAGGCGCTTGATCTCGCTCTCCCAGCGCTTGAGCGCATCCTTCTTCCAGTTGCCGTAGGCGCGCTTGACCACGATGCGCCCGAGCGCCGTGACCTCCTGGATCACCGCCTCGAGCTTGTTGAGCTGGGTGTTGTCCGCGTCAATGAGCATGGCGATTTTCTGTAAGTTTTCCATGGCGCTCCTTTATTTCAAATCGTAGAGCCTGGTGTATTTTTCTTCGAGGTAGTCGAGGAAGTAGTTCACGTTGAGGCTCTCCCCGGAGATGGCGCGGATCCACTCGTCGGGCGTGGAGAGCGAGGCGATGGAGAAGACGTGCTCGCGCAGCCAGTCAAGCAGCTTCCCGAGCTGACCGGCACGCACGGCCGCGTCCACGTCGAAGTCCTGCTTCATGCGGTGCAGGATCTGCGCGCCGTAGGCGTTGCCGAGCGCGTAGGACGGGAAGTAGCCGAAGTCCCAGCCGCACCAGTGGACATCCTGCAGGCAGCCCTCCGCGTCGCCCTGGGGGTCAACGCCCAGATACGCGCGGTACTTCTCCCGCCAGAGCGCGGGGATCTCGTCCACGGTGATCTCGCCGTTTACAAATGCCTTTTCCAGCTCATAGCGCACGAGGATGTGCAGGCAGTAGCTCAGCTCGTCCGCCTCCAGACGCAGCGCCCCGGCGTGGACGGCGTTCGCCGCCTCATAGAGCTCGCGCGCCGTGATATCGTCGAACACGCCGCCGGAGAGCTCCTTGAGCTTGGGCAGCACGAAGTCCACAAAGGCCTCGCTGCGGGCGATCAGGTTCTCATAAAAGCGGGAGATCGTCTCGTGCATGGCGTTGGTCATGCGGTTGTCGCAGTGGTTGCGGTACAGCTCCTCGGGCTCGTTTTGCATGAACAGCGCGTGCCCGCCCTCGTGCATGGTGGTGAAGAGGTTGGAGATGAAGCTCTCCTCATAGTAGTGGGTCGTGACGCGCACATCCGTCGGGCCGTAGTTGTCGGTGAAGGGGTGCTCGGTGGTGGCGAGCACAAGCGCGCTCTGCCTGAGCCCCTCGAGCTCGAGCAGATAGCGGGACATGGCCTCCTGACGGTGCAGCGGCACCGGGCGGGACAGGAAATCCTCGCGCAGCGGCCGCCCCTCGGTCTGGATGCGCTTGAGCAGCGGGACGATACGCTCCCGCAGCGCGTCAAAGAAGCGATCGAGCTGCGCGATGGACGCGCCCTTCTCCATATCGCTCAGGCACACGTCGTAGTAGCTGCCCTGCCGCTCGCCGTCGCGCAGGTCGATGCGCTCTCGCGCGTAGCCGATCAGTGCGGCGAGGGAATCCCGGAAGAGCGAGAAGTCGTCGGCCTTTTTGGCTCTGAGCCAGTCGCCGTAAGCGCGGTTGGCCGCCTGATCCATCTCGAAGCTCAGCGCGGCGCTGATGTTCTTCGTGCGGGCGTAGTCGGTGTACAGGTGCTCGACGGCCTTCTGCTGCACCGGGGTGAGGCCGTCGCTGTCGGCGTGAAGCTCGGTCAGCAGCGCCTGATAGCGCGGGCTGTGGCTGAGCTCATAGAGACGCTTGCCGAGGATGCTCATATCCTCCCCGGCGCGCTCGATGCCCTCGGCGGGCGCGGTGCACTCCATGTCGAACTGCACCTTCCCGATGCAGCGGGAATAGGCTTCGATTTCCTCCAGCAGGCCGCAAAGCTCCTGCCATTTCTCTGTGTTGGTCATGGTATCCTCCGTAGTATAAGTGAAAAGATAAAAGATAAAAGTGAAAAGTTAGTGAAAAGATAAAAGTGAAAAGTGAAAAGTTGAGGTGCCGCTGCGCGGCAATTATAATCTGTGCCCGAAGGGCACACCATAATTATTCATTTTTCATTATTAATTATTAATTAATATTCGTATACACCGCCGCCGATGAACTCGCGGATCATGGCGTCCGGGGCAATCAGCTCCTGGTCGATCTGCCCGAAGAGCTGCAAGGCCGGGAGCACCTGGCGCAGCTCCTCAAAGCGCTCGATCCCCTCGGGCACGGCGCGAAACAGCTCTGTCGCCGTGATGTTGAAGACCGGCAGCTCGTAGGCGAAGGAGGTGTCAAAGCGGAAATCCGCCTTCGGGCGGAAGGGGGAGATGTACAGATCCTCGCCGCGGCGGACGTTGCCCCACATACTCATTGTTTTTACCGGATCGGTGCCGCGGAACATCCGGTCGCGCACCATGCGCCGCACAAGGCGGAACCAGGTGCGCTGGAACACCACGCGCCCCTGGAAGAGGACGTTGCTGTGCGCGGAGATGTAGAGCTTGAAGGCCTCGGGGTGCTGGGCGGTGATCATGTCGTTGAGGGCGTGGATGCCCTCGAAGATCACGATCTCGTCGCGCCCGAGCTTGATGGACTTCGAGGGCTCGAGAATGCGCATCTGGCGGGAGAACTCGTACTTGGGCACAAAAATGCGCTCGCCGCGGCTCAGGCGGGTGAAGTGCTCGTTGAGCAGCGCCATATCGAGGCAAAGCGGGGATTCCAGATCGTAGTCGCCCTCGGGGGTGCGCGGGGTCTGCTCGGGCGTCACGTCCAGAAAATAGTCGTCCATGCTGACGTAGTGCGTGCCGAAGCCCCGGCGGCGCAGCTCCTCGGCGATCTTCATGGCGGTGGTGGTCTTGCCGGAGCCGGAGGGACCGGAGAGCAGCACAATGGGGCTGCGCGTGCGGTTTTCGCTGATGCGGTCGGCGGCCTCGGAGACCATGGCCTGATAGCGCGCGTCGCACTCGGCAATGAAGCCGACAGGGTCGGTGACAGTCTTGAAGTTGATTTCCTCGAGATCGAAGGGCATAGTTACTCCTCCCGGGTCAGAAATTGGTCATAAAAGGCGGCGATACGCGCCTTGTCAGCGCAGGTTTTTTCAATGCTCTGGATGTACTCAAGGGGGTATTTCGGCGCGATCAGGCGCTCGTTGCGCCCGCTGTCGGGGCGGATCAGCTTGGTGGAGCCGCCCCCGCCGAGGGCGAGGATCGTACACAGCTCCTCCATGATGCAGATGTTGTAGAGGTTCTCCGTGCCGGGCTTTGCCCAGCCGACGTTCTCAAAGCCGCCGGACATGAACTTCTGCCGGTAGAGATAGTAGGGACCGTAGCCGCTCTCGCGCAGCCGCGACGCGGCCTGATCGAGCATCGCCCCCACGTCCTCGGCGGTGGGCAGCGGGGTCTGGTTCAGCGTGAGGCGCGAGCCCTTCTTGAGGCTCAGGGTGTGCACGGTGATGTTCTCCGGCGCGAGGGCGAGCACACGCTCGAGCGTCGCGGCGAAGCCATCCACGCTGTCGCCGGGCAGCCCCGCGATCAGATCCATGTTCACCGCAAAGCCGCCGACGGCGCGCACGGTCTCCAGGGCGCGCTCCACATCCGCTGCGCTGTGCCTGCGCCCGATGGCGGTCAGCACCGCGTCCGACATGGTCTGGGGGTTCACGCTCACGCGATCGACTCCGTGCGCGCGCAGCACGCGCAGCCGCTCGGGCGTGATCGTGTCGGGACGCCCGGCCTCCACGGTGTATTCCCGCAGCGCGGAGAGGTCAAATTCCGCCTCCAGCAGGGAGCACAGGCGCTCAAGCTGGCCGGCGTCGAGCGTGGTCGGCGTGCCGCCGCCCATGTAGATCGACACCACGCGCAGCCGCAGCGCCTTCACCTCGGCCGCGAGCGCGCGCAGCTCGCGCTCCAGCGCGTCGAGGAAGGGCGGGATGAGCGCCATGCTCTTCTCCACCGACTGGCTCACGAAGCTGCAATAGGCGCAGCGCGTCGGGCAGAAGGGGATGCCCACATACAGGCACACGTCCCGCCTGTCGAGCGCGCGGCGCGCCGCGAGGGTGTGGCGGCTGGTGTCGAGGCAGAGCGCGGCGCGCTCGGGCGAGACGCGGTACTCCTCGCGGAAGCGGCGCAGCGCCGCCTCCTCGCTCAGCCCCTGCTCGAGCAGCGCGGCGAGGAGCTTTCCGGGGCGTACACCCGTCAGCGCGCCCCAGACAGGCTCACGCACACCGGAGGCGATGGCGGCGCGGTACATGGCATTCTTGATGAGACGCTGGTGCCGCCGCTCGGTGTCGAGCCCCCCGGTGAGCATGGCGTTGGAGCAGGAGGCGCGGCCGCACCAGCGCTCCCCGCCCCGGCGATAGACGCAGGTGGCGGTGCTGCGCTGTCTGCCGGCGGTGAGGCGGATCTCCATCCGGTCGCCGGAGGGACGCCCCGCCGGGTACTCCGGCCTCTCGCTCGGAAACAGCGTCAGCAAAAGCTGCTCCACGGCATATTTATATTCGTGACCGGTGAGATATAGTCGCATAACTGTCCGCTCCTGTCGAAATAAAGTGAAAATCGGGAAAGTGAGGTGTGCCGCTTCGCGGCACGGATTACAAATCGTCGCGAAGTGACACCATATTTTTTATCTTCTCATTTTTCGTTTTATAAAATGAAAAGTGAAAAACGAAAAGTGAAAAATCGAGGTGAGCCGCTTTGCGGCACGGATTACAAATCGTCGCGAAGCGACACCATAATTGTTATCTTTTCATTTTTCGTTTTTAATTTCTTGCTGTCTACAGCTGAACAGAATCACCTGTCTCTCCTTGGCGATCCGCTTTAACAGCTCCATGGCCTGGCCGAAGCGCTCCTCGTCGAGGTTTACGAGCGCGTCGTCGAGGATCAGCGGGCAGGGCTCACCGTCGGGCAGCGCCAGCTCGCAGACCGCGAGGCGCACGGCCAGATACATGAGATCGAGCGTCCCCGTGCTCAGATACTCCGCGTCGCGGGCGACGAGATCGTCCTTTGTGCGGGTGCGGGCGCTGAAATCGCGGTTGATGAGCACATCCTCATAGCGCCCGCCGGTGACGGCGGACATGTACTCCGCCGCGAGCTTGCCGAGCTGCGGGGAGAAGCGGAGCTGAATCTCCCGGTCGGCTTCGCGCAGCGTGTCGGCGGCGAGAAGGAGCGCGTCGTACTCCTGCTGGAGCTGCTCGTACTCCGTGCGCATGACGCCGAGGGAGCTTGCGAGAATGAGCGGGTCGCCAAGCGAGGAGAGCCGCCCGCTGAGCGCGGCGAGACGCGAAGAGAGCGCCTCCGACTGCGCGCGCGCGGCGGCGAGCTCCCGCCCGAGCTGGGCGGCCTCGCTGTCACCGAAGCTGAAATCCAGCTCCTGGATCGTGTCCTCCTCGAGGCTCGTCTGCCTGAGCTGCTGCTGCTCGAAGGCGCGGCGGCTCTCCTCCTCCTGCGCCTCGGCGCCGCGTACCGCCTCGTGCAGCGTGAGAAAGTGCTCCCAGAGGGCGCGTATCTCCCGCGAGGAGGCGGCCTTGTATTTTTTCAGTATCCCGCGCCTCTCGTCCTCCTCGCTCTGGCGCTGGCGCTTGCGGTGCGACCAGATCAGCAGCAGCACCACCGCCGCCACGCACAGCAGCGCCGCGCCGATGATGAGCGGCAGCAGCTCATAGGCGGTGTAGAAGGCCGCAAGCAGCGCGGCGAGCACGAAGCAGAGCAGCGTGATGAGCGGAAGCGGGCCGGATTTCTGCGGATGGCTGAGCGCCTTGAGCCGCTCGAGATCGCCGCGCACCTCGCCCTTGACCTCCTCCGGCTCGCGCCCGGCGAGGGGCGAGGAGCGCAGCGCCTCGCGCGCGTCGTCAAGCGCCGCCATCGCCTCGTCGTGCGCCGCCGAGACCTCGCGCAGCTCCCGGCGGGCGCTGTTGAGCTTGTCGAGCGCCTCGCGGCGCTGCCTCCGGCGGCTCTCCATGACCTGCTGCTCGAGCTCGCCGCAGCGCTCGCGCGACGCCTCCAGCTCCTGCTCGAGGCGCTGCTGCTCGTCAAGCGACGCGCTCATCTCGCTCATGCGCCGCTCGAGCTCGTCCATTTTGCCCTCCAGCTCCGGAAGCTGCCCGCGCCGGTTGAAGCGCCGCTTGCGCTGCCAGGCGCGCAGCCGCTCGTCCGCCTCGGAGTAGGAGGTCTGCTCCTCGCCCGTGGAGACGATGGCGCTGATGCGCTTTTCCAGCTCCGGGCTTCCCGTCACGGCCATCGAGCCCTGACTGATGAAGGCCGTGCGCCGGAACACGTCCCGGCTCACGCCTGTGAGCAGCTCCCCGGCGTTAGAGGCGTTCAGCCCCTCGACGGGTGTGTTCGTGCCGGAGTAGACCGCCGAAAATTCGCGCATCGGCGCGTTCTTCGCGCGGGTGGAGCGCGTGATGGTCATGTCGCAGCGGTCGGCGGTCAGCTCCATCGTGCCCTCCATCGGCGCGCCAGACCAGGGTGCGTAGCGCAGCTTGTCGGGCAGATAGCCCGCCCGGGCGCGCTCAGAGCTGTCCACGCCGTAGAGCATCGCCTGGATGAAGGCGCACCAGGTCGATTTGCCGCTCTCGTTCGGGGCGTAGATGACGTTCAGTCCCTCGTGCAGGCTCAGCGACTCGTGCTCGAGCTTGCCGAAGGAGGCGTTGAGCTTACGGATCTTCATGCCTGACCACCTCCTCGGCGTTGTTCAGCGCGGCGAGACCCCAGCGCGCCGCCTGCTCGATCTGCGCGCGCTGCTCGTCGCTCTCCGCCGCGTCAAAGCGCGCGCGCAGCTTCTTGAGAAAGATACCGCGCAGACTGTCCTCGCCCGCGCTCGCCCAGACGCTCTGCCTCAGCCGCGTCTCGTCGCGAAGCTGTAACTCGAAAAACATCTCGCTCAGATTCGCGTACAGCCGCCGCAGATCCGGCGCACTCTCGGTCTCGCCCGTGAGCGTGATGCGGTAGATATCCTTCACCGTGTCGTCGGGAAGCTGCGTCACGACCGTGAGCAGGGGATCGGCCTCGCTCACGTCCAGGCGCAGCTCGCGGTAGTGCCGCGCGGCGATGGAGGCGGTCTTGAGCTCGCAGCCGCCCGCGTCATCGAGCGTCACGATGTTCACGCTCTTCTCTCCGCACTCGTCAAAGCCGCGCCCCTCCGGACAGCCCGGCCAGGCGTACCAGGTGTCCCCGGCCTTTTGCAGCCCGCTCGCCTTATGGATGTGCCCGAGCGCGGCGTAGTGCAGCCCGCTTGCGGCAAGCTGTTCCTCGCTGATGGGGTTATAGGGCGACTCCCTGCGCCCCAGCTCCCCGTGCATGCACAGCAGCTTCCACACCCCCGGCTCGTCCGCGGCGCGAAAGCCCTCGAGCAGCGCGGGGGAGGAGCCCCCGGTGAAGGCCGCGCCGTAGACGCGCGTGCTCAGCTCCGGCAGCAGCACCGACTCGATCTCCCCGCGCTGGAAGACGTGGGCGTTCTCGGGCAGACGCAGCCGCGCGTAAGGCGAGGAGAGCGTGTAGGGGTCGTGGTTGCCGGGGGAGATGAAGACCGGCACGGCGAGCGCGCGCAGACAGCGCACCAGCTCCTCCCCGGTCTCGTAATAGCTGCAATTGCTGTCGAGCAGATCGCCGCTGAGCAGCACAAGATCAGCCCCCTCCTCCTGCGTCAGACGCACAAGCGAGGAGAGAAGCTGCCGCTGCTCGGCACGGCGGATGGCGGCCTTCCCGGCGGGAAGCGCCTCAAAGGGCGAATCCAGATGCAGATCCGCCGCGTGGATGAGCTTGATGGTCATGTGAGTCTCAGCGCCTCCGCGCGCAGACAGCGACCCGTCTCCGGATCGATTTCAAACAGACAGCCCTCGAGCTTGCCCGGCCCCTTGGCGGAGTTGTAGCGGGTCGGGGGATCCCCCAGAAACTTGCCCACGGACTGCTCCGGGTCGATGCCGAGGACGGAGTGCGCCGCCCCGGTCATGCCGAGATCGGTGATATAGCCGGTGCCGCCGGGCAGCACGCAGGCATCCGAGGTCTGAACGTGGGTGTGCGTGCCCCAGACGGCGCTCGCCCGACCGTCGAGCAGGTAGCCCATGGCGAGCTTCTCGCTCGTGCCCTCGGCGTGGAAGTCCACGAGGATGATCTTCTCGCGGATCTCCTGCATGAAGCCATCGGCGATCACGAAGGGGTTGTCGGTGTTGGCATCGAGCGTGAAGCGCCCCATGAGATTGAGCACGCAGATATCCCCGACCGGCGTCGAATAGGCGGCGATGCCGCGCCCGGGACAGTGGGGGGCAAAGTTCGCCGGGCGGAGGATGCGGCTGCGCTCGTCGAGATAGGGGCGCAGCTCGGTGCGCGTCCAGGTGTGGTTGCCGAGCGTGACCACGTCCGCCCCCGCGCGCAGGATCTGATCGGCCTGGCGCGGCGTGATGCCGACGACGTTGGCGTTTTCACCGTTGACGACGACGAAGTCGATTTGATTTTCCTTGCGATAGGCCTTCAGGCACTTTTCGAGGAAGGCCAGCCCCGGCTCTCCGCACACGTCGCCCACAGCCAGTATTTTAACGCTCATAGTGTACCCTCGATTGCAAAAGAAGTTCGATACAGTATATTGTACCACATATTGCCTGTTCGGGCAAGGAAAATTCGGGGCAAACTAGCAGCGAGACGCACGGAATTGCAAAATGAAACGTATGGTGTGCGTATCAGGAAATACGGACAAGGAGGAGAGCGGGATGCAGAGAAATCAAAAGCTCTGGATGGGCGTGGGCGCGGCGCTCGCGGTGACGGCGGGCGCGGCGGCGCTGATGAAGCCCGGCAAAATGCGCAGGCGCCGCCAGGCGATGCGCGCCATCGGCCGCGTCGCGGACGACATTCAGGGCGTGATAAAATTTTTTTGAAAAACCCCTTGCATTTTCTATCATGCTGTGCTATTATAATCGAGCTTTCAGGAAAACCTGATATGCGCGATTAGCTCAGCTGGATAGAGCGTCTGGCTACGGACCAGAAGGTCAGGGGTTCGAATCCCTTATCGCGTGCCAGAAAAAACGACATGTTTCGACATGTCGTTTTTTCAGTTTGATTCGCCTTGCGGCGAGTTCGATTGGCTGCGCCAGTGATAATTGCTTCGCAAGTGATATTGGCTGCGGCCGGTTGGGGCGAATCAAATATCACTGCGAGCGCAGCGAGGAATATCACTTCTCACTGCGAAGCAATATCACTGGATACAGAACCGGATAATGCTATTATGAATGGACGGAGAGACTTGAAACGTCTCTCCGTTTTTTGCGTTCGGGAGCAAAAGAAAAGAGGCAGGAGCGCGTCCTGCCCGAAATCACTGTATCTCTATATTTTTCAATCCGTGCGCGAGAATGAGATTGATTAGCTCGTTTCGGGAATAGTTCGTCTCAGCGGCGAGCTTATCCAGCGCGTTTAGGGTCTCCTCCTTGATCCGCACAGAGATAATTCGGTTGCCGTCCTCCCCACGCTTCTTGATGATTAAGGGTTCGTTCTTCATTTGCTCCACCTCACTGTCAATATTGATATAATTATAGATTGACAAAAGGTGACTGAATATGCTACAGTATGAATAACAAGTGATATATACTTGTAATACAACACGAATGAGAGGGTGACAACTATGGAAATGCTCATTACCTATCTGATTGCGGGTATTATCTGCGGCTTTATTTGCAAGGCTATCGCAAAGAGCCGTGGGATGGAAGGAGGTTTTTGGTGGGGATTCTTCCTTGATGTAATCGGTATTATTGTGGTAGCGGTTCGACCGAAGGATAATTAGAATCCTTGAAACAAGGATACGAAGGGGAGAAAACGAAATGGCGATGGTTAAGTGCCCTGAATGCGGAAATGATATATCAGATTCTGCTAAAATGTGCCCAAAATGCGGATATGAAAATAAACAGGAAACAGCAGAGCCTGAAAACCAGAAAAACTCCGGGATGACATTGATTTATCTCGCATTAGCAATTCTATCTTTGTTTATGACCTACTATTTTTCCTATAATCTGTTCTCATAAGTGATAAGGAATAGAAAAATGAATTTGATTAAGAGAACTGTCAGCATCCTGTTGATCTGTGTTGGAATATAATGTTTAAGAAACTGTATTTGCTGCTGTTTTCTCAAGTCAGTGCTGCGATCGAGGCGCTGGAGCAGGGCAATGCCGCACTGGCAAGAACTATCCTGATCCGCGCACAGCAGAACGCGGAGGAGCTGTATCTCGAGGGGACAGAAGAATAAGGCACAGATTATACCCTCCCCCGCACAAAACCTTTGACAGTGCCCGCCTGAGCCCCTATAATATGGGAAAACGGGCAGCGGAGGGTGCATGGCCATGAACGAGCATTTTACGAATATGCGGGATCTTCTCAGCGCGCTGGCGATCTCGATGAACCTCATCAACCCCGATATGCAGCACCACCATGAGCAGACGGCCTATCTCGCCTTTCACATCGGGCAGGAGATGGGGCTGCGCGGGGAGGATCTGCACAACACCGTGTACGCGGCACTGCTGCACGATATCGGCTCTGTCGTCTCCCCCGAGCCGGAGAAGCTCGAGGAGATCGAGGCGCACCGGCACGAGGTCGCGGCGCTCGGGGCGCAGATGCTGGGAGATCTCGAGGAGTTCTCCACCGTCGCCGCGATCATCGGCATCAACCAGAACAGCTACCTGGAAAACCTCGCCATCCTCGGCGAGAAGCGCTGTCACGAGACCTGCGTGGACATCTCTCAGGCGATTCACCTGGCGGATGTGGTGACGAGCCTCTTTGAGTACAATGTCCCGGTCCTGAACCAGGTGCAGCGGATCGTCGAGTGCGTGGAGCAGGGGCGGAACACGGAGTTTTCCCCGAAGGCGCTCGACGCCTTCCACCGCTGCGCCGCGCGGGAGTACCTGTGGCTGGACGTGGCGCTCAACCCCTCCTTCCTGCTGCTCTTCACCGGGCAGATCCGCAGCGTGAGCCTCGATGAGACGGTGACGCTCACGCGCCTCATGTCCCGCATCATCGACTACCGCAGCGCCTTCACGGCGATGCACTCGGCGGGTGTGGCGGCCTCGGCGCGCGCGCTCGCGCGGCTTGCCGGGATGAGCGAGGCGGAGTGCAAGATGATGACGATTGCGGGCTATCTGCATGACGTGGGGAAGCTGCGCGTGCCAAACACCATCCTTGAGAAGCCGGGGAAGCTCACGGACGAGGAGTTCAACATCGTCAAGGAGCACCCGTACTATACGCGATGGATTCTGATGAACATCGAGGGCTTTGAGCAGATCGCCGACTGGGCGGGGCTCCACCATGAGAAGCTGAACGGCCGGGGCTATCCCTTCCACCTGAACGCGGAGGAGCTGGACACCGGTGCGCGGATCATGGCGGTGGCGGACATCTTCTCCGCCATCACGGAGCTGCGTCCCTACCGCGCGGGCATGAGCCGCGAGGCGGCGATGGCGGTGCTGCGCTCGAATGTCGAAAACGGCACGCTCGACGGCGAGCTGGTGCGGCTGCTCGAGGAGCACTACGACGAGATCGACCAGCAGCGAGAGCGGGAATCCCGCGAGGCGGGCAGCCGGTACTATCAGTCTTTAGGGAAACGCGAGACAAAAAGCGAAAAGTGAAAAGCGAAAAGTGAAAAGCTGAGGTGTCGGTTTCGCCGACGGATCAATCATACAGCCAGACAAAGCCCCGCCGCCCGGGAGGGCGGCGGTGCTGCTATATTTAGTAGAGTATTCAGCTCAGCAGGGGCTTGCAGGCCTCGGCGAGCAGATCCTTCTTCGCCTGGGCTTCCTGAAGATCGGCGCCCTTGGTGGTGAAGTAGGTTTTGATCTTCGGCTCGGTGCCGGAGGGGCGGACGATGGCGGTGGAGCCGTCGGCGAGCTTGTAGATCAGCACATTCGCCTTCGGCAGCCCCGTCTCCTCGGGCTTGAGGAAGTCCTGCACGCTCTCGACCGCGATCCCGGCGAAGTCCTTGGGCGGGTTCTCACGCAGGGAGGACATGATCCCGGCCATCTTGTCCATGCCGCTCAGACCGGGGAACTCGAAGGAATCGACCTTGTTGAGGTAGCGGCCGTACTGGGCGTAGATCTCCTCGAGACGCGCCTTGATCGACGAGCCGATGCTGCGGTAGTAGGCGGCCATCTCGCAGATGAGCATGGAGGCGATGACGGCGTCCTTGTCGCGGACATAGGGGCCGGCGAGGTAGCCGTAGCTCTCCTCGAAGCCGAAGATGAAGCGATCGACCTCGCCCGCGGCCTCGAGCTGCGCGATCTGGTCGCCGATCCACTTGAAGCCGGTCAGCGTGTGGCGCAGCTCCACGCCGTAGTGCGCGGCGACGGCCTCGGCCAGCGGGGTGGAGACGATGGACATGACGGCGACGGGGTTTTTCGGCATGGTGCCCTTCTCGATGCGCCCGGCGCAGATGTAGTCGAGCAGCAGCACGCCCATCTCGTTGCCGGAGACGAGTTCGTAGCTGCCGTCGGGGCAGCGCATGGCGATGCCGACGCGGTCGGCGTCGGGGTCGGTGGCGAGCATGAGGTCGGCGCCGGTCTCCTCAGCGAGCTTCAGGCCGTACTTGAGCGCCTCGAAGATCTCGGGGTTGGGGTAGGGGC
>JAZQCO010000099.1:0-11941 GCA_045546335.1 Candidatus Limivicinus sp. | reverse complement strand
CCGCCGCCGTCGGGGTCGGCGTGACCTCCGTAAGGCGGCTGTCCCTGTCTCCCAGCGTTCGCAGCGCGAACACGCCGCCGCCCGCTGCCAGCGCCACAGCCGCCACAGCCGCCGCGACGCGCGCGCCCCTGCGGCTCTTGCCGCTCTCCGGCTTTGCACGAAACGCCTCCCGCAGTTCGGCCATCGACTGGCAGCGCTCCTCCTGACGCAGCGCCATGCCCTTCTCGAGCGCGGCGGCAAAGGAGCGCGAAACGCCCTCGAGCTTCAGCACCTCGCCGCTGATGCGATCCATCGGTGTCGGCGGCACCTTGCCCGAGACGCAGTAGTACATCGTCGCGCACAGCGCGTACACATCCGTCCAGGGGCCGATGCTGCTGTTCTGGCGGTACTGCTCCGGCGGCGCGAAGCCCTGACTTGCCACCACGAAGGAGCTCTGCCCACTGCCGCCGCTCAAATCCTTCGCCGCGCCGAGATCGAGCAGCACCACCTTGCCGTCGGGCTGTAACATCAGGTTGTCGGGCTTGATGTCGCGGTGGATGATCCCGCGCGCGTGAACCTCCTCGAGATCCGCCATCACTGGGAAGAGGTACTCTTCGCACTCCGCCTCGGTGAGGGGTCTCTGCTTTCTGAGCATCGTGCTCTTGAGCGTCTCACCCCGGATATAGTCCATGACGATGTAGGCCGTCTCGTTTTCGTAGAACACGTCGCTCACCGAGACGACCGCAGCGAGATCGCGCAGCTTGACCGCCTTGCGCGCCTCGCGCACGAAGCTCTCCCGGCCGCGCTTGAGCTCCTGGGCGTTGTCGTTCCCGCTCCAGTAGACGGTGCGGCTCTGCTGGCTTGTGCGCATCGCCGCCCCGGCGGGGAAGTACTCCTTCACGCACACCGGAAGCTGCAGCGCGAGGTTATAGCCCAGATAGGTGATGCCAAAGCCGCCCTCGCCCAGCATCTTGCCGATCAGATAATGTCCCCCGGCGAGGAGCGACCCGCAGGGCAGCGCGTAGTCCGGCTGGCTCTGCGCGGCATTGTCATAGCCGCAGCGCGGGCAGACTGACCCAGGTGTTTCCAACGGCTCCATACAGCCGTAGCAGCGATTAAACTCCATGTTTTTCTCTTCCTTCTCCGCGTGTGTGGAGGCCTCTTGCCCATTTCTGGGCCGTGCCGATGATCCCCTCGGGCAGGAAGAGGATGACCGTGATCGTGATAAGGCCAAGGAAGATGTTCGACCAGCCGGGGTAATGCGCGAGGTATTCGCGCAGCAGCACATACAGCGCCGCGCCGACCACCGGCCCAAGCACCGTCCCCGTGCCGCCGACAATGCAGATGAACACGACGGACACCGTCCAGCCGACCGAGAAGCCGCTGTCCGGGTAGATCGTGCCCTTGTTGAGGAAGAACACCCCGCCGGCGAGCCCCGTGAGCAGCGCCGCGCTCAGATAGACCGCGAGCCGAGTGCGTTTGAGATCGACCCCCACCGCAGCGGCGGCGACAGCGTCATCGCGCATGGCGAGCAGCCCGAGGCCGAGCTTTCGGCGCAGCAGGAGCAGCACCAGCGCCACCGAGAGCGCCGCGACAGCCAGCGAGAGCAGGTAGAGCGTCTTCACGCCCGGATAGGGCGAGAGGCGCACGGTCATGCCGCTGCCCTTACCGACAAGGCTCCAGTTCAGAAACAGCTTCTCCATCGCCTCCGCCGCGACCCAGCTTGCGATGGCGAAGTACATCCCCCGCAGCCGAAACAGCAGCCGCGAGACCAGAAGCGCCGCGAGCAGGCACACCAGCACCCCGACGAGCAGCCCCTCCGTCAGGGAGCGGCGAAAGAGCATAGTCATCGCCGCGAGGGAATAGCCCGCAAGGCCGATGAAGAGCTGCTGCCCGAGGCTGGTCATCCCGGCAAAGCCGCTAAGGAGGTTCCACGCCTCGCCAAGGGCGAGGTAGAGGAAGATTTGCAGCAGATAGCGCATGGCGTTGGAGCTGAGCGCGCCGAAGGCGCCGAGCGCAGCCAGCGCTGCCGCCGAGGCCGCGAGGGCGAGATATGCCCCCGCGCCGCCGCGCACGGCGGCGCTTTTCTTTCTCTCTTTTTTCATCTCTCGCTCCTACTGCTCCAGCGTGTGCCTGGGCATACACACCAGCGCGAGCAGCATGGCGCCGTAGCTGATGGTCAGACCGTAGTTCGCCCCGCCGATCACCTGCGCGAGGCCAAAGCCCAGCCCCGCAAGCAGCGTCGCGGGGATGTTTCCGAGTCCGCCCAGCACCGCCACGATAAAGGCGATGAGCAGGTATTCCCCGCCGGAGCTGGGATAGAAGGTCCATTTCATCCCGACGCACAGTCCCGCCACCGCCGCCGTAGCCATCGCCACACCCATTGCCAGCGCGTGGACGCGCCGCACGTTGATCCCGGCGAGCGCCGCCGTCTCCGCGTCGTCCGAGACAGCGCGGATAGCGCGCCCCGGGTAGGTGAAGGAGAGAAAGAGCGTGAGCGCCAGCACGGCGGCCAGGCTGATGGCGAACAAAACCAGATTTAACACGGAGATATTCAGCCCGCCGAGGCGGAGGATCTGCATCTCCCAGGCGGAGGGGGCGTGGCGGGCATCGGCGGAGAAGAGCAGCAGCATCCCGTCCTTGAGGATGATGGAGACGCCGAAGGTGACAAGCAGCGCCGATTCCCCGCCCTTCTCGGCGGCGTGGTTGAGCAGCAGCGTCTGGAGCAGGTACCCCAGCAGGAACATGGCGGGCACGGTGACGAGCAGGCTCAGCACCGGATCGACCCCCAGCGCGGCCGAGAGCAGCGTCCCGCCGTAAGCGCCGAGCACCACGAACTCGCCGTGCGCGAGATTTGTCAGCCCCACGATCCCGAAAATCATCGCCATGCCCAGCCCGATCAGCGCGTACACGCCGCCGAGCAGCAGGCCGTTGACCACAAGCTGCAAGACAGTCATCTCCTCACACTCCAAAGTAGGCCGTTTTGATCTCTTCCATCGTTGCCTCCCCGGCCTTTGCCGCGAGGGCGATCCGCCCGTGCTGCATGACGAAGCAGCGATCCGCGATGTGCAGCGCGCGCTCGGTATCCTGCTCCACCAGCAGCACGGTGAGCTCCCCGTCCGCCCGCAGCCGCTCGATGCCCTCGTAGAGGCCGCGAATCGCCACCGGCGCAAGGCCGAGGGAGATCTCGTCAAACAGCAGGCAGCGCGGCTGCGCCATCAGCGCCCTGCCGATGGCGAGCATCTGCCGCTGTCCCCCGGAGAGCGAGCCCGCCGCGCGGTGCCGCTTCTCCCAGAGGTCGGGAAAGAGCGCATAGACGCGCTCGAGCGAGGCGGCTCTCTGCCCCCTCGCCTCTCTCGGGTAGCTCCCGACGATCAGATTGTCCCGCACCGAGAGGCGCTCAAAGCAGCGCCCGCCCTGCGGCACAAGCGAGAGCCCGCCTCTCACGATCCGGTCGGGCTCCTTGCCGGTGATATCCTCGCCGTCGAAGAGCACCCGTCCGCCCGCCGGGCACAAAAGCCCGGAGACGGCGCTCAGAAGGCTCGTCTTTCCCGCGCCGTTCATCCCGAGCAGCGCCGCGCACTCGCCCCGCTCCACACGCAGGGACACGGAGGACACCGCGACAAATTCCCCGTAACAGACCCGAAGGTTCTCAAGCTCCAGCATGGTCTTCCCCCCTGCCGCCGAGATACAGCTCCTCCACCAGCGACGAGCGCATGACAGCTTCCGGCTCGCCGATCACAGCGCAGCGCCCCTCCGCCAGGCACATGAGCCTGTCGGTCGCGCACAGCATCGTCTCCAGAACGTGCTCGATCCAGACGATGGTGAACCCGGCCTCCTTCAGCCGCGACACCAGCGCCATCACATCGCCGATCTCCGCCCCGGTCAGTCCCGCCGCCACCTCGTCAAGCAGCAGCAGACGGGGTCTGGCGACGATGGCGCGGCAGATTTCCAGCCGCTTCCGGTCGAGCAGCGTGAGCTTGCCCGCCGGGAGATCCTTTTTTTCATACAGCCCCGTGACGCGCAGCATCTCCGCCGTCGGCTCCTGTCCGGCGCGTTCGCTGAATCCCGCGCCGAACACCGCCGCCGTCAGCACGTTGTCAAATACGCTCATGCGCAGGAAGGGGCGGGGGATCTGGAACGTGCGCCCCAGCCCCAGGCGACAGCGCGCGTCCACGGAGAGCGCGTTGATTGGCCGCCCCTCCAGACAGATCTGCCCCGCGTTGGGGCGGATCAGCCCGGAGAGGGCGTTGAGCATCGTGGTTTTGCCGCTCCCGTTCGGGCCGATCACCCCGAGCACTTCCCCGCGTTCTACCGTGAAGGACAGCCCCTTGAGCACCGTGAGCCTGCCGTAGCCCGCATACACGTCCTCGAAGGCCAGCATGGTCTCCATGTCGTTCTCCTTACGAGGCCATGCCGCCGTTTGTCGCGTTGCCGGGAACATACGAGCCGGTGAGTTCGATCTCCGGGTAGAGGGAGTTGTCGATCACGACCAGGCGCAGCTCGCCGTCCCGCCGCTGCCACTGCCCGCCACAGAGCACCGTACAGGCATAGTTCAGCCCGCGCATCTGCCGGTCATAGCGGATATGCCCGACGATGGTGGTCACATCCAGCGCGGCGATCGCTTCGCGCAGCGCTTCCCGCTCCGTCGTGCCGGCCTTGGTGAGCGCCGCAACCGCAAGCTCCAGCGAGGCGTAGGCGTAGGCCGTGGGCTGGGGCATGGTGCGGCCGTTGTTGTCCTTGAGATAGCGCTCGTTGAGCTCCCGGCTCGAAAGCCCCGTCAGCTCCGAGGCGAACGGGTAGCTCGGATCCCACCACACCTGCGTCATGATCCCGTCGGCAAGCTCGCCGAGCGCCTCCACGTCGCTTTCGAGCAGGCAGCACTTGCCCATCGTTACGCAGTCCACCTCCACTCCCGCGCCGATGATGGCGCGGTAGGCGTTCATGAAGTCGGGCGGGATGTTCGTCCCCGCGATCACGTCGATCTCCGCAGCCTTGAACTTCGCGGCGACATTGGAGAAGTCCGTGGTGTGGGAGGGGTACTGCCCCGGATCGACCGCCACATAGCCGTCCTCGGCGAGGCGGCGGACAAAGATATCGTGCCAGGCAGTGCCGTCGGCATCGTTGGCAAAGAGCAGCCCGACCTTCGCCCCGGAGTTGGGGGCGTTTCCGGCATGCGTCCACAGGGCGCGCTGGGATTCATAGACCTGGTCGAGGGTGTAGAAGGCGTTATACGTCCACTGGAAGCTCTCCAGCGAATCCGCGAGCGGATCGACCGGGGACTGCGTCGCAATGCAGGGCACGCCGTAGCGTTCCGCCACCTGCGCGACCGGGATGACGGTGTTCGGTGTCTGTATGGCGATCATCAGATCGATCTGATCCTCCTCGATCAGCTTCTGCGCCATCTCCGAGCAGGTGTTCTGATCCGACTGGGAGTCGTAGACGATGACCTCAATGGTCTTTTCCTTCCCGTCCACGAGGATCGGGTGCTCCTGAACGTAGTCCGTGATCTGGCGCACCGCCCACTCGCAGCCCTCGCCGTTGCCGGCGAGCGCGCCGGTGGTGGGGTTCACATAGCCGATCTTGATCGTGTCCGCCCCGGCCTTCTCCGTAGCGCCGCAGCCGGGCAGTACACACAGCAGCGCACACACAAGCGCCGCGCAGATTGCACGCTTCATCTGTCTTGTTCCTTTCACTTAACAATTCACTCCCGTGCCGGGACTGAATTGTTTTATTCAAAGAGGCTGTTGTTCCGGTAGGGGTTGAGCACGCCGTCGGCGTAGTGATCCTCCGGGAAGGGCAGATAGGGGATGGAATTGAACTGCTCGCACACCTCGTCGGCGACGAAGCCGCCCAGCTCCGTCAAACGCACGATCTTGCCGGTGTCCTCGAGCAGCCCGTGCTCCTCGAGCAGCGCCACCTTGGTTTTGAACACCTCGTCGAACTCGTAGCCCGAGCGCGCCTTGAACTCCGTCTTGCGCACGTCGCGGTTTTTCAGCGGCAGCACGATCGCCCAGCGCGCCTGCTCCTCCGCCGGGCGGATCAGCCCCCGGTTGATGGGCAGACGCCCCGCGTCGATGGCGGCATAGTACTCTTTGAAGTCCTGGGTGTTGATATCGAAGCGGTCGCGGTAGCTCGAAAAGCCCGTGAGGCCGAAGCCCACCTGATCGTACTGGTTGCAGCACTGGTTGTAGGCGTAGTGCGAGAAGATGGCGCGGTTGCGGGAATAGACGCGCCGCAGCGTCTCGTTGAAGCCGTTTTCATGCAGCAGGTCGATGGCGAGCTGCTTCATCAGCATGGTCGTCTTGAAATCCGGGATATCGGTGCTGCCCGAGCCCCTGCGGAAGCGGTTGATGACCCCCTGGAAATCCCCGTAGGCCTGCACCTTCAGGCGGTAGAGCTGGATCTCGTCCATGGGGAGCTGCACGGCCTTCTCCATCACCTCGATCCAGTTGTCGATCGTCTCGCCCGGGAAGCCGTAGATGAACTCGATATTCACATGGAAGCCGTACCCGAGCGCCTTGTACACCGAGTCGATCCCGGCCTGCGCCGAGTGCGGGCGGTTCATCAGGCGCAGCACGTCGTCGTTGAGCGACTGGAGGCCGATCGTCAGGCGGTCGATGCCGTGCTCCTTCATGATGCGGCACTTCTCGCTGCCGTCCTCGCCGTTGATGGAGTTCGGGCCGAGGTCGATGTTATATTGCTTGCAGGCGCTGAAATCAATGCGCTTGTCAAACTCCGTGAGGAAGTAGTCCAGCAGCTTTGGTGGGAGCGAGGTCGGCGTTCCGCCGCCGAGCAGGATGGAGCGCGGGCGGATGCGCTCGATGCCAAAGCGCTCGCGGTACAGGTCGATCTCGCGCAGCAGGTAGCCGACGTACTGCTCCTTCTCGCGCACTCTCTCCCCGGTGAGGCCAGGATAGTGGCAGAAGGTGCAGTGCTGGATGCAGAAGGGGATGTGGACATAGACATCCATCATGCCGTCTGCAGGCAGGGTGTAGCTGCTGAGGTACTCCTCGCTCTCGCAGCTATTGTACTGCGTAATGGGCGGGTAGTGTACGGAGGGCACGAAGTCCCCCTCCTTGCAGATCAGCCCCAGCTCCTGCAAGTGCGCGACCTTCGCAAACATCTCCTCGGCGTGGTGCAGCAGTTCTTTCTTATGTACAGCGTCCATGATGCGTATCTCCTCTCTGTTTCTTATCCGTGTCTCAGGAGCTTCCTGAGCAGGGACGGTTTTTCGTCCGGGAGGAAGGCGGCGACGGCGCAAAAGCGCGTATCCGGGGCGAGCAGCCCCTCGATGTAGTGCATCCATTCCTCCGGCGTTTCCGATTCGTTCAGCGCCTCCTCGAGCGCGCGGTCGCTGACGCTGCGCCCGAGGCCGGGGCTTGCCGTGAGGATCGCGTTCCTCCCCGGCTTGAGTGTGAAGGCTTCCTCCAGGGTCGGCTCAAAGCGGATGGCGCGCCCGATGACGCTGCCCTCCTCCCGCCGGGTGCGGTGTACGAGCCTCCCCTGCTCAAAGTGGTAGGCCGCGGCGGCGCCGGAGAGGAAGAAGCGCGCCTTGCTCCCGTATAGGAAGGCCACCGCCGCGTCACACTCGATCCGCTCCCCGGTGTCGCGCATCAGCGCGAGGTCGTTGTTTGCCATGACGGAGATCATGCGCATCGGCTCGTCGGCGACGGAGGGGCGGCGCATATAGCTGTCGGCCATGCTGCGCAGCACGCGGCTGCCGATCTCGGTGTCTTCGTCACTGCCGTACTCAGTAATCGTTGCGATGATCATCCTCCGGTCCTTCATGACCAGGCGCACGCCGGTTCGCTCCTCTTCCCTTGTTTCGCAGTGTCTGCACGAGATGCTTTGCTGCATGATTTGTCTTCTCCTTCTTCGATTCCGGTTTTTTCGGTTCGGGCGGGCAGTAGTCCGCGTCCTCCTCAAAGATCAGCGCGAAGCGCTGGGGGGTCTCCTGCCAGCGATCCACCAGATGGAAGCCGTAGTGGCTGAGCTGCGTGATGATCAGCTCCGGGCGGATGCCGGGGCCGTAGTAGGGCGGGACATCCTTCTCGGTGACGGCGTTATCGACGATGATGAAGCGCCCGCCCTCGCGCAGCGCGTTGTGGACGCTTGCAATAAAGGCATCCTTGACAAACTCGATATCGGTGATGTACACCGCATGGTAGGCCGAGCACATGAAAACGGTGTCCACGCTGCCCTTTTCGAGCCCGGTGTCGTTGAGCTTGGTGATGATCGGGCGGATATTCGCGACGCTGTTTTTCTCCACGAACTCGCGCAGATAGCTCAGCGCGCCCTCGTTGATCTCTGTGGAGTAGACCAGTCCCTTCTCCCCCACCATCTTGGCAAACTGCCAGGAGAAATAGCCCCCTCCGCAGCCGATATCCGCGATCCGCTCGCCGGGGCGGATGTTGCAGAAGCGCAGCATCGCATCCGTGTGCTCCCAGAGCACGCGGTTGGGGTTATTGAAGATCAGGTACTCGTTCCACTTGTTGAGGCGGGCGATGGAAAACTCCGTCCCCGCGTACTCATAGTTGACGTTGATATCCGCGTCGGGGTCATCCGGGCGGGCGAGGTCGAACTTATAATAGAGGTAGGTTTTCAGGTTCTCGTAGTCACGGCTGCACCAGAACTCCGCCCAGGCTCTTGTGAAGATATCCTCCGTCATCGCCGCGCGTTCGCTCTCGTCCGTGAGGCGGTGGCGCAGCAGCCAGAGGAAGGCGGTATAGTCGTCGCCGATGCGCTCCTTCGGCCAGAGCTCCTCGAAGCCCCGGACGGCGCGGCGCAGCTTCTCCTCATCCCCCTCGGTGAAGCCCTCGTACATGACGCGCCCCACCGCCTTGCCCCGGCAGGTGTAGCCCGAGGTCGAGGTGCCGATGATGCGGTAGCGGACGAGGGAGGCGGGCGAGGTGACGTAGAGGGTGTCATCCGGGCATTTCTCGGGCAGTGCCGGGGCGGAGGTCGGGATATCCGTCATGCGGAAGACCAGGACGTAGCGCTGCGGCGTAAACTGGAAGCTGTCCTCCAGCTCGAAGCCGTAGTACCAGAGCTGCGCCACGAGGAGGTTTTTGTTGATGTACGGGCCGTGATAGGGAAGGTTCTCGTCGGTAACGAGGTCGTTGTCCACGAGGACGAAGCGGTTGCCGTTTTTCCCGAGCGCGCGGCGGATGCTGCCCACGAACACCTCCCGTTCGGCATCGGTGAAGGCGGCGTAGACGTTGTGGTAAAGCGAGCACATATACACCACATCCACCCGCACATCCTCCGGCAGGCCGATGCCGTTGAAGGAGCTCTCGATGACCTTCACGTTGGAGATGGCGTTTGCCTCGACGTACTTGCGCAGGAAGGCGAGATGGCGGGGGTTTGTCTCACTGGCGTAGACAACGCCCTTCTCCCCCACGATATCCGAGAACTTGAAGGTGAAGTAGCCGGGGCCGCAGCCGATATCCGCAACGCTCATCCCCGCCTTCAAGCCCACCTTCTCGAGGTTGTGCCTGGTGTCCTCCCAGCGTTCGCGGTCGGGGTTATCGAAGAGGATGAAGTCCTCCAGATAGCGCATCCTCGCCTTCATCGCCGTGTTGTCTGCCTTGGGGTCGTACTCCTTGTAGTGGTACTTGTACTCGAGATAGGTCTTGAGGTTGTCGCAGTCGTTATCGGTCAGCTCGTGGTAAAAGCTGTAGTTGAGCGGCGGGGAGAGCAGCACCCGCTGCATATCCTCCGGAGCCAGCCAGAAGCGGCACAGCCACTCGAGCGCCGTGTACTCCCCGCCGAAGTTCTCCGTGGGGATGAGCTGCTCATAGATGTCGATCGCCTTCTCCAGGCAGGTCGTGTCCTTCTTTTTCAGATACTTCAGCATCAGTCCGGCCGCTTTTTTCCCGCCGACTGTAATGTCAAAGGAATCCAGGCTCCCCAGGTGCACCAGGGACTGCTGGTTCTCCACAACGATCCGGAGTGCCTCCGGTTTGATCTCACTCATTCAAATCTCCTTCCCTGAAAATTGTGTGCGATAGAGGCTCTTGTATAAACTTTCCTCCGCCATCAGGCTCTCATGGGTGCCGTATTCGGCGATCACGCCGTCGCTGAGCACCGCGATATGATCGGCTGTGTGCACGGAGGAGAGGCGGTGGGCGATGATGAGGCAGCTGCGCTCCTCTCCGGCGAGCGCGAGGGCGCGCTGGATGCTGCGTTCCGTGTCGGGGTCGAGGGAGCTTGTCGCCTCATCGAGCACGAGGATCGGTGTGCGCCGCAGCAGGGCGCGCGCAAGGCAGATCAGCTGCAGCTCGCCCTGGCTCAGGCTGTCCTCCGCCTCTCCCAGCTCGGTTTGCAGCCCCTCGGGCAGCCGGGAGAGCAGCGGCTCGAGCGAAAGCTCCCGGACGATGCGCTGCACGTCCGCCTCCGACGCGCTCTCGCAGCCGTAGACGAGGTTGTCGTAGAGCGTGCCCCCGACAAGCTGCGGCTGCTGGGGCACAAGGGAGATAAGGCTTCGCAGCGCGGAGGGCTCGAAGCCGCGCAGCTCCCGCCCCTCGAGCAGGATGCGCCCGGCGTAGTCCGGGTAGAACAGCAGCAGGAGACTCGCCAGCGTCGTCTTCCCCTCGCCGGTGCGCCCCACGAGCGCGAGGCGCTCGCCCTTATTCAGGCTGAGCGTGAGGCCGCGCAGCACCTCGCGGTTTTTCCGATAGCCGAAGCGCAGGTTCTCAAAGCGCAGCGCCGCCGTCTCCCCGCTCTCGTCCCGCGCTGCCGGGAGCTGCGCGAGGCACTCCCTCTCCCCCTTCGTATCGATCAGGCGGAACACGCGCTCCGCCCCGGCGAGCGCGGCCTGCGCGCGGACGTAGTTCTCGCTCAGGGCGTTGAGCGGCTCGATAAACTGCCGGGAATAGAGGATGAAGGCCTGCAGGGTGCCGACCGTGAGCGTCCCCGCGACGATGCCGCGCACGCCGAGGGTGACGGTGAGCAGGAAGAGGAGGTTCCCGAAGAGCAGCATCAGCGGCTCCATCAGGTACTCCTGACAGCTCGCCCTGAGCTTGCAGCGGTAATACTCCCGGCTTCCGGCCTCCATGCGGCGGAGATTTTCCGCCGTGCGCCCGCCGAGTGCGCAGCTTTGAAACGCCCGCAGGCTCTCCTCGATATGGGCGTTGAGCTCACCGAGCGCCGTCTGCCGCCGGGTGAAGGCGGGCAGCAGCCGCCCGCCGAGCGCGCCCATCACGAACACCGAGAGCAGCGCCACGCCGATCGACACCGCCGCGAGCGGCGGGCTTTTCACGAACATGATGACGGCGCAGCCGAGCAGGACGATGAGCGAGGCCAGCAGCTCCCGGAAGCACTCGGTGTACACGCTCGCCGCAAGCTCCGTATCGTTGAGCACCCGGCTCATCAGATCGCCCTGCCGCAGCGCGGAGAAGGCGGAGAGCGGCATCTCCATCAGCGCGGAGAACAGATCCTGGCGCATTTGCAGTGCCATGTGCAGGGAGATTTTGGCGGAGAGCCGCTCCTGCCCCCACCCGGCGAGGGCGTTAAGCAGCACCACCCCGGCGAGCAGCGCGAGGCTGAGGCCGAGCGCGCGGGTGTCCACCAGAAAGCCCCGCCCGGCGCAGATGGCGTTGACCGCCGACTCGATGATCAGCGGGATGCCGAGCTCGCATGCGAGCGAGAGCAGCAGCAGTCCCAGCACAGCGAGGAGCAGCCAGCGGCTGCGGAGCATATAGCGGTAGAGCCGCCTGCGCACGGCGCGGGGATTTTCCGGCGCGTCTGCGCGTTTTGTTTTGGCTTGGGTATGCAAGCGATCACATCTTTCTCAGGCAAACGGCTTCGTCGTTTGCAAGGCTCATGCGCTGATAGAGCGGGCAGCTCTGCCGCAGTGCGCTGTCGCTGCCGATCCCGGCGACCCGCCCGTTATCCAGCACCAGAATCCGCTCGGCGAGCGCCGCGCTGACAGCGCGGTTCGTGACCAGCAGCACCGCCA
>JAZQCO010000098.1:0-15507 GCA_045546335.1 Candidatus Limivicinus sp. | reverse complement strand
CCGCACGCCCATCATCATGCTCACCGCCAAGAGCGAAACGCAGGACAAAATTTCCGGCCTTGAGATGGGCGCGGACGACTACGTCACCAAGCCCTTTGAGATCAAGGAGCTGCTCGCGCGCGTACACGCGGTCATGCGCCGCACGGACTCCGGCGCGCCGGTGGAGAAGAAGCTGAGCTTTGACAAGCTCGTCATCAACCTCGACTCCTATGAGCTGATCGTGGACGGGAAGAAGATCGACACCCCGCCCAAGGAGATGGAGCTGCTGTACCATCTCGCGGCCTCGCCCAACCGGGTCTTCACCCGCAACCAGCTTCTCGACGAGGTGTGGGGCTTTGACTACTTCGGCGATTCGCGCACGGTGGACGTGCACATCAAGCGCCTGCGTGAAAAGCTCGAGGGCGTGAGCGAGAAGTGGAGCCTGCGCACCGTCTGGGGCGTGGGGTACAAGTTTGAGCTGACGGACTGAAAAGCGTTGGAACAGTCGGCGGTTTACTGTCTGAACCGAATCGTTCCGTCAAAAACCAACAAATATGACAGCAGTTGAGGACATACCCTTTTGTCAAAAGAATGAGCCCTGCAAAAAAACGCAGGGCTCATTCGACGCTTTATACGGAAATAATGCAGGCTTCATTATAATATGGCAGAAGCGTATCGTGTGTGAGAAAGAGCATGTTTTCCGCTTTCGCCTGACTGATCATGATTCGGTCAAAGGGATCGTTATGAGGCTTGACGTTCTCGGAACGCTTTAAGGTTTCCAGTGAGAACACATGCCGGTCACGGATATCCAGCGGCTCATATCCGGCTTGGGTACAGAATGAGGAGAGTTCCTTGCCGGAGAAGGGTATCTTATCCGGGTGTAGCGTATGCTTGATGGATATTTCCCAGATGGAGGCAGCACTGTAGTAGATGATATTGTCGGGATTTACAATAAAATCTTTTGCTTTTTCGGAGAGCCTGTCGTCTGCTGTCAATGCCCAGATGAGGATATGTGTGTCAAGGAGTATATTCATTCCAAGCCTCCGAACATTGCCGCAATTTCGTCGTCTCCTGCGTCCAGATCTGCGGGAGCTTTCAGTTTCCCCTTTGCGATTCCGACCCTGCTTTCAATAGGGGCATCATATACACTGACCATTTTCATGACAGGTTTGCCGTGCCTGGAGACAATAATGCGATCCTCCTGCTTTGTCTCGATCAGGCGTACCAGCTTTGAAAAATTGGTTTTGGCTTCCAAGATGTTGACTTGCATCATGAGAAACACCTCCGTCAACCGCAAGAAATAAAGCTGACCATTGTGATCAACTTTATTATATACTATGTCGGATGAAATATCAAGACATAGCTTCGAGACAATGAAGAGATGCAGAAGATGGAAAACGACGCGAATCGGGAGACGGGAATGTGCAGTTTCTTGCAACTTTTTCATGGACACGCAGAGATTGTCATGCTACAATATAAAGATAGGTCAGAAGAATTGACGGGCGTGAGACACCCGCCGCACTACGTTTGGAGGATGAGAACATGACGGAGAAGCATCAGAGCCTTCGCGCGGCCACGGGGAAGCGGCGGATCCTCGTGGTGGAGGATGAACTCATCAACCGCGAGATCATCGGCGCTATGCTCCACGATGCCTATGAGATCCTGTTTGCCGAGAACGGAGCCGAGGCGAAGGCGATTCTGAGTGAGCGATACAAGACGCTGAGCCTGGTTTTGCTGGATCTGAACCTGCCGGATAGGAAGGGCATTGACATTCTGCGGGAAATCAAGGAGAACGCCGGCACCGCGCTGCTGCCGGTCATTGTGGTGACGGTGGATCAGAACGCGGAGGTGGACTGCCTCAACCTCGGCGCAACGGACTTCATCTTCAAGCCCTACCCCAAGCGGGAGATCGTGCTGGCGCGCATCCGGCGCACGATCGAGCTGTTTGAGGATCGGGACATCATCCGTTCGACCGAGCGTGACCAGCTCACGGGGCTGTATAACCGGGAATACTTCTACCGCTACGCCGCGCAGTTTGATACCTTCCACCCGGCGCTCGCCACGGACGCGCTGCTGCTGGACATCAACCACTTCCATATGGTCAACGAGCGCTACGGCCGGGAGTTCGGCGACGAGGTGCTGCGCCGCGTCGCGCAGACGCTGCTTGAAGCCGTCAGCGAGAGCGAGGGCATCGTGTGCCGCCTCGACGGGGACACCTTCCTGATCTACTGCGCCCACCGCAGCGACTACACGGCCTTCCTCGAGCGCGTTTGCGTGGAGCTGAATGCGGAGTACCGCGTCCGGGCGCGCATGGGCGTGTACGCCGAGACGGATCGCAGCATCGACATGGAGCGGCGCTTCGACCGCGCCAAGCAGGCGGCGGACACGGTCAAGAGCAGCTTTTCCCTCGCGGTGGGCTTTTATGATGACTCCATGCGCGAGCAGGAGCTCTACGCCGAGCAGCTTCTGGAGGACTTCCACACCGCCATCCGCGAGCGGCAGTTCACCGTGTACTACCAGCCCAAGTTCGATGTGCGCTTCTCCACCCCCGCGCTCAGCAGTGCCGAGGCGCTGGTGCGCTGGCAGCACCCGAAGCTCGGCGCTGTCAGCCCCGAGGTGTTCATCCCGCTCTTTGAGGGCAACGGCCTGATCCGCGAGCTCGACTCCTACGTCTGGCGGGAGGTGGCGATGCAGTGCCGCCGCTGGAAGGAGACGCTCGGGCGTGTGATCCCGGTCTCGGTCAACGTCTCGCGCATTGACCTGAACGATCCCATGCTGCTCGGGTCACTCGAGCAGCTTACAGACGAGGCGGGGATCGAGCGGCGGGATCTGCTGCTGGAGATCACGGAGTCTGCCTATACCGAGAATGCCGAGCAGATCATCGACGTGGTAAAGGGGCTGCGCGAGAGCGGCTTCTTTATCGAGATGGACGACTTCGGCTCGGGCTACTCCTCGCTGAATATGATCACGACACTGCCAATCGACGCGCTCAAGCTCGATATGCAGTTTATCCGCACCGCCTTCCGCGACCGAAAGGACACCCGGCTCATCGAGGCGGTGATCGGCCTGGCGCAGTCGCTGGGACTGCCCACCATCGCCGAGGGTGTGGAGACGGCGGAGCAGATGTTCACCCTCAAGGCGATGGGCTGCCACGTCATCCAGGGCTACTACTTCTCGAAGCCCGTCCCGCCGGAGGAGTTTGAGCGCTATGTGCGTGCGCTCGAGACCGGGGAGCGGAGCGATCATACCGTCGGCAGACAGGGCGCCGTGAAGGGACCGCGGGATCGCCACACCTACGAGGCAATGCACGATCCGCTGACGGGGCTGTATAACGAGAGCGCCTTCGATATCCTCTTTCACGACGCGGATCAGAGGCATATTGCGGTGCTGATCGCAACGGTGGACGAGTTTGAGTCTCTGCGCGGATGCCGCGGGCGCGACTGCGCCGATGCGGCGATCAAGCGTGTCGCGGAGGTGCTGAAAAACAGCTTCCGCTCCACCGACGTGGTCTGCCGCCTGGGGGAGAACGAGTTTGTCGTCATCATGGCGCGTATGTCCGGCGCCATGCAGAAGCTGGTCTTTGAGAAGGTCGAGCAGATCAACCGCACGCTGCGCGAGGGCGGAATTCCCGTCACGCTCAACGTCGGCGTCGCCTTCTCCGACCGCCTTAATCCCCAGGGGGACGTGTTCGAGGACGCGGGCGCCGCGCTGCAGCGGATGAAGCAGATGCGGCAGAACGGCTGCGCGGTCTATTGATACGCGCCGACAGAGAGGGACAAGAGGGGAGAATACCATGCTGACAATAGAAAAGCTCAGACAATTCGGCGCGGATACCGGGGACGGCCTCGAGCGCTGTATGAATAACGAGGCCTTCTACCTGCGCCTGGTCAATATGGCGCTCGAGGATGGCAATTACCGCAAGCTCACCGACGCGCTCGCAAGCGGGGATTACAAGGCGGCCTTCCATGCCGCCCACACCCTCAAGGGGGTGCTGGCTAATCTCTCGCTCACACCCCTGTACGGGCCGGTCTCCGAGATAACGGAGCTGCTGCGCGGCGGCGGCGAGGCCGACTGCGCCGCGCTGCTCGATGAGCTGCTGAGCCGGCGCGAAGCGCTGCTCAGGCTGCGGGAAGAGTGAGACGATAACGAGACAAGGAATCCGCGACTGGAAATATCATTCTACTTGATATTTCCAGTCGCGTTGTTTATAATGGATATGTATCTGCGCCGGGCTACGGCGCTATCCCTCTGAGAATACGTTCACGAGGATAAAGAAAATGGAAGAGTATCGCTATTCGCCCGAAGAGCGCGCGCTGCTGGAGAGCTTGCAGCAGCCGCTGGCGATCTATCAGTTTATTGACAATCACGTTCACGCGCTGATCCTGTCGGACGGCTTCTGCGAGCTGTTCGGGTACCGGGATCGCGCCGAGGCCTACGCGGACATGAACCGTGATCTCTATGAGAACGTCCACCCGGACGACGCGCCGCGCATCGCCGGGGCGGCCTACCGCTTTGCGACCGAGGACAGCCGCTATGAGGTGATCTACCGCGCAAAGGCGAAGGACAGCAGGGAATACCGCGTCTTTCACGCCTGCGGCAAGCACGTCTGTACCGACGGTGTGCGCCTCGCCCATGTCTGGTACACAGACGAGGGAGCCTATGTCAGCGGCGTTGGCATCAATAACAGCCTGAGCAACGCCCTGCACGAGGAAAGTCTGCTCAAGGCCAGCCATTACGACTATCTGACGGGTCTGCCTAGTATGTCCTACTTCTTCGAGATAGCCGAGGCAGGGAAGGAATCCATATGCCGCGAGGGCGACGATGTGGTGCTGCTGTATATGGATCTCTACGGGATGAAGTTTTTTAACCGCAGCTTCAGCTTCGAGCAGGGCGACAGGCTGCTCAAAGCCTTCGCGCTGCTGCTCTCACGCAGCTTCGGGCGCGAGAACTGCTGCCGTGTCGGTGCCGACCACTTCGCGGTCTATACGCGCGAGAGCCGGATCGAGGAGCGTCTGGAGCACTTCTTCCGGGACTGCCTGAACATCAACGGCGGCAACGCCCTGCCTGTGCGCGTGGGGATCTACACCTCGCGCACGGAGGACGTGCCGGTCAGCATGGCCTGCGACCGCGCGAAGATGGCCTGTGACTCGCTCAAGGACATCTACCGCTCGTGCTTCCGCTACTTCACGCGGGAGCTGAGCGACGAGGCCATCAAGCGCCAGTATGTGATCGAGAACCTCGACCGCGCCCTGGAAGAGCGCTGGATCCAGGTCTGGTATCAGCCCATCGTGCGCGCGGTCAACGGCAGGGTCTGCGATGAGGAGGCGCTCGCCCGCTGGCTCGACCCGGTGGACGGTCTGCTCTCCCCGATCGACTTTATCCCGGCGCTCGAGAAGGCGGGGCTGAGCTACAAGCTCGACCTCTATGTGCTCGAGCGGATCCTGGAGAAGCTGCGCCTGCAAAAGGAGGCGGGGCTGCATCTGGTGCCGCAGTCGCTCAACCTCTCCCGCTCGGACTTCGACTCCTGCGATATCGTGGAGGAGATCCGCGCGCGGGTGGATGCGGCGGGCATCGACCGGGACATGCTCACGGTGGAGATCACCGAGAGCGTCGTCGGGCGCGACTTCGCGTTCATGCGCGAGCAGATCCAGCGCTTCCAGAGCCTGGGCTTCCCGGTGTGGATGGACGATTTCGGCAGCGGCTACTCGTCTCTTGACGTGCTGCAGAGCATCAAGTTCAACCTCCTCAAGTTCGACATGAGCTTCATGCAGAAGCTCGACGAGGGCGAGAAGGGGAAAATCATCCTGACCGAGCTGATGAAGATGGCGACCGCCCTCGGTGTGGACACGGTCTGCGAGGGCGTGGAGAAGGAGGAGCAGGTGCGCTTTCTGCAGGAGATCGGCTGCTCGAAGCTCCAGGGCTATTACTTCACCCGCCCCATCCCCTTTGAACAGATCCTCGACCGCTACGAAAACGGGCGGCAGATCGGCTTTGAAAATCCCGTGGAGTCGGCCTACTATGAGGCGATCGGCCGCGTGAACCTCTATGACCTCTCCTTCCTGGCAAACGAAGAGGCCAACGGCTTCCAGAACTTCTTCAACACCCTGCCCATGTGCATCATGGAGGTCAGGGACGGTCTGGTGCGCTTCGTGCGCACGAACCAGAGCTACCGCCAGTTTGTCAGGCGCTTTTTCGGCTTCGATCTCTCCATGCAGGAGGCGAGCTTCACCGCCTCGCCCGTGGGCATCGGCGAGGGCTTTATGAGGCTCGTCAAGAGCTGCTGCAACCTCTCCGGGCGCGCCTTCTTCGATGAGCAGATGCCCGACGGCTCCATTGTCCACGCCTTTGCGCGCAGGATCAGCACAAACCCCGTGACCGGCGCCATGTCCGCGGCGGTCGCGGTGCTCTCCATCGTCGATCCCGACGACGGGGCGACCTACGCCAGCATCGCCAGAGCCCTCGCCGCCGACTACTATAACATCTACTGCGTCGATCTCGATACGGAGCGCTTTATCGAATACAGCTCCCCGATCGGCGGGGAGGAGCTCGCGGTCGAGCGGCACGGAGAAAACTTCTTTGAGGCGTGTCGGCGTGATGCCGAACGGATCTGTGAGCAGGACAGAGAGGGCTTCTTCGCGACCTTCACGAGGGAGAATATCCTGCGCGAGCTTGAGCGGCAGGGCGCCTTCACCACGACCTACCGCCTGCGCGAGAACGGCGCGGCGCTGCATGTCAATATGAAAATCACCCGGATGCTGCCCGGTACGAACCGTATCATCATCGGCATCAGCAACATCGACGCGCAGATGAAGCAGCAGGAGGAGCAAAAGCGCATCCGGCGCGAGCTGGACATGCTCTCGCGGCTCATGGCACTCTCGGAGGACTATCTGAGCCTCTACACGGTCAACCCCGAGACGGGCAGCTATATCGAATTTAACGCCACCGACGAGTACCAGAGCCTCGGCTTTCCCACCGAGGGGGAGGACTTCTTCGCCCAGGCGCTCTCTGACGGCGAGAAGGCTGTCTGCCCGGAGGATCTTCCGGCCTTCCGGCAGGAGTTTACAAAGGAAAAGGTGCTGCGCGCCGTACATGAGGAGGGCTGCTTCAAGCTCCACTACCGCCTGATGCTCCACGGTCAGCCTAAACCCGTGTCGCTGAAGGTCGCCTTGTTCAAGGAAGAGGATGAGGAGAAGCTGGTGGTCAGCGTGCGCGCCTGGCGCGTGCGCCATAACAGACAGGAGGGCACACAATGAACGAAGTATTGGTGCTCCTCCCCCTGCGGGAGGAACAGAAGGCGCGCCTGGAGGCGCGGCGGCAGGATTGCCGCTTTCAGTATGGCGCGCCGGAGACGGTCACACACGCGCAGGTGCAGGGCGCGGATATCATTCTCGGCTGCCCCGCCCCGGCGAGTATCGCGGCCTCGCCCCGCCTCAAGCTGCTGCAGCTCGCCTCCTCGGGCGCGGACGCCTATGTGAAGCCCGGCGTCCTCTCCCCCGGGACGGTGCTGTGCAGCGCCACCGGCGCTTACGGACAGGCGGTGGCGGAGCACGCCTTCGCCATGACCTGGTGCCTGCTGAAAAAATTACAGCTCTACCGCGACCAGCAGGCGCAGGGGCTCTGGGTCGATCGCGGCACGGTCGGCACGCTGACCGGCGCGCGCGTCGTGATCGTGGGGCTCGGCGACATCGGGCTGTACTACGCGCGCCTCGCCCACGCCGTCGGCGCGACGGTCGTCGGCGTGAAGCGCAGACCCTCCGCCCTCCCCGAGGGCGTGGACGAGCTGTGCCTGTCACAGGAGCTGGACGCGGCGCTTTCACAGGCCGATGTGGTGTGCAGCTTCCTTCCGGGGACGGAGGCGACCTATCACGTCTTTGACGATGCGCGCTTTGCCCGCATGAAGCCCGGCGCGCTCTTCATCAACTGCGGCCGGGGCACGGCGCTCGATGCCGGGGCGCTCTGCCGCGCGCTGGAATCCGGCCATCTCGCCGGTGCCGGTGTGGACGTGACCGAGCAGGAGCCGCTCCCGCCCGAGCATCCGCTCTGGCGGCAGCCGAACCTGCTGCTCACGCCCCATATCTCCGGCTGGTTCCATCTCCCGGCGACGCTCGAGCGCATCTTCGAGATCAGCCTGCACAACCTCGACGCCTTCCTCGACGGCGGCGCGCTGCAAAGCGAGATCGACCGCGCGACCGGCTATAAGAAGTGAGGCGGCGCGCGTGGAAGCGATCGTTGCGGTATACAGCGACTGGGGCATCGGCGCCGAAGGGACGCAGCCGGTGGTGCTCAAGGCCGACCGGGCGCATTTCCGGGCGCTGACGCAGGGGGCGGCGGTGCTCGTCGGGCGGCGCACGCTCGCGGATTTCCCGGGCGGAAAGCCCCTCAAGGGGCGCTTGAACCTCGTCATCACGCGGCAGGAGGTGGAGATCGAGGGCGCGCTGGTTGTCCACAGCACCGAGGAGGCGCTGGCCGCCGCCGCAGCGCAGCCGCGCTGCCTCGTGATCGGCGGGGCGAGCGTGTACCGGGCGTTCTACCCCTGGCTCGACACCGTCCATGTGACGAAGATCGAGCTCAGCCCCGCCTCGGACAGCTTCTTCCCGAACCTCGACGCCGACCCCGCCTGGGCTTGCGAGGAGGGCGAGCGGCAGGAGGAAAACGGCGTAGGCTACCGCTTTTGCACCTACATAAGACATAGACCCAAAGACATGAGAGGAGGAGCGCCGTATGCGCATTCATAAGATCGTCCTCACCGGCGGGCCGAGCGCGGGCAAGACCACCGGGCTGAGCTGGATCCAAAACAGCTTTACCAAGCTCGGCTACACCGTGCTCTTTATCCCCGAGACCGCGACAGAGCTGATCTCCGGCGGCGTCGCACCCTGGAGCTGCAGCACGAACCTCGCCTATCAGAAGCTGCAAATGCGCCTGCAATTGGAGAAGGAGCGCCTGTTCGAGGAGGCCGCGCGCGGCATGAAGGCGGAGAAGATCCTGATCGTCTGCGACCGCGGCGCGCTCGATAACCGCGCGTATATGAACGAGGAGGAGTTTGCGGCGGTGCTCGAGAGCGTCGGGGAGACGCGCGAGAGCCTGCTTGGGCGCTATGACGCCATCTTCCATCTCGTGACGGCGGCGCGCGGGGCGGAGCAGTTTTACACCATGGAGAACAACAAAGCGCGCTATGAGTCGGTGTCGGAGGCTGTCGCGCTCGACGACAGGCTGATCGCCGCCTGGGAGGGGCACCCGGAGCTGAGCGTCATCGACAACGCCGTGGACTTCAGCCACAAGATGCGCCGCCTGATCGCCCAGATCCGCCGCGTCCTCGGTGAGCCGGAGCCGCTGGAGATCGTGCGCAAGTTCCTCATCACCTGCCCGAACACCGCCTGGCTCGAGCAGCGCGGCGCGCGGCGCGTGGAGATCTTCCAGGCCTACCTCGCCGCCAAGGAGGGGGAGGAGCTGCGCATCCGCGAGCTGCGCGAGGGCGGCAAGCACATCTATTACAAGACCCTCAAGCGCCGCCTCAGCGACCGCAAGCGCCTCGAGATCGAGGAGCGCCTGAGCCGCAGCGACTATCTGCGTCTGCTCAAGGAGGCCGACCCCGCCCTCGGCTCGATCCGCAAGACGCGCTACTGCCTCGAGGACGGGGGGCTGTTCTTCCAGATCGACGTGTACCCGTTCTGGGACGAGCAGGCGCTCATGGAGGTCGAGCTGAGCGACGAGAACGCTTCGCTCAGCGTCCCCGAGGGCATCTCCGTGATGCGCGAGGTGACGGGGGAGAAGGAGTATTCCAACGCCGCGCTCGCGCGGCTGTGAGGAAAGGGGAGTGGCAGCGTGAAAATGCCGATGGTCACTTGCTCCCGCTGCGGCAGGAGCTTTTCCGCCCTGCGCGCGGACTGTCCCCACTGCGGGCAGCGCCGCGTGATCGGCGGCGACAGACCCGTGCGCGTCGAGGCGCGCCGTCCCGCCCAGCCCACTCAGAGAGCGCAGAGCACGCAGAATCAGAGTACGCGCGGGACATTCCGCAAGGGCTCCTCCTGGCAGCTCCTCGCGGGGCTGCTGCTGATCGCGGCGGGCGTGCTCGCCGTCGTGCTGATGGTGTTCGCGGCGCGCTCTGACGGCACGGGCATCAGCCTCAAGCCGAAGGCGACCCCCACCCCGGCCATTACCGCTGCGCCGCGCCCGACACCGAGCCCCAGTCCCACGCCCAAGTGCGAGAACGTGCGCATTTTCTACATTAACCACGAGCTCACCGCCGAGGCGGGCGGCTTCACCATGTACGTCGGGGATGATTCGGTGACGCTGACGGCGCGCGCCTATCCCAACGACAAGCTCGCCGACGCGCCCTTCACCTGGCGCGTGAGCGACAGCAGCAAGGCGCATCTCACCCCCAGCGCCGACACCCAGAGCTGTGAGATCCAGGTGCTCGCCTCTGCCGGCGGCAGCATCACGCTGAGCGTGAGCTGCTATGGCTACACCACCGAGATCCCGTTCTATATCTGGTCACGCGGCTAGAAAAAGACAAGGAGGACACAGGCTGTCCTCCTTTTTTATTTTGAATATGAACTTTTCACTTGACATACAACAGTTAAAAAGGTAGAATAACTTGAATATTATTCTGGGGGGATTGGGGAAGCTCCTCTGTGATAATTGCGATTTTTCCGGCGCTCCCGATGGGCTGCGCCTCTCTTGACCACCGCATACTGATTTTTGAAGAATGGAGGTGTGTTGACTTACGATGCCAGTGTTTTTAGCGATTATCCTGATCCTTGTTTTTGCCTGTGGCGGCGTTTTCGGCGGCTATCAGTACCGCAGAAAGGTCGCTGAGCGCGAGCTCGGCAGCGCCGAGGAGGAAGCCACACGCATTGTCAACGAGTCGATCAAAACCGCCGAGAGCAAGAAACGGGAAGCTCTCGTTGAGGCAAAGGAAGAGATACACAAAGCCCGCTCCGAGTACGAGCGGGAGGAAAAGGCGCGCCGCGCCGAGGTGCAGAAGCAGGAACGCCGTCTGCAGCAGAAGGAAGAAGCGCTCGACCGCAAGACCGACGCGCTGGAAAAGAAGAGCGAGACGCTCTCGGCCAAAATCGCCGATGCCGAGGCGCAGCAGCAGGAGATCGGGCTCATTAAGAAGAGCCAGCTCGAGATGCTCGAGAAGATCTCCGGCTACACCGTCGATGAGGCCAAGGCGCACATCATTGCGAGCGTGCGCGACGAGGTCACCCATGAGGTGGCCTTGTGGATCAAGGAGATCCAGACCCGGCACGTGCACGTGGCGGACGACCGCGCCCGCGAGATCATCGCCACCGCGATCCAGCGCTGCGCCGCCGACCACACCAGTGAAATCACCGTCTCCGTCGTCCCCCTCCCCAACGACGAGATGAAGGGCCGCATCATCGGCCGCGAGGGCCGCAACATCCGCAGCATCGAGACGCTGACGGGCTGCGACCTGATTATCGACGACACCCCCGAGGCCATCACGGTCTCCAGCTTCGACCCCGTTCGCCGCGAGGTCGCGCGTCTGGCGCTCGAGAAGCTGATCCAGGACGGGCGTATCCACCCCGCCCGCATCGAGGAGATGGTCGCCAAAGCCCAGCGCGAGGTCAACGCCACCATCAAGGCCGAGGGCGAGCGCGCCGTGTTCGAGACGAACATCCACGGTCTGCACCCCGAGATCATCAAGCTGCTCGGCCGGATGCGCTACCGCACCAGCTACGGGCAGAACGTGCTCAATCACTCCATCGAGGTCGCCCATATTGCCGGGCTCATGGCCTCCGAGCTGGGCGTGGATGTCGCCACTGCCAAGCGCGCCGGTCTCCTGCACGATATCGGCAAGGCCATCGACCATGAGGTTGACGGCAGCCATGTCACGATCGGCGTCGATATCGCCCGCAAGTTCAAGGAGTCCGAGGCTGTGATCCACGCCATCGAGGCGCATCACAACGACGTGGAGCCGCATACCGTCATCGCCTGTCTTGTCCAGGCGGCCGACGCGATCTCCGCCTCCCGCCCCGGCGCCCGCCGCGAGAACATTGAGAACTACGTCAAGCGCCTGGAAAAGCTCGAGGAGGTCTCCCGCAGTTTCCCCGGCATTGCGAGCTCCTATGCGATCCAGGCCGGCCGCGAGATCCGCATCATGGTCAAGCCCGACGAGGTCAGCGAGGATCAGATGGTGCTCCTCGCGCGCGATATCGCCAAGAAGATCGAGGACGAGCTGACGTATCCCGGCCAGATCAAGGTGCATCTTCTGCGCGAGACCAAGGCCGTCGATTACGCAAAGTAAACACCCCAAATGGCTGTGCTCTGCACAGCCATTTTTTGAAAGGGAAAGGATGAACCCATGAAGCTCTCCTCTCTGCGCTCCTTCCGCCCGCCGCACATCGGCATGCGCATCATCAAGACCGCCGTCGCCGTCTTTATCTGCCTGATCGTGTACTATTTTCGCGGCTACCGGGGGATGGATATGCCCTCGGAGGCGGCGCTGACCGCCATCGTCTGTATGCAGCCCTATGTGCGCGATGCCAGAGACTTTGCCATCAACCGCTTCGCCGGGTCGCTGATCGGCTCGGTCTGGGGGCTGCTGTTTCTGCTGCTGATGCTCGTGCTGCCCGCCCTCGGCAGCTTCCTGCCGCTGGCGTATGCGCTGATGGCTGTGGGCGTGCTGCTCTCGCTCTACACCTCGGTGCTCGTGCGGATGCCGGACAGCTCGTGCCTGGCCGCGATCGTGTTTATCTGCGTCGTCATCACCTTCCCGGAGATCGACAAGCCCATCTTCTTTGCCGTGCAGCGCATCACCGGCGTGCTGCTCGGCACGATCGTCGCGGTCGTGGTGAACATCTTCCGCCTGCCGCGCGCGAAGGTGCGCGACGAGGTGTTCTTCGTGCGCACCTCCGACCTCATCGCCAACCGCTTCGCCAACATCCCGCCTGCCGCGCATTTTCGCCTCAACCGCCTCTTCCAGGACGGGGCGAAGCTCTGCCTCATGTCCGAGCACGCGCCGGCCTTCTTCACTTTGCAGATGCACGAGGCGATGCCGACCGTGCCGCTCATCGTGATGGACGGCGCTGCGATCTTCGATCCGCGCGAGAACGAGATATTGGATGAGATCACGCTCCCGGAGAGCGGCAGCGCCTGGCTGAAGGCGGAGCTTGAGCGCCTCAAGCTGCCGCACTTCCTCTACACCGTGCACCTCGGGCGCATCCGCATCTTCCACACCGGGGAGATGACCGGGAAGGAGAAGCTGGTGTATGAGCATATGCGCCGTTCGCCCTACCGCAGTTATCTCGAGGGGGAGATCCTGAACACGCGGGAGCTCGTGTGCATCAAGCTCATCGACGAGATGCAGAAGCTCCAGGCGCTCGAGAAGCGGCTGCACAGCGCGCTCGCCGTCCACGGGCTGCGCGCCGTTGTGCGCGTGCAGGAGGGTGAGCCGGGGCTCGGGGGGCTCTATATCTACGCGCGTGAGGCGACGATGAAAAACGCCAGGGCACGGCTGATGGAGAGACTGCGCCGCGACGAGCCGCAGCTCACAGCGCAGCTTGTGACGCTCGACACCCCCTGCCGCTCCGAGCACGACACGATGGAGCTGCTGCACCGGCTGGAGAAGGCCTATGAGCCTGTGTGCCTCTTTGACAAAAGAAAGAAATAGAAGGTGGATAGACATGAATCTGCTGCGTTCAAAGCGCTTTCACACGGCGCTGTTTCTCGCGCTGGTCTTTCTCTCAATGCTGCTGTTCTTTACGCTATGGCATCCGATCCCGGTGATGGATGGGGACGATATGGTGTGCATCATCCGCCCGCGCCCGGCGATCCCGATCCCGGGAACCTGGAATCCTTCGCGTGTGCTGCCGGAGACGCTGATGCCGCTGTGCGGCGCCCTGGCGGGGCTGCTCGCGGGGCTCGGCTGCGGCAGCTTCATCGACTGTCAGATCTTTGCGGTTGCGGCGATGCTCGCGGCCTTTATCACACTCTACATCGCCTGCTTCCTCCGGCTGCTGCGCCGCCGCTTCAAGCTGGGGGAGCTGGCGGCCTTCGGCCTTGCGGCACTGTTCCTGCTGGGCCATTTCTTCGTCTTTCGCTCGCAGACGGAGGGAAACCTCCACATGTTCCACTGCTATGATTGCTGCTGCGTGTTTTTCTATACGATCTCCGCGCTGCTGAGCTGCACGATGGTGCTTTTTTTCCTGGCCGAGGAGGAGCCGCGCCTGTTCGGCGGCGGATTGTTGCGCGCGGCGCTGCTCACGACAGGGCTGTACTTCGCGCTCTTCTCCAACCTTTTTGGAAGCTCCGTGCTGGCGGCCTATGCCGCGGCGCGTGTGCTGAACACCGTCCTGCGGAAAAGGCCGCTGCGCGAGAACCTGCTCTTCGGCGGCATCCTGCTCGCATGGCTCTTCGCCGCGCTGATTGAGCTGCTGGGCGGCAGGGCGGAGTCGCTGTCGGGAAACAGCAGCCACCTCCTTGCCAATCTCGCCCCGACCTGGGACTCGTTCGCGGGGCTGCTGCGCACCTGCTCGCCGCTGTTTTTGCTGCTCTTCACGCTCTCTGTCCCGGCAGGCCTCGTCCTGCTGCTTCTGCGGCGCGGCGGCGAGGAGCGGCGTCAGTTTGTCCACTGCTGGCTGACAGGGCTCTTCTGTCTCGCCTGTGTGCTGCCCTTCCACCTGCTGATCTCCGCCGCGGTGACGCCGATGTACGCAGGCCGCCCCGAAGCCTCGTTCCCGGTGTTCTTTTTGGTGTTCCTGCTCATGCTGCTCACGGCGGCTGAGCTTCTGCGCCGCTTCCCACAGCTTGCGGCGCTGCTGCCTGTCGTGCTGGTGGTGAGCCTCAGCATGACCAACTCCGCCGGGCGTACTTACGCCGACGCCAATCCCATGGGGCTCAACGGCAGACTTGTCGCTGTCATCGAGAACGAGATGGAGGCACAGATCCGCGCCGCCGTTGCGGCGGGGGAGGAGACGTGCACCGTGGAGGTGCTGCGCTCGGACGACGACTGGGCCAACTGGCCGCAGAACGACTACGTCGGCGACGCGCTTGCCGCCTGCCTGTACAAATACGGCCTGATCGAGCGGCTGATCCCCGTGGAGGCGGTGCCGAGCGACGCATACAATCTGCGCTACGGGGTACCGCTTCCCTGAGAGTGAGAGATAAACCGCGCTTTTATCTTGCAATTGCCGCGAGATTCCGTTATAGTATAGGCACGACCGTCCAAACCATAGTTTTACTGTTAAGGAGGATACACACCAATGAAAGCATTTATGGACAAGGATTTCCTGCTCGAGACCGAAACCGCAAAGCATCTCTTCCACGACTACGCGGAGAACCTGCCGCTCGTGGACTACCATTGCCACATCAATCCCCGCGAGATCTATGAGGATCGCCGCTTCGACAACCTCGTCGAGGTCTGGCTCGGCGGCAAGCAGCCCGATGGCGGCTACTTCGGCGACCACTACAAGTGGCGCGTCATGCGCTCCAACGGTGTGAGCGAGGAGTATATCACCGGCGACAAGCCCGCCTATGAGCGCTAAGTCGGAGGCCAAGCGGGCTTAG
>JAZQCO010000097.1:0-38862 GCA_045546335.1 Candidatus Limivicinus sp. | reverse complement strand
CTGGTGACGCGCAATCTCACCTGGACGCTGCCGCATATCGACAAGGCGTATCGGGAGTGGTGGAAACTCCTGAAGCCGGGCGGCGTGCTTCTGAACTTCGAAGTCGGAGGGCCAAGCGGTCTTAGGAAGACAACACTTAGCTACAACTCCTTGGCTCACAGAACGACATGGCTACGATCCGACTTCTGGTGACGCGCAATCTCACCTGGACGCTGCCGCATATCGACAAGGCGTATCGGGAGTGGTGGAAACTCCTGAAGCCGGGCGGCGTGCTTCTGAACTTCGACGCGGATTACAGTGCCGCGCTGGACGACGAGCAGGAGCAGGAGCTCCCGGAAAACCACGCGCACAAGCTGGTGCCGGACTTTATGCGCGCCGAGAACGATGCGATCACGATGGAGGTCGGGGCGTATCACGGCCCGCGCCCCCAGTGGGACGTGCAGCTTCTGGTGGAGGCGGGCTTTGAGCGCGTCACGGTGGATATGGGCGTGTACAAGCGCATCTACCGGGAGATCGACGAGTTTTATAACCCCACGCCGATCTTCACCATCGCGGCGTATAAATAAGCCAAAAGCGACTTCCCTGTGAGCCGTCGCAAAGCAACAGGGAAGCCGCCCTTGGAAACTGACAGGCGGCGGAGAATCCGCCTCTGCCGCCTCCAGTATACAGCATGTTGCGGAAAGATACAAGATGGAGGTAAGAAATGAAGAAAATCCTGTCTCTGGCACTGGTTCTGTGCCTGCTGCTCTCTCTCTGCGCCGCGGCGTCGGCGGAGGGAAAGAAACTGGTCATCGGCGACACCACCTTCAACGCGGAGAACTGGGAAGAGACCATCGACCCGCACCGCACCTACAACGGCTGGCCGTGCATCCGCTACGGCGTGGGCGAGACGCTGGTTCGCTACACCGACACCATGGAGCTGGAGCCGTGGCTTGCCACCGAATGGACGAACGACGGCGGCAACACCTGGACGATCACCCTGCGTGAGGGTGTGAAGTTCTCCTCCGGGCGCGACATGGACGCCGAGAGCGTCAAGCAGTGCTTTGAGCATCTGCTGGAAAACCACGACCGCGCCCCCGGCGACACCAGGATCGAGAGCATGGAGGCCGACGGTCAGGTGCTGACCATAGTCACCTCTGAGCCGAACCCCGCCCTGATGAACTACCTCGGCGACCCCTACGCCTGCATCATCGACGTGGATGCCTCCGACTTTGAGACCGGCATCTCCGTCGGCACAGGCCCCTATCAGGCCGTCGATATGCTGATGGACGATCACATCACCCTGGTTCCCAACGACTACTACTGGGACGGCACCCCCAAACTCGACGAGATCACCGTCCGCACGATCTCCGACCGCAACACCCTGGCGCTCGCACTCGAGGGCGGCGAGGTGGACGCGGCCTACGGCGTGGCCTACGACGCCTACTCCAAGTTTGAAAATCCCAACTTCCAGTTCTCCAGCATCCAGACCTCCCGCGCCTTCTTCGGCTGCATGAATATGCAAAGCGAGATCATCCAGGATCCCGCCGTGCGGCAGGCGATCGTCATGGGCATTGACCGCGAGGGCTTTGTCGCCGCGCTGCTCGACGGCCACGGCGTGCCGGGCTACGGCCCCTTCCCCGAGGGCTTCGGCACCTTCGGCAGCGAGCATCTGAACGCCCCGGGCTACGATCCCGAGAGCGCGAAGGCCGTGCTCGAGGAGGCCGGCTGGGTCGATACCGACGGCGACGGCATCCGCGAGAAGGACGGGCAGAAGCTCACGATCCGCTGGCTGACCTATCCCAGCCGTGCCGAGCTTCCGTTGCTGGCGGAGTCCGCCCAGGCTTCCCTGAAGGAGATCGGCATCGACGTGGACATCAACTGCACCGCGAACCGCCGGGAGTTTCTGGCTACGATGGACTTTGACGTGTACGCCTCCGCTCTCGTGACCGCCCCCTCCGGCGACCCGCAGTACTTCTTCACGACCTCCTGCGTGCCCGGCATGAGCTACAACTTCGGCGCATATGAGAACGAGCGTGTGAACGAGCTGCTCCATGCGCTCTCCACCGAGTTCGACACCGCGAGGCGCGCAGAGCTCGCCATTGAGCTGCAGCAGACCATCCTTGACGATGACGCCTATGTTTTCTGCTCCTTCCTCGAGATGAGCATGATCTCCAAGTCGAACGTCACGGGCTGGAACGCCCACGCCTGCGACTACTATGAGGTCACTGTCGATCTCGACATCGACTGATTCCGCATCGCCGCAAGGCGAAACTGTATAGTCTCAGCACCGAAGATGGTGTCTCTCTCCTACGGACCCCGCTGCAGTTCACTCCTGCGGCGGGGTTTTTCTGATCCTGTTTCCGAACAGACAGAATGTGTCGTTTCGCCTGCCTGTTACCACCCTGACCGCAATCAGAGGCGTCCATACAGTGTGCCAAACGAGTGAAAGTACCATTTGATAATCGTATCATAAGCATAATACTATATGTATTTTATTTTTCTGCCATCCTGTGCTATGCTTTCACTGTACCCGGGGAACAGACAAATTCAAAACGAAAAGAGGCGAGCATTGTGAAGAAGCTGGAAAAGCTGTTTGCGGAGTTTTATCAGAGCTTCTCGCATCGTGAGGGCTGAGCCCTTACCGCTCAAACGGGAAGAAAGCATCGTTCTGCAGGCCTGTTCGTGTCTTGAATACCAATAAAAAATTCTTCGATGTCACGGGACACTGTCCCATTCAGACATCGAAGAATTTTTATATTTGTATATATTTGTATAAGAAACGGCGCGGGAGACAGCCGGGTCAAACTGTGCAAACCGCACGGTTTCATTCGCGCTCGTCTTCCACGCTATTCCGCCCGCTTCTCCTCCGCGCGCTTGCGCCTGCGGTACTGCGCGGGGGTGTATCCGGCAGTGTCGCGGAAGCTCTGGATGAAGTAGTTGACCGTGTTGAAGGCGAGACGCTCGGCGATCTCGCGCACGCTGAGATCGGTGGATTCGAGCAGCACCTTCGCGCGCTCGACCTTCGCATAGCGGATATAGAGGCTGACGGGCAGCCCCGTCTCTTTCTTGAACTTCTCAGTCAGATAGTACTCTGTGTAGCCCACCAGCGCCGCGAGATCGGCGACGCGGATCTTGCGGTCGAGGCTCAGCTCAATGTAATCGCAGCACTTCTGAATTGCGTGGGAGTAGTCAGGATTGCTGCGCAGATGGTGGACGCGGAAGATGAAATCGTGGTACATGGCGTTGGCGAGAGCGGAGAGCTCGCCGGAATCCCGGCAGTCCTCCACGGCCTGCAAGTAGGAGTCGCCCAGGGCGTAGGCGACCTCGGGCGAGAGCCCGCCCTCCATGGCGGCGCGGCTGACGAGAGTGGTGAAGACGACGATGCTTGTCTTCATCTGCCGGAGCGGGTCGCCGCCCTGCACCGGCACGCCGGGGCTGAGGCTGATGCTGCGCTGTATGGCAGCGTGGTAGTTGATATCGCCGTTTCGCACCATCTGCAAGAGCGCGCGCTCGGCGAGCCACACCTTCTCCCGATCCCGCACTCCCGCAGTCTCGGCGCGTATCTCCGCCGACGGCGCAGCGCTGCCCAGCGCCTCCGGGCCGCGCTGCTCGCCGCTCAGGGTGTTGTGGACGAGCATCACATAGCGGGAGAAAACCGCGTAGGGCATGACGGGCAGCCGTGGCAGCGCGGCGCACAGCTCGCCCGACCAGCGCGCGCCGTCTAAGCTCTCGGCGAAGGGGCGCAGCGAGGCGCGAAGCTGTCTCTCTGAGGGGGCGGCGTAGAACACCGGGCCGATCACGAAGATCAGGCTGCGGCGGCGCGCGGCCTCGAAGGTCACTGCACACTGCATCCCGATCGGCGAGCCGACAAGGTACGGCGCGCGCCGCTCGGACTGCCCGGCCTTCTCAAGCACGCCGAGGCGGCGCAGCGTCTGATCCAGCAGCGCCTGCTCCTCCTTCGGGCACGAGGAGGCGATGAGCTTCCCCGAATCGTTGTAGCACCAGACATAGAGCTTCTCACTGCCGGAGATGATGGACTGAAGCAGCAGAAGGTTCTGCTCTCCCTGTGTAATAGACTGTTCCACGCGCTCCGCCCCTTTCCGCCTCCCAGTGTACCACAGCGCTTTCACGATGGCAAGAAAGAACACGAATTATTGTAATTTTTCCCGGATTATTGGCTTTACGACAGACGCGGCGGTTTTGTACAATACAATCACCAAGGCGTCATGCCAATAACCAATAACAGAAAGGGAGAATTCAACATGGCTAAGGAAAAACTCACACAAAGTCAGATCGACGGTGTCGATTACCGCCGCGCCAGGCTCTGGCAGATCATCCTCGTCGCCTTCAATGCCTTCAACGGCATGGCGATGTACTTCCTCATCGGCCTGGCCAGCTACTCAGCCTCCATCGGCTACGGCATAGCGACGCTGCTTGTCGGCGGGCTTCTGACCTTCACGCGCATCTTTGACGCGATCACCGACCCGCTGCTCGCCTTCGTCTATGACCGCGTGAACACGCCCTTCGGCAAGGTGCGGCCGCTGATGCTGCTCGGCTGGCTGATCCAGAGCGCAGGCGTGCTGTGCATGTTCAACTTCTTCTCCAGCAAGGGGCACGGTGTCGCGACCTTCCTCGGCTTCTATATGCTCTATGTCATCGGCTACACCATGGTCAACATGACCGCCCAGACCCTGCCCGCCCTGATGACCAACGACCCCAGGCAGCGCCCCACCGTCGGCGTGTGGCAGACCGCGCTCAACTACATCACCCCGATGGCGCTGAACATCGTGGTCTATACCGTCATCATGCCGGGCATGGGCGGCAGCTTCAACCAGGCATTCCTGAACGTCACGACATGGCTGTGCGTCACGCTCTCCTTCGTCGGTGTAGTGCTGGTGTGCATCGGCATCTCCGCCTACGACAAGCCCGAGAACTTTGAGGGTCTCGGCAAGACCGAGCGCCTCAAGCTCAAGGATATGTGGGATGTGCTGAGCCACAACAAGCCCCTGCAGAGCTACATCATCTCCGCCTCCTCCGACAAGATCGCCCAGCAGGCGTCCTCCGCTTCCATCGTGAGCACGATGCTCAACGGCATCCTGATCGGCAACATGGGGCTTGCCACCACGCTCAGCATGATCGGCATGCTGCCGTCTATCGTCTTTGCCATCCTCGGCGCGCGCTACGCCGGCAAGCACGGCAACAAGGAGTCGATCGTCGCCTGGACGCGCTACAGCATCTTCGCCAATCTCGCCATGATCGCCTTCTTCATCATCACGCGCTACACCGTCGGAACGACGGCGATTTCCACGTCGTTCCTTTTCAAGCTGCTCTTCATCGTGCTGACGTTCGCGGTCAACGGCTTTGCGATGGGCGTCACCACCGCGAACACCGGCTTCATGGCCGACCTCATCGACTTTGAGCTGGATCGCTCCGGCAAGTACATTCCCGCCGTCGTCTCCGGCACCTACAGCCTGGTCGATAAGATCGTCTCCTCCTTCTCCGCCGCCATTGCCACCGGCTGTGTGGCGCTGATCGGCTACACCACCACCATGCCCCAGCCCACCGACGAGGCGACAGGCGGTGTGTTCTGGATGACGATGTTCCTGCGCTACGGGCTTGCGATTCTCGGCTTTATCTGCACGCTGCTCGCCATGCGCGGCTGCAAGCTGGGCAGAGGCGAGATGGTCGAGGTGCAAAAGCGCATCGCCGACAAGAAGGCGCAGGCGCAGGCGGAGTTCTACGAGCAGGAGAGAACGAAAGGAGATAGAAAGAATGCGTAAAATCACCAAGCTGAACGAGGGATGGCGCTTTCTCAAGGCCGCCATCCCCGCCGAAAGCGCCGTACAGTACGCCGCGCGGGGCGAGGCGGTCACGCTGCCGCACACCTGGAACGCCGTGGACGGACAGGACGGCGGCAACGACTACCACCGCGGGCTGTGCTGGTACGTCAGGGAGCTGACGGCGGAGGAGACCGCCGGGGAGCGGCTGTTCCTCGAGATAAACGGCGCTGCTCACACGGCGGAGGTCTGGTTCAACGGCAAGCGCCTCGCCCGCCACGAGGGCGGATATTCGACCTTCCGCGTGGAGCTGACGGGAGAGCTGAGGGAGAAAAATCTGCTTGCCATTTCTGTCAGCAACGAGGATACTGTAAGCGTCTACCCCCAGAAGGCGGACTTCACCTTCTACGGCGGCCTGTACCGGGACGTGAACCTGATTGCCGTCCCTGCCGAGCACTTTGAGCTTCTCAGGGACGGCACGCCCGGCATCAAGGTCACGCCCGACGTCGATCTCGAGAGAAAGCGCGCGACCGTCACGGTCGAGACCTGGCACAACGGCGAAACGGTTGACATAACACTGAACGGCGAGACCAAAACCGTCGCGCGCAGGGCGGAGTTTGTGATCGAGAACGTCCATCTCTGGGACGGGCTGGACGATCCCTACCTCTACAGCGTGACGGCCAAGCTCCCCTCCGGCGATGAGGTTTCGACCCGCTTCGGCTGCCGCGTGTTCGGCTTCGACGCTGAGAAGGGCTTCTTCCTCAACGGCAGGAGCTATCCGCTGCGCGGCGTGAGCCGCCACCAGGACGTAAAGGGCAAGGGCAACGCCCTGCGCTATGCCGATCACGCCGCCGACATGGCGATCATCCGGGAGCTCGGCGCGAACACGCTGCGCCTTGCGCACTACCAGCACGCGCAGGAGTTCTACGATCTCTGCGACGAGAACGGGCTTGTCGTCTGGGCGGAGATCCCCTATATCACGATGCACATGTCAGCCGGGCGCGAGAACACGCTCAGCCAGATGCGCGAGCTGATTACCCAGTGCTACAATCACCCCAGCATCGCGGTCTGGGGGCTGTCGAACGAGATCACCGCCGCGAGCGCCGTGAATGAGGAGCTGCTCGAAAACCACCGGGCGCTGAACGAGCTGTGCCACCGCATGGATCCCACGCGCCCGACCACGATGGCGGACGTGTTCATGCTCGAGATCGACAGCCCCATCCTCGAGATTCCCGACATCAACAGCTATAACCTCTACTTCGGCTGGTACCTCGGGGAGCTGGAGCAGACGGACGAGTTCTTCGACGAGTACCACGCGAAATACCCCGAGCGGGTGATCGGCTTTTCCGAGTACGGCGCGGACGCCAACCCCGCCTTCCACAGCAGCCACCCGGAGAAGGGCGACTACACCGAGGAGTACCAGGCGCTCTATCACGAGCATATGCTCAAGATGATCGAGGCGCGGCCGTATCTCTGGGCGACGCATGTCTGGAACCTCTTCGACTTCGCCGCCGACGGGCGCGACGAGGGCGGCAAGCACGGCGAGAACCAGAAGGGGCTGGTCACCTTCGACCGCCAGCTCCGCAAGGACGCCTTCTATCTCTACAAGGCGGCCTGGAACAAAACGGAGCCCTTCGTCCACCTCTGCGGCAAGCGGTATGCGAACCGCTGCGAGGCGGAGACGGAGATCAAGGTCTACTCCAACCAGCCCGAAGTCAGGCTCTATGTGGACGATGTGCTGATCGGCGAGCAGACGGGCAGGACGGTGTTCAGCTTCCGCGTGCCGCTGCTGGGCGAGCACCTGATCCGCGCCGAGGCGGGGGAGTGCCGCGACAGCATGGTGCTCCGCCGCGTGAGCGAGCCGGACGAGAGCTACCTCTTCAACAAGGCGGCCGCGAGCGTGACCAACTGGTTTGACGCCGACGAGATCGACCCGAGCTGCTTTTCTGTGAGCGACACGCTCGGTGAAATTCGACAGCACCCGCAGGCGGGGGCGATTGTGGACGCCATGATGGCGAAGGGCGCCTCCGAGCGCGGCGACGTGGCGGACGCGGTCAAGGACAATCCCGCGCTGCAGCGCATGATGGGGCGCATGACCATGCTGAGCCTGTTAAAGCAGGGCGGCGCGGACGAGGAGAGCATCAAGCAGCTCAACCGCATTTTACAGGGGATCAAAAAATGAAACGCTATGTACAGCAGATCATGCTGGGTACTGTGACCGGGAACGAATCACAGGCTCGGGAAACCTTACGCAGGATCAAGGCCGCCGGGTACGACGGCCTTGAGCTCAACGCCTTTATGATCCACCCCTCGTCCCTGCTTGTGCGCGCGCTGACGCGCGCGGCGGGGATGCCCACCGGCAAGGGCGGAAAGCTCGACTGGTTCACGCTGCTGCAAGAGTGCGGGCTTTCGGTCGCGAGCCTGCACACCGATCTCGGCTCGCTCGAGCGGGATGCCGCCGCCGTCGCGGCGGAGGCGAAGCGCTTCGGCACGGACAAGGCGGTCATCACGGGGATGTACCGCTTCGACTATGGCGACGAGAAAGCGGTGCATGAGCTGGCCGCGCGTCTCAACCGCGCGGGCGAGGCGCTCAAGAAGGACGGCGTCGCGCTGCTCTACCACAACCATAACGTGGAGCTGCTGCCCCTCACGGACGGCAAGCGCGCCTACGATGTCCTGATCGACGAGACGGACAAGAGTTATGTAAACTTCGAGCTCGACAGCTACTGGCTCACCGACGGCGGCGCGGACGCGAAGAGCTGGATGCGCCGCCTCGGCGGACGCATGGTGCTCTGGCACATTGCCGACCGCGGCAGCCGCCAGAGCGGCGCGGCGATGACCCCGATCCTCAAGTGCGACAGCGTGGAGCTCGGCACGGGGAACATGGAGCTCGACGCGCTGCTTGCCCTCGCGCGGGAAAACGGCGTGGAGGGCGTGATCCTGGAGAGCCACAGAAACTGGATCGACAAGGACCCGGTCAAGAGCCTGGAGCTGAGTGCCGGGTGGCTGAAGGCGAGGCTTTGAGATGATACAAAACAAACTGCCCGCCGCCTGGCGGGCGAAATGGATCGACCCCGAGCCGCCCCACGACAGGGACGCGCGGCAGCCGGCCTCCGTCCTGCGCCGCCGCTTCCTATTTGAGGGTGAGGGGCAGGCGCTGCTGTACATCACCTGCCACGGGGTCTATGAGGCGCGCCTCAATGCGCAGCGCGTCGGGAGCTTTGTGCTCGCCCCCGGCACCGGGGACTACCGCAAGCGGCTGACCGTACAGGCGTATGATGTGACGGCGCTGCTGCGCGAGGGGGAAAACGAGCTGACCGTGACTCTCGGCGACGGCTGGTACCGCGGCAGCGTCGGCATCGACGGGCTGCGAAATTACTACGGCGACGACCTCGCGCTGCTCTGCCAGCTCGAGGTGGACGGAGAAGCCGTCCTTTGGAGCGACGAGCGCTGGGAGGCCAGCCAAAGCGGCCCCACGCGGGAGAACGATCTGCAGCAGGGCGAGCGCTATGACGCGCGCCTGGAGGAGCTCGGCGACTGGCACGGCGTCACGCTGCGGGACTTCGGCTATGAGAACCTCGCGCCGACGCAGAGCGTCCCGATCGTGGAGCGGGAGCGCTTTGCGGGCAAGCTCATTCGGACGCCGAACGGCGAGACGGTCATCGACTTCGGGCAGAATCTCGCGGGCTATACCGAGCTCCGCCTCACCGCGAAGGCGGGGCAGCGCCTTACGCTCTGGCACGGCGAGACGCTCGATGAAAACGGAAACTTCACGCAGCGCAACTTCGACCCCGGCGAGCGCAACAAGAACGGCATCGCCCAGAAGCTCGAATTCATCTGCAAGGATGGGGAGAACGTCTGGAAGCCGCGCTTCACGCTCTTCGGCTTCCGCTACGCGAAGCTCGAGACGGACGCGGATGTGACCTGCGCGCGCTTCACCGCCGTCGCCGTCTACTCCGACATGGCGCAGACGGGCTTCTTTACCTGCGGCCGGTCCGATGTGAACCGGCTCTTTGAAAACAGCCTCTGGTCGATGCGCTCGAACTTCTGCGATATCCCGACCGACTGCCCGACCCGCGAGCGCGCGGGCTGGACAGGGGACGCGGGGGTGTTCGCGCCGACGGCGGTGTTCCTGATGGACTGCCTGCCCGTGCTGCGCAAGTGGCTGGGCGAGTGCCGCCTGGCGCAGCATGAGGACGGGCTGGTGGAGAACATCGCCCCGGTGAACAACAGCGGCTCGATGATCTCCAATATGCTGCAGGGCTCCGCCGGCTGGGGCGATGCCTGCGTGCTGGTGCCCTGGGCGCTGTATGCGGCCTATGGGGACAAGACGATCCTCGAGGAAAACTACGACATGATGTGCCGCTGGCTCGACTTCACCGAAAAGCGCGCGCACAAGACGAGAGTGCACAATCTCCTCAACCCCTACCGCAAATACCTCGTGGACGAGGGCTTCCATTTCGGCGAGTGGTGCCAGCCGGATGTGGACAACGGCGCGGCGATGAAAAAGAGCATGATGCTCGGCGCGCCGGAGGTGGCGACGGCGTATTATACCCGCTCGGCCTCGCTTCTCTCGCACATTGCGGAGATTCTGGGCAAGGCGGAGGACGCGAAGAGGTATAAGCAGCTCGCCGAAAACGCGAAGCAGGCCTATCGCTTTACCTGCACCAAAAAGGGAACAATCAGCTCCGAGCGCCAGTGCGAGTATGTGCGCCCGCTCGCCTTCGGGCTTCTGGACGGGGACGAGATTCAAGACGCGGCGGACGCGCTGAATGAACTGGTCGTGGAAAATGGCTATCATCTGAATACCGGCTTTCTCTCCACACCCGATCTCTGCCGGGTGCTCGCGGACAATGGCCATGTGGACACGGCCTACAGGCTGCTGCTGCAAACAGACTGCCCCTCCTGGCTCTACGCCGTCGGGAAGGGGGCAACCACGATCTGGGAGACCTGGGACGGCGTGCGGCCTGACGGCACGGTACACGATTCCCTGAACCACTATTCCTATGGCGCGATCTCCGGCTGGCTCTTCTCGGGCGTCTGCGGCATCCGGCTTGAGAGCGGGAGGCTCACGCTCCACCCCTGCCCGCACCCCTCGCTGGGGCACGCCGAGGCGGAGTGGCGCTCTCCGGTGGGGACGATCCGAAGCGCCTGGCGCTATGAGGACGGGAAGCTGCGCTTCGACTTTGCCGTGCCGATCCCGGCCTTTATCGAGCTGCCAAACGGAGACAGATACAAAGTCAATGCGGGGGAGCATCACTATGAAATACTTCTGTAATCCCATCAACATCAAGTATCGCTATCAGTTCAACGCCGATCCGCGCCGCCGCGGGGAGCTGCAAATCTGCCGCGAGGCGGCCGACCCCTCCATGATCCGCTTTCAGGGGCGCTACTATATCTTCGCCTCCATGACGCTCGGCGTCTGGGTGTCGGACGATCTCGCGCACTGGGAGAACCACCGTCTGCCGGAGGAGCTGCCGCTCTACGACTACGCGCCGGATGTGCGCGTGATCGGGGACTGGGTGTACTTCTGCGCTTCAAGCCGCGAGCACAACTGCGACCGCTGGCGCACGCGGGATATCCTGCGCGGCCCCTATGAGCGCATCGAGGGCAGCTTCCCCTACTGGGACCCGAACCTGTTTCTGGACGACGACGGGCGCGTGTACTTCTACTGGGGCTGCTCCAACGAGACGCCGATCTGGGGCGTGGAGCTCGACCGGGAGACGATGCAGCCCATCGGGGAGAAGGTCGCCGTGATCGAGGGGCACCCCTTCGAGATCGGCTATGAGCGCATCGGGGAGAATAACTCCACCCTCCCCGCCTCTGAGGCGGAGGTCGAGGAGAAATACCGCGCTTTTCTCGCAAACAGCGCGGTGCCGGAATCGCAGCTTCCCGCCGAGGTCAAACCGCTTATTCGCGGCATGTTCACCAACAAGCCCTATATCGAGGGGGCATGGATGGACAAGCACGCGGGGCGCTATTATCTCCAGTACGCCGCGCCGGGCACGCAGTACAACACCTATTCCGACGGCGTGTATGTGGGCGAGAGCCCGCTCGGCCCCTTCCGCCTCGCGGAGAACAGCCCCTATTCCTACAAGCCGGGCGGTTTCCTGCCCGGCGCGGGGCACGGCTCCACGATGGAGGACAGGGCGGGGCAACTCTGGCACACCGCGACCATGCGCATCTCCGTGAACCACGACTTTGAGCGCCGCGTCGGCCTCTGGCCGGCTGGCTATGACCAGGACGGCGAGCTCTTTTGCAACCAGCGCTACGGCGACTGGCCGATGGCAGTGGAGGGCGAGCCGTGGCGCGACCCCGCCTGGATGCTCCTGAGCGTGTGGAAGTCGGCGAGCGCGTCCTCCTCCGTCCCCGGCCACGAGCCGGACAAGGCCACGGAGGAGAACGTGCAGACCTGGTGGCGCGCCGCGACGAACAGCCGGGACGAGTGGCTGTGCGTCGATCTCGGTGCGGCCTTCGATGTCCATGCGGTACAGGTGAACTTCGCCGACGACAAGCTGGACATCCCCTGCCCGGGCGAGATCCGCCCCGGCTCCCAGGCTCGCTACATCGAGGAGCAGGAGCAGCCGACGCAGTGGAGGCTCGAGGGCAGCCTTGACGGGGAGAGCTGGTTTGTCATCGAGGACAAGTCCGAGGCGCAGAGCGATCTCAGCCACGATCTGATCGTGCGGGAGGAGGGCTTCGCCGCGCGCTATGTGCGCCTTGGGAATATGGCTCTGCCCTATGGACAGGCGCCGTGCGTCTCGGGAGTGCGCGTGTTCGGCCTCGGACACGGGGAGAAGCCCGCCGCGCCGCGCTATCACGCCGAGCGCATCGAGGCTCTCGATCTCTTCGTCGATATCGCCGGGCAGGAGGACGCGCTCGGCTGGAACATTCTCTTCGGCTCCACGCCGGAGAAGCTCTATCACAGCTACATGGTCTTTGCGCCGGGGCCGCGCCGCGTGGGCGCGCTGATCCGGGGCAGGGAGTACTATGTGCGCGTCGATGCCTTCAACGAAAACGGCATCACCGAGGGCGCGTGCGGGAAACTGGAATAAAGGAGGCAGCGACATGGCATTTCCCGAGGGCTTTCTGATCGGCGCGGCGACCGCCGCCCATCAGGTCGAGGGCAACAACATCCACAGCGACTACTGGCTGCAGGAGCAGCTTGCACATACCAGCTTCGCCGAACCGAGCGGCGCGGCCTGTGACCACTACAACCGCTTCGAGGAGGATATCCGCCTTCTCGCCGGTGCGGGGCTGAACGCCTACCGCTTCTCGGTGGAGTGGGCGCGTATCGAGCCGGAGGAGGGGCATTTCGATGAGGGCGAGATCGAGCACTACCGCCGCGTGATCGCCTGCTGCCGGGAAAACGGCGTGGAGCCGATCGTGACGCTCATGCACTTCACCTCTCCCGCCTGGCTCATCCGCAAGGGCGGCTGGGAAGCGGAGAGCACCGTGGAGGACTTTCGCCGCTACGCCGCCTTCGTGACCGAGCGGCTGGGCGGGCAGCTTCGCTATATCTGCACGATCAACGAGGCGAACATGGGCTTGCAGCTCGCGGCGATCTCGCGGCGCTTCACGCTCATGGCACAGCAGGCCGCGCAGAAGGCGAAGAGCGCCGAAGGCACGGTGCAGGTCGGCATGAACTTCGAGAAGATGATGGAAAACATGAAGTATGCCGCTGCGGAGAACGCCGCCGTCTTCGGCACGCCCCAGCCGCAGATCTTCGTCTCCTCCCGCACGCCGGAGGGCGATAAGCTGGTTTTCCGCGCACATCAGGCGGCGAAGGCGGCCATCAAGGCGCTCTATCCGGAGATGAAGGTCGGCATCACCCTCTCGATGCACGACTGCGAGGCGCTCCCCGGCGGGGAGAGCTTCGCGGAGGCGGCCTGGGACGAGGAGTTTCGCCACTATCTGCCCTATATTCAGGACGACGACTTCCTCGGTGTGCAGAACTACACCCGCACGCAGTACGGCGCGCAGGGTCAGCTCCCCGCCCCGGAGGGCGCGGAGCTCACGCAGATGGACTATGAGTTCTACCCCGAGGCGCTTGAGCACGTTTTGCGCCGCGTGCGCGAGGACTTCAAGGGTGAGCTGATCGTGACGGAAAACGGCGTCGCCGTCTCCGACGACAGCCGCCGCGTGGAGTTCATCCCCCGCGCACCCGCCGGGGTCGAGCGCTGTGTGAGCGACGGACTGCCGATCAAGGGCTATCTGTACTGGAGCCTGATGGACAACTTCGAGTGGCAGAAGGGCTTCTCCATGACCTTCGGGCTGATCGCCGTTGATCGCGCCACCCAGACGCGCACGCCAAAGCCGAGCCTCGCCTTCCTCGGCGGGTACACACGGTAAAGACTGTCATTGCCACACCAGTGTCGCAACACTGGTGTGGCAATCCGTTTCTCCCTCCCGACCAAGTGAGTCCCGCGCAGTGTGCGTCACAAGGCTGGCCACCGGGAGACGCGGATTGCCGCGTCGGCTTCGCCTGCTCGCAATGACACAGGCGGATAGCTGAATGTAAAACCTGAGTGCCCTCCCGTTTTCCCTCTTGACTTTAACGATGAAAAGCGCTATAGTGTGTCCATCTTGTTGAAAAGGGAGATACCCTATGAACGCCTGCTTCTTTGCATCCTATTACTTCTACTTTACTGACTTGCTTCGGTAAGGCTGATTTGTGATGCAACGAGGGGATTACAACTGCTCACAGGTTTAGCCTGGGGGCAGTCTTTTTTTAGGAGGAAAGAACATGATCGTAGTCTTAAAGCGCGGCGTGAACGCACAAAAGCAGGAGCAGCTTGTCTCCTGGCTCAAGAACCTCGGACTGGACATCCACGTCTCCCAGGGGGATAACTATACCGTCCTGGGGCTTGTGGGGGACACCAGCCGGGTGGATATGGATCTGGTGGCGAGCCTGGAGATCGTCGATTCGGTCAAGCGCGTCTCCGATCCCTTCAAGTGCTGCAACCGCCTCTTCCACCCGGAGGACACCGTGGTGGAGATCGGTGATGTGAAGGTCGGCGGCGGGAACTTCGTGATGATCGCCGGCCCCTGCTCGGTCGAGAGCGAGGAGCAGATCGTCACGGTCGCGAAGGCCGTCAAGGCCGCCGGGGCGCAGATGCTGCGCGGCGGCGCGTTCAAGCCGCGCACCTCGCCCTATGACTTCTCCGGCCTCAAGGCGGAGGGGCTGGAGCTGCTGCGTATTGCGCGGCAGGAGACGGGGCTGCCCATCGTGACGGAGCTGATGAATATTATGGATCTGCCCCTCTTCGCGGATGTGGATGTGATCCAGGTCGGTGCGCGCAATATGCAAAACTTCGACCTGCTGCGCGAGCTCGGGAAGACGGACAAGCCCATCCTGCTCAAGCGCGGCCTTGCCAACACGATCAAGGAGCTGCTGATGAGCGCGGAGTATATCATGGCCAGCGGCAACGAGAAGGTCATCCTCTGCGAGCGCGGCATCCGCACCTTTGACGACTACACCCGCAACACCCTCGATCTCGCGGCGGTGCCGATGCTCCACCAGCTCAGCCACCTGCCCGTGCTGGTCGATCCGAGCCACGCCACCGGCATTGCGCGCCTTGTGCCGCCCATGTCCCTTGCCGCCGCGGCGGGCGGGGCGGACGGCCTCATCATCGAGGTACACAACGACCCGATGCACGCGCTGTGCGACGGGGCGCAGTCCCTGCGCCCGGAGGAGTTCGCGGCGCTCGCGGAGAAGGTGCGCGCCGTGCGAAAGGTCGTGACGGCATGACCGTCGGCGTGGTCGGGCTGGGGCTGATCGGCGGCTCGTTTGCCAAGGCGTATCACGCGGCGGGGGAGCGGGTGCTGGGCTGGAACCGCACGCGCTCGGTGCTGGACTTCGCCCTGCTCGACGGCGGCGTGGACGGGGAGCTCACCGAGGAAAACGCCTCTGACTGCGATTTGATCCTCGTCACGCTCTATCCCGAGGCGAGCATTGACTGGCTCACGCGCTTTGCGCCGTATATCGGCGCAAAGCCCCTCGTGATCGACTGCTGCGGCACCAAGCGCGCGGTCTGCGCGGCGGCCTTTCCGCTCGCGCAGGCGCACGGCTTTTGCTTCATCGGCGGGCATCCGATGGCGGGCACACACAATTCCGGCTACAAGTACGCCCGCGCCACGCTCTACCGCGGCGCGCCGATGGTGCTGGTCCCGCCGGTGTTTGACGATATCGCCCTGCTCGAGCGCGCCAAGGAGCTGCTCGCCCCGGCGGGCTTCGGGCGTATTTCGGTCACGGACGCCGCGCGGCATGATGAGATGATCGCCTTCACCTCACAGCTTGCCCACGTCGTCTCCAACGCCTATATCAAGAGCCCCACGGCGCGGCAGCACAAGGGCTTCTCCGCCGGGAGCTACCGGGATCTGACGCGCGTCGCGTGGCTGAATCCGGGGATGTGGGCGGAGCTGTTTCTGGAAAACCGCGACTGCCTGCTCTCTGAGCTCGAGGGGCTGATCGGGGCGCTCGGGGAGTACAAGACGGCGCTTGAGCAGGAGGATAAGACGGAGCTGATCCGTCTGCTCGACGAGGGCAGGCGGCGCAAGGAGGAGGTTGACGGGCGGTGAGACGCATCGAGGTAACGGCCTCGCGCAGCTATGAGGTGCTGCTCGCGCGCGGCCTGCTCGCGCACGCGGGCGAAACGCTGCGCGCGTATACGAAGGCGGAGAAGCTGCTGCTTGTCGCGGGCGAGAACGTGCGCGCGCTCTACGCCGAGCGCGTGAAAAGCGCGCTCGAGGCGGCGGGCTTTTCCGTGCGCCTGGTGCCGATCCCCTCCGGCGAGGGGGCGAAGAGCCTCGCGGTCTACGCGCAGCTTCTCCGCGCGGCGGCGGAGGAGCAGCTTGGGCGCAGCGACGCCTTTGTCGCCCTCGGCGGCGGCGTCACAGGGGATGTGACCGGCTTTGCCGCCGCGACCTGGCAGCGCGGCGCGGACTTCGTACAGATCCCGACGACGCTGCTTGCCATGGTGGATTCGTCTGTCGGCGGTAAGACCGCACTGAACCTCGAGAGCGGGAAAAACCAGGTCGGCGCGTTCTATCAGCCCTGCGCTGTGCTCTGCGATCCCGACACGCTCACGACGCTGCCCGAGGCGCAGTACCGCGCCGGGAGCGCCGAGGTGCTCAAATACGGCCTGCTCGGAGACGCCGCATTCTGCGACAGCCTCGCGCGCACGCCGATTTGCGAGCAGGAGGAGGCGGTGATCGAGAAGTGCGTCACGATGAAGCGCGATATCGTCCATGAGGACGAATTTGACCGCGGGCGGCGGCAGCTTTTAAACCTCGGGCACAGCTTCGGCCACGCGATCGAGGCGTGCAGCGGCTTTACGCTGCTGCACGGCGAGGCGGTGGCGATCGGCATGGCGCTGATGGCGCGCGCCGCGTCGGAGAAGGGCTGGTGCGGCGCGGAGACCGCGCGGCGGACGCTCTCGCTGCTGCGGCAGTACGGCCTGCCGACAGAGACATCCTTCGGACTCGATGCGATGGAGGCGGCGCTGCTCGCGGACAAGAAGCGGCGCGGGGGTGTGATGAACCTGGTCGTGCCGCGCGAGATCGGGCAGTGCGAGATCGTGCCCGTGCCGCTCTCCGAGCTGCGCGGCTGGCTGCGGGCCGGAGGTGTGCGATGACGCGGACGATCCAGCCGGGCGCGCGTGGGGGCGCAGTGCGCATCCCGGCCTCAAAGTCCCAGGCGCACAGACTGCTGATCGTCGCGGCGCTATCAGATGCGGAGACGGCGCTTCGGTGCAGCGGTATGAGCCGTGATATCGCCGCGACGGCGGCGTGTCTGCGCGCGCTCGGCGCGCAGATCTGCGAGGACGGGGACTGGCTGCGCGTGACGCCGATCCGGAAAGTTCCGACAGGGGAGTGCCTGCTGCCCTGCGGGGAGAGCGGCTCGACGCTGCGCTTCCTGCTGCCTGTCGTCGGCGCGCTCGGCGTGAAGGCGGCGTTTCTGCGCGAGGGGCGGCTGCCCCAGCGCCCGCTTGCGCCGCTGGATGCTGAGCTCATGGCGCACGGCATGGACATCACAGAGGACGGGGCGCTCCTGCGCTGCGAGGGAAAACTCACGCCCGGGGACTATACGCTGCCCGGCAACGTCTCCTCGCAGTATATCTCGGGGCTGCTGCTCGCCCTGCCCCTGCTCGGGGGTGAGAGCCGCCTCACTGTCACAGGCAGGCTCGAGTCGGCGGCCTACATCACAATGACCGAGAACGCCCAACGGCTGGCAGGACTGTCGATTGATCGACATAATCAAGTTTACATAATCCAAGGCAACCGGCGCGGACGGCTCCCCGACAGCCTCTGCGTGGAGGGGGACTGGTCGAACGCCGCCTTCTTCCTCGCGCTCGGTGCGCTCTCGAACGAGGGTGTGACTGTTACGGGACTCGACCCTGAGAGCGCCCAAGGAGATCGTGCGGTGCTCGAACTCCTGCGCTGCTTCGGCGCGCAGGTCACGCAGGAGGGCGGCGCAGTGCGCGTGCGGCGCGGCAGGCTGCGCGCGCAGACGATCGACGCCGCGCCCATCCCCGACCTGATCCCGGTGCTGAGTGTTGTCGCCGCGCTCGCCGAGGGGGAGACGCGCGTCGTGAACGCCGCCCGTCTGCGTCTCAAGGAATCCGACCGCCTCACGACCACAGCGGCGCTGCTGCGCGCCCTCGGCGGCGAGGTCGAGGAGCTGCCCGACGGACTGGTGATCCGGGGCAGAGAGCGCCTGGACGGGGGAGAGGTGGACGCGGCGGGCGCCCACCGCATCGCCATGCCCGCCGCTGCCGCGGCGGCGGGCTGCACAAAGCCCATCACGCTGCACGGCGCGGCGTGCGTGGCGAAGTCCTATCCGCGCTTCTGGGAAGATTTTAACGCGCTGAGGTGGTAAGCATGAGCAGCAGTTACGGTGAAAATATCCGCCTGACGATCTTCGGACAGTCCCACTCCCCGGCCATCGGCGTGACGGTCGAGGGCATCCCGGCGGGCGAGCGGATCGACAGGGAGGCGCTCGGACGCTTTCTCGCGCGCCGCGCACCGGGGCAAAACGCCTGGTCCACCGCGCGGCGGGAGGCAGATCTGCCCGAGTTTGTCTCGGGGCTGCGGGATGACGTGACCTGCGGCGCGCCGCTCACGGCGCTGATATACAACACGGACACGCGCTCCCGGGACTACGACGCGCTGCGCCATCTCCCGCGCCCCGGCCACGCCGACTACACCGCCGCCGTGAAGTACGGCGGACACCAGGACTACGCGGGCGGCGGGCACTTTTCCGGCCGTCTGACCGCGCCGCTGTGCATTGCGGGCGGCATCTGCCTGCAACTGCTCGAGCGCGAGGGCATCACGGTGCTCTCCCGCATTGCGCGCATCGGCGGGATCGAGGACGAGGGCGCGCTGCTTGCCTCCACGGCGGGGAAGGACTTTCCCACCGTGTCAGACGCGCGGGGCGATCAGATGCGCGCGCTGATCGCTGCGGCGAAGGCGGAGGGAGACTCCGTCGGCGGCGTGGTGGAGTGCGCGGTACACGGTCTGCCCGTCGGCCTCGGCGACCCGATGTTTGACGGGATGGAGAACCGCATCGCGCGCATTGTCTTCGGCATCCCGGCGGTCAAGGGACTGGAATTCGGCGCGGGCTTCGGCTTTGCTTCCCTGCGCGGGAGCGAGGCGAACGACGCCTTTTGCCTGTGCGGCGGGCGCGTCACGACCGCAACGAACCGCTGCGGCGGCATCCTCGGCGGCATCACGACCGGGCAGCCGCTGACGTTCCGCGCGGCCTTCAAGCCCACGCCCTCGATTGCGCGCGAGCAGCGCAGCGTCGATCTGGATACCATGACAGAGAGCACCCTGCGCATCGAGGGGCGGCACGATCCCTGCATTGTGCCGCGCGCGGTGCCGGTGGTGGAGGCCGCGGCGGCCATCGCCGTGTATGATGCGCTCTTGCAGCGCAGAAAGGAGACAAACGCATGGAGCTGAAGGATTACAGAGAAAAGATAGACGCCATAGACGGCGAGCTTGTGCGCCTTTTTACCGAGCGCATGGACGTGGCGGCCGAGATCGCCGCCTTCAAGAAGGAGCACGGCCTGCCGGTGCTCGATCAGCGCCGCGAGAAGGAGAAGCTGCTCGAGATCGCCCAGAGCGTCCCCGAGGAGCTGCGCGAGCACGCGGTCAGCCTCTACTCGCTGCTCTTCGAGCTCAGCCGCAGCCGCCAGAACCGGCTGCTCGGCGAGACCAGCGCGCTCACCGAACAGATCGAGGCCGCGCTCGCCGATACCCCGCCGCTCTTTCCGGGCGCGGCGTCGGTGGCCTGTCAGGGGGTCGAGGGCTCGTTCCAGCAGCTCGCGTGTGAGCGGCTCTTCCGCTTGCCAAACGTCCTGTATTTCTCCAATTTTGAGGCGGTGTTCTCCGCCATCGAGAGAGGACTGTGTCAGTACGGCGTGATCCCGGTGGAGAACAGCACGGCGGGCTCGGTCAACGCGGTCTATGACCTCATGATGCAGCACCACTTCTATATTGTGCGCTCCGTGCGCCTCAAGATCGACCACAACCTGCTTGTCAAGCCCGGCACAAGCTGGGCGGACGTGAAGGAAATCTACTCCCACGAGCAGGCTGTCAGCCAGTGCGCTGGCTTCCTGCAACGGCACCCCGGCGTGAAGGTGGTGCTCTGCGAGAACACCGCCGAGGCCGCGCGCTTCGTGGCCAAATCGCCCCGGCGCGACGTGGCGGCGCTCGCCTCGCGCGCGTGTATGGGGCTGTATAACCTCCATGCGCTCGAGGAGGCGGTGCAGGATCGCGGCAACAACCACACGCGCTTTATCTGCATCTCCCGCAAGCTGGAAATTTATCCCGGTGCGGATCGCACCAGCCTCATGCTGACCCTGCCGCACCGTCCCGGCTCGCTCTATAAGCTGCTCAGCCGATTCTACGCCCTCGGCATCAACCTCAACAAGCTCGAGAGCCGCCCGCTGCCCGAGCGGGATTTTGAGTTCATGTTCTACTTTGACCTCGATACCTCGGTCTACTCCCCGGAGTTCATCCGCCTGATGGCGGAGCTGCCCGGCATCACGGACTCCTTCTCGTACCTGGGAAGCTACAGCGAGGTGATATGAGATGAAATGCGGCTTGCTTGGGGAGAAGCTGGGGCACAGCTACTCCCCGCAGATCCACGCCGAGCTCGGCGACTACGAATACCGGCTCTATGAAAAAGCCCCGGAGGAGCTAGAAGATTTCCTGCTGCGCGGGGACTGGGACGGGCTGAACGTCACGATCCCCTATAAGAAGGCGGTGCTGCCCTATTGCGCGGCGCTCTCGGACAGGGCTAGGCGCATCGGCGCGGTGAACACACTTGTGCGCCGGCCGGACGGCACGATCTATGGCGACAACACCGACGCTTACGGCTTTGAAAAGCTGATCGAGCGCACCGGGGTCTCCCTCGCGGGGGAGAAATGCCTGGTCTTCGGAAGCGGCGGCGCGTCGGTGATGGCGGTCGCGGTCCTCGAGGAGCTCGGCGCGCGCAGCGTCACGGTGATCTCTCGCAGCGGCGCGGACAACTACGACAATCTCGAGCGGCACACGGACGCCTCTGTTCTCGTGAATACCACCCCCCTCGGCATGTACCCGAAGACCGGGGTTGCGCCGGTCGATCCCGCGCGCTTCCCGGCCTGTAAGGCGGTGCTGGACGTGGTGTATAACCCCGCGCGCACGGAATTGCTGCTGCTCGCCGAGGCGCGGGGGATCCCCTGCGCGGGCGGGCTGCGGATGCTTGTGGCGCAGGCCAAGCGCGCAGGCGAGCTGTTCACCGGCCGCGCCATCGACGACGGGGAGATCGACCGCATTGAGCGCAAGCTGCGGCGCGAGATGGAGAACATCGTGCTGATCGGGATGCCCGGCAGCGGCAAGAGCACGGTGGCGCGCGCACTGAGCGAGGCGCTGGGCAGACCGCTCGCGGAGGCGGACACGCTGCTTGCCGAGGAGGCGGGCAGGACGATCCCGGAGATTTTCGCCGCCGAGGGCGAGGCGGGCTTCCGCCTGCGTGAGACGGCGGTGCTGCGCGAGTATGGCAAGCGCTCCGGACTGATCCTCTCCACGGGCGGCGGCTGCGTCACAAGGGAAGAAAACTATCCGCTTTTGCACCAGAACGGGACGATCTTCTGGCTCAAACGGGAGATTGACCGCCTGCCCAGGGAGGGCAGACCCCTCTCTATGCAGAACGATCTGGGGGAGATGTATGAAAAACGCCGCCCGCTCTACGCGCGCTTTGCCGATCATGAGATCGACAACAACGGCAGCGTCGAGCAGACGGTGGAGGCGATTTTGGAGGTGCTGCCATGAAGCTGCTGGTCATCAACGGGCCGAATCTGAACCTGCTCGGCCTGCGCGAGCCCGCGATCTACGGGCGGCAGGACTATCAGGCGCTGCTTGCGCTGATCCACGAGACCTGCGCGCGCGAGGGGATCGAGGTCGAGTGCTTCCAGTCCAACCACGAGGGAGCGATCGTGGACAAGATCCAGGCGGCCTGCGGGGTGTTTGACGGCATTGTCATCAACCCCGCCGCCTATACGCACACGAGCATCGCCATCCTCGACGCGCTCAAGGCGGTTTCGATCCCGGCGGTGGAGGTGCACATCTCGGATGTGAAGAGCCGCGAGAGCTTCCGGCAGGTCTCCTATGCGGGTCTGGCCTGCGTCAAGACCTATATGGGGCTCGGCCTGGAGGGCTACCGCGAGGCGATTTTGTACCTCAAGGCGCTGCTGGAGGAGGGCGTCACGTTATGATCGCAGTATTTGTGAACATGGCGACGGTCATTGCCGGGAGCCTGATCGGGATCCTTCTGCGCAATCGCCTCAAGGAGGAGCTGCAAAACGCGCTGCTCAAGGCGCTCGGCCTTTGTACCGCGCTGATCGGGATGCAGAGCGCCCTCGGCACCCAGGCGCTGCTGTGCGTGATCCTCTGCATGGCGCTTGGCACAGCGCTCGGGGAGCTTATGCACATCGACGACGCGATCGAGCACGCCGGGGACTTCGTGAAGGAGAAGCTGCTGCGCGGCAAGGTCACGAACAGCCGCTTCACAGAGGGCTTCGTCTCGGCCTGCATCCTCTTTTGCATCGGCTCCATGACCATCGTCGGCTCGCTCGAGGCGGGCATCAACCGTAACTACAGCATCATCTATGCCAAGAGCACCCTGGACTTCGTCTCGTCCATGGCCTTCGGCGCGGCGATGGGGCTGGGCGTGACCTGCTCAGCGGTCTTCATCCTGCTCTTTCAGGGGGGACTTACGCTGCTCGCGGGCTGGCTTGGCCCCGCGCTCGGCGCGGAGGTGGTGACGGAGATGTCCGCCGTCGGCGGCGTGATCTTGCTCGGCATGGCGGCCAATATGCTCTCGCTCGGGCGAGAGCGCATCCGCGTTGCGAATATGCTCCCCGCGATCTTCCTGCCGCTCGCGGTTTTCCCGATCGTCCACTGGATCGAGAGCCTGTAAACAAACGAGCCGTTCCCGTTTGGGAACGGCTCGCTGTATTATTTCGCATAGGTCTCAAGTACCTGATAGCCCCGGTCGGCGATGCGCCCGAGCATACTCAGGTATTGCAGCGCCATCTCACCGCCCTCGTCAGGCAGCAGCGCGTCGAGCATGACGGTGACGGAATAGTCGCTTTCATCCACGGTGAAGCAGGCGTAGTTGAAGGAGCTGTTGAGTGTGTTGAGCAGCTTCAGTACCTCGCCGGTATCGCTGCTGTTGAAGTCGATCAGGTTCCAGACGCGGAAATTGACATCGCTCTCGCTTTTGCCAAAGAAGGCGACGATGCGGATGCTCTGGCGGTAGTCGCCGGGGTAGTCGAAAAACACCCTCTCCGCATCGCTGTCGGACAGACCGCCGTATTCATAGACAAGCTCCTGCGCTGTGAGGGCGTCGAGAAAGCTCTGCGTGCTGCTGTATTTGGCCTCCGGCTCCTCAGTTTTGCCGGGGACGAGATCAGAGTACTTGCCGGCCTCGGACGCCGTGGCGGCGCCTGCGAGGGAGAGCACCAAAGCGAAGGCGAGCGCGAGAGCAAAAAGACGTTTCATAAAAAAGTTCTCCTTTGATTTTGGTGGGTATACGATAGCAGAGACGGTGAGAAAAGTCAAGTTTTGGCGGGCACTTGCCAAGGGGCGCGCCCTTTGGTATACTGGTGGCAGCACAGGAGGAATGCCTATGAAATCAACGCGCGCATCAAGCCGGAGCCAAACAGGGGGCGGAGCGAGAAAGCGCTGGATGCTGCTCATCTTGCTCGCGCTGGCCTCGCTGCTGTGTGGAATCCTTGTCTACCGCGTCTCCGACGCGCTGCTCACGCCGAGCCCCGCGCCGAGCCCGACACCGTCGGTGTCTCCCTCGCCGACACTGCCGCCCACACCGACCCCGACTCCTGCACCGACTCCCACGCCTACGCCCTATCTCAGTCCCCTCGATTTTGAGACGATCCGGCAGCAGAACGCCGATATCTACGCCTGGATCGAGCTTCCGGGCACCTGGCTGAACTACCCGGTATTGCAGCACCCCACGGATGACACCTGGTATCTCAACCGCACCGTGGACGGGACGGAGGGCTATCCCGGCTCGCTCTTCACCTTCATCGAGGAGGGCAAGCGCTTCGATCAGTTCAATACCGTGATCTACGGGCACAACATGATGGACGGGAGTATGTTCGGCAATCTCAAGAGCTTCCGCAGCGTCGAGTTCATGCGCGCACACCGGGAGATCATGGTCTACACGCCGGAATCGACGCTGCGCTATACGGTCTTTGCCGCGCTGACCTACGACGACCGGCTCATCACCGCAAGCTACGATGACCGCTCGCCCTCGCAGCGGCAGGAGTATCTGGATTCGATCCTCGGCGCGGGCGGGCTGTATCTGACCGAGGGGCTGGAGCTCAATACCGATTCGCACCTGCTCACGCTGAGCACCTGCATCGGCGGGATGCCGTATAACCGGCTGCTCGTCGTCGCGGTGCTGACGGACTTCGAGCCGGACTGGCTCGACCTGTCGTTTGATTAAAAAACACGGTGGACAATTGTCCATCGTGTTTTTTGATCAGAATTTTCCGCTGTGGTGGGACGTTCCGCCACCGCCGCCGCGGCTTCCGCCGCTGCTGGTCTCGATCGTGCGCACGGTGCGCGTCTGGTGGGTGAAGCGATCCTCCCGGATGCGAAGCTGCGCCTTGCCCTTCACGACGTATTCATCCGCGTCGCGCTTCTCCTTCGCGGTTTTCATCTGCGACTTGAAAACGCCGTTTACGATAAAGCCGACCAGCGACGAAGGACAGAGCGCGAGCAGGATCTTCTGCCACATGGGCATACGGTAGCTCACCGGTTCGCCTGCGGCGGCAGCGGAGAGCATAGACTCCGCGCCGCGGAGATAGGCCTGAAAGCCGCCAAACCAGTTATTTCCCCGGAAATAGGGCAGGAAGCTGTCCTCGAGCCGGGAGAGGCCGTATTCGGTGAAGGCGGTGCGCCCGAGCGGACCGTAGCCCCAGAGATCGTAGTCGCGCTCGGCCATGCTCAGAAGGAGGATGAGGCCGTCATGCCCCTCGCCCCAGCCAAGGTCGAAGTAGTGGTAGAGCTCCTCGGTGCAGGCCTCCACGCCCTCCTCGTTGTAGGCTTTGTAGTCCTGAAGGACGACGATGTAGAGCGCGCACTGGTACTGCTCGGAGAGCGCGGCGGCCTGGGAATTGAGGCTCTCACGCTCGCTCGCGGTGAGGATCCCGGCGGAATCGGTCACATACTCAAGCGTGTCCTCCGCCGAGGCGCACACGACCAGACTGAGGCAGAGAGCCAGACACAGCAGCAGACAAAGACTGAGCTTTTTCATTCTCTCCACCCCCCCTCAGAACAGATAGTGCAGCGCCGCGCCGATCACAGCCGCAAGGGGCAGGGCGATGCGCGCAAACCAGCTCCAGTAGAGCGCAGCGGAGACGGGCAGGTCGCCGATGAGCTTGCCGGTCTGCCCGTTCATGGCAAAAAGATAGCTCTTGCCGTGCCAGCGCGTGGCGAGCATCCAGACGGGCATCAGCGCGTATTTTACCTCGCCCCGGCGCAGGGAGATCGAGCCGCCCGTTTTCGTGACCGTGGAATAGCCTGTGACGGTGTCGCGGAGGATATCCTCCGTCGTCGCGGCGGCGCGGCGGTCGGCGCGGGAGGCGCAGTCCTCGGCGCTCATATCGTACTTGTCGGCGAAGAAGCCGGGCAGGTACGCCGCCGAGAAGGGCTTGAGCTCCTGATAATCGAAGGGCTCGATGGCATCCATGTGCGCGTCGGGCATCTTCTTCGACCCGTCCACCGGGATGCGGCGGAAGGCGACGGAACCGGCGCGGCGCACCTGGAAGTGGTCGGTCTCGGTGATCTCCTTGTTCCCCTGACGGTGGACGTGAACGCGCGTCGCGCTGAAGCTCAGATCGGCCTCCGCCGTTCCGTCGTAGAGCCAGAAGGGGACGTAGACGCCCTTGACCTCCTCGATGTGGTTCTCGTCCCGGAAGCTGCGCGGCAGCAGCTTCTTGCCCTGGTAGTACTGCCTGAGCGCGCGCAGCGCGTCCTCCTTGCCGAGCTTGAAGGGCAGGATCAGGTCGGGCTTGAGCATCCCGGAAAACTGTCCCGGCACGACGGTGGGGTTGCCGCAGTAGGGGCAGCTCGTGGCGACGGTCGTCTCCTCGCAGATCAGCTCCGCGCCGCAGGAGGGGCAGGTGTAGCTCTTGAGATGCGCCGCGTCCTCGCCCCAGTCGGAACCGGCGGCGTCGAAGTCCCAGGGCTGCGCCTCGCTCTGCGCGGCGGCAGCGCCGAGGGAAGCGTCCTCGAGCTTCTTGCCGTAGAGCTTCTCGATCTCCTGCACGGAGTAGAAGCTGCCGCAGTAATCGCACTGGAGCTTGCCGCTCTCCCCGTCGAAATGCAGGGGGCCGGTACAGGCCGGACACTGGAAATTGGTGATCTGTGTCGCCATGGACAGCGCTCCTTTCTATTTTACTATCCGATCCGGCATTGCTTCGCCCGCCCGGATCAGCGGGAGGTACCAGGTGTCGTAGTAATAGGGCTGCACTTCGCTCTCGAGCCACGTTTCACCCCAACGGCGCAGGCAGAGCGAGAAGCGGAAGCGCTCCCCGTTTGCGTCATGCTCCCCTTCGCAGAGGAGGCAGCCGTTTTCGAGGCGCAGCTCCAGACTGCGCTCCTGCGCGGACTGAAACCAGAACCAGCCGTCGGCGGCGAGAGCCGTCTCATCGCTTTGCGGCTGGAGCTTGAGATAGCCAAGGGGCTTTTCCTTGGAGGAATCCTCATCCCAGAAGAGAAGCGTCAGCCAGCCGTCGGGCTGGGGGAGGATGCGCGCGCAGCAGTCGTACCAGCTATCGTCCATGCGCCCCTCTTCGGCCAGCATCGTCCAGTAGCCGTACCAGTCGCCCGTCCAGGTCTCCTGCAGGGAGAGGCGGTAAGCCTGCTCGCTCTCGAGCGCGGCGCGGTAGTCCGCCGCGAGATCCTCGCGCACAAAGACCATGGTGAGATCGTTTTCGACCGCGAGGCGGATCACGCCCTCGTGCAGCGTGCCCTCATAGAGCCTTCCGTCAACGGTAAGACGCAGCGCTTCGCCCGAAAGTTCCCAGGAGGCTGTGCCGTCGCGCCCGTCCAGCTCGAAGCCGGCGCGGCCGCCGCCATCGAGCACAAGCGCGCTCTCGGGCACGCGCAGGGGCAGCTCACCGCTCAGAAGCTCTGTGCATTCATAGCGCCCGACGCCCTCCGCGCCGCTGCCGCAGCCGCTGAGAACGAACAGCGCCAAAAGCCCGATCAAAGACACAAGCAGAGATAGAACCCTTCGCATTCTTCGCGCCTCCTTTATCATTCTATGTCTACTATACTATTTTCCCGGATAGAATGCAAGCGGGAACTGCGCGCCGCCCGGGGAGCCGTGAGTGACAGAGGTTACAGATTTTGCAGCTTCTGTCATTTTTTGTTTTTTAGTTGTCTGAGAAAACAAACTGATTTGCCCGAAATCGCACATTCCAGTGTGAAATAACACGGATTTTTTAGACTTTTCACAAGATTTAGTCTGGTAATTCCGGGAAGCCTGTGGTATACTACCGTCGAATATTATGTAAAGTAAATTCTGTAAAGCACATTATGCGACAACAGAAAAAACAGGAGAACAGCGGCATGGAATACTGGGAAAAACAGATCCACAGCGATGAAAAATACAAGGGGATCATCGTGCGTGTCCGGCTCGATGAGGCGGAGCTGCACACCGGCAAGCACGTCAAACGCGAGGTCGTGGAGCATCCGGGCGGCGTGACGGTGCTGCCTGTGGACGACGAGGGATACTGCTACCTCGTGCGGCAATTCCGCTATCCCTTCGGCAGAATGCTGCTCGAAGCGCCCGCCGGCAAGAAGGAGCCGGGGGAAGAGCCGCTCCATTGCGCGCTGCGCGAGCTCTCGGAGGAGACGGGACTGGAACCGGGGGAGCTCATCGACCTCGGTACCTGCTACACCTCGCCCGGCTATTCCACCGAAGTGCTCTACGTCTATCTCGCCCTCGGGCTGAAAGCGGGCAAGAGCCACCCCGACCAGGACGAGTACCTGAATGTGGAAAAGATCCCCCTCAAGACCCTGAGCGAGAGGATCATGCGCAATGAGATCGAGGACGCCAAGACGGTCGTCGCGGTGCTCAAGGCGGAGAAATACCTGGCTGAGCGGAACTAAAAGTTCTGCTTGCCAGAGAGCACAGACTGTGCTATAATTAGATGTCGCTCTGCCCGGATGGGTAACGGCAGTGAGAAGGTGCGATTTTGGAAAAGTATGTGATCCAGGGCGGAAAGCCCCTGCATGGCAGCGTGGAGATCAGCGGCGCGAAGAACGCGGCCGTTGCGATCATTCCGGCGGCGCTGCTGGTGGAGGGCGTGTGCCGCATCGAGAATATTCCCCAGATCAGCGATACCGATATGCTCCTCACCATCCTCGCCGAGCTTGGGGCGAAGGTGAGCTTTATAAACCGCTCGACCATTGAGATCGACTGCACGCAGGCGCGCTATCAGGACGCGCCGTATGACCTCATGCGCAAGATCCGCGCGTCCTATTATCTGATCGGCTCGATGCTTGGCCGCTTCGGCGCGGCGAAGACGACGATGCCCGGCGGCTGCAACTTCGGCGTGCGTCCGATCGACCAGCACATCAAGGGGCTCACGGCGCTCGGCGCGGAGATCGACGTGCGCGGCGGCTTCATCTATGCCGACGCGCTGGGCGGTCGCCTTCGCGGCGCGCGCATCTATCTCGACAAGGTCTCCGTCGGCGCGACCATGAATATCATGATCGCCGCCGTGCTGGCCTCCGGGCGCACGATCATCGAGAACGCGGCGCGTGAGCCGCACATCGTCGATCTCGCGAACTTCCTCAACTCCATGGGGGCGGACGTGCGCGGCGCGGGAACGGACACCATCAAGGTCTACGGCGTGGAAAAGCTGCATGGCGGCAGCTACACCATCATCCCCGACCAGATCGAGGCGGGCACCTACATGGTCGCCGCCGCGGCGACGGGCGGCGAGGTGCTGGTGAAGAACGTGATCCCAAAGCACCTCGAGTGCATCAGCGCGAAGCTGCGCGAGACGGGCACCATCGTACAGGAGTACGAGGATTCCGTGCTCGTCAAGGGCGCAAGCGCCATGCGCCGCGTGAACATCAAGACCATGCCCTATCCCGGCTTCCCGACGGATATGCAGCCGCAGATGGGCGCGCTCTTATGCCTTGCGCGCGGCACCTCCGTCATCACCGAGGGCATTTACGACAATCGCTTCAAGTACGTCAACGAGCTGCGCAAGATGGGCGCGGAGATCCAGGTGGACGGCCGCGTCGCCGTCATCGAGGGCGGGCATACGCTCTCCGGGGCGCTGGTGCAGGCCTGCGACCTGCGCGCGGGCGCTGCCATGGTCATCGCCGGCATGATCGCGAGCGGTCAGACCGTCGTGGAGGATATCCAGTATATCGAGCGCGGCTATGAGAATATTGTCGGCAAGCTCCAGTCGCTCGGCGCGGAGATCGAGATCGTCGATTTCCCGGACGATACGGCGGGACCTGAGAAGATCCTGTCGGTGAGCTGATGCGCGTCACGGTATTGGCCAGCGGCTCGAGCGGCAACTGTCTGCTGCTGAGCGAAGGCGAGACACATATATTGATTGACGCCGGTATCTCTGTGCGCCGGATCACCGCAGGTCTGGCACGCGCAGGATCGAGCTGGCGCGAGCTGGACGGAGTGCTCATCACGCATGAGCACCCCGATCACATATCGGGGCTGAAAACGATGCTGCGCCGGGAGCCGACCCCGGTCTTTGCCCCGCGCACGGTGGCGAACCGTCTGCGCGGGATGCTGCCGGGGATCGAGACGCTGCTGCGCGAGATCCCGGTGGGCGAACCGTTCCCGGTCGGCGGGCTCAGAGTCCGCGCCTTCCATACGCCGCACGACACGCCCGAGAGCGTGGGCTATCGCGTCGAGGGCGGCGCGGTGTTTGCAATCGCGACGGATATGGGCTGCGTGACGGAGGAGATCTGGGAGGGGCTGTGCGGCGCGGACACGGCGCTCATCGAGGCCAATCACGACGAGCAGCTCCTGCGCTACGGCCCGTACCCGGCGGCGCTGAAGCTGCGCATCCTCTCTGAGCATGGGCACCTCTCCAACGACAATTGCGCCGCACTCGCCCGCAGACTCTGCGAGAACGGCACGCGGCGGCTGATCCTGGGGCACCTCAGCCGCGAGAACAACAGACCCGCGCTTGCGCTCGAGGCAGTGCAAAGCGCGCTCACGGGGCTGGACGCGGCGGTCTGCTGCGCGCCGGAGGACGGATTTTTGACCGTGCCGGTGGGGGAGTGAGCGATGCTGACAGTGAAATTCATCTGCGTGGGGCGGATGCGCGAGCGCTTCTATATCGAGGCCTTCGAGGAATACCGCAAGCGCCTGGGGGCGTATTGCCGCCTCGAGTGCATCGAGCTGGGTGAGCAGCGTCTCCCCGAGCGCCCCTCCCAGGCGGAGATCGACGCGGCGCTCGAGCGCGAGGCGCGGGAGATCGAAAAGTTACTCCCGCCGGATGCGTATGTGGTGGCGCTGTGCGTCGAGGGGCGCGAGATGCCGAGCGAGTTTATGGCGCAGCTTCTCTCGGAGCGCGAAAATTCCGGCAAGCCGAAGCTCTGCTTTGTGATCGGCGGCTCCTTCGGCCTGGCGAATTGCATAAAAAAGAGAGCGGATTTTCGGCTTAGTATGTCTAAAATGACTTTCCCACATCATCTTGCGCGAGTTATGCTTGCAGAACAGCTCTATCGGGGGTATAAAATAAAGGAAGGCTCCCGTTACCACAAATAGACAGCGACTGGGCGGTGTGATTATGAATGAAGGAAAAAAGCGCAACTGGGGCGAGTATATGGACGGCACGCTGCTCGAGCGCTGGCCGCGCACGGCGGACGATCAGCCGGAGGAGCCGGTTTTTCTCTGCACGCGCAGCAGCACCGATCTTTCCGATAAGCTGCTGATGAACATGCTCGCGGCCTATGAGATCCCGTCTCTCGCCATGGAGCGGGGCAATGGCGTGCTCGGCCGGGTGTACCTCGGCATCAGCGGGCACGGCACCGATCTCTATGTTCCGAAAAGTCTGTTAGACGACGCGATAAAATTGTGTGAGGAGGACTACGATGAAGAGGAGCTTTAAGGAGGAGTACGAATACTGGCTCGACAGCCCCGCCTTGAGCGAGAGGGAGTGGAACGAGCTTGACGCGATCAAGGACGACGAGAAGGAGATCGAGAGCCGCTTCTACGCGCCGCTCGAGTTCGGCACCGCCGGACTTCGCGGCACGATGAAGATGGGGCTCCACCACATGAATGTCTACGTCATCCGCCACGCAACGCAGGCCTTTGCCAACGTCATCGCCGCCGAGGGCGAGGCCGCCTGCGCCCGGGGCATCGTCATCGCCCACGACTGCCGCTTGAACGGCCGCGCCTTCGCCGAGGAGGCCGCCGCGGTCATGGCGGCAAACGGCATCCATGTGCGCCTCTTTGAGGCGCTGCGCCCCACGCCGGAGCTGAGCTTCGCCGTGCGCTATTACGGCGCGACCGCCGGGCTCAACGTGACGGCGAGCCACAATCCCAAGGAGTATAACGGCTATAAGGTCTACTGGTCCGACGGCGCGCAGCTCCCCCCGCAGAAGGCGGAGGCGATCGCCCGCCAGATGGACGCGATCGACATCTTCAACGGCGTGAAGTCCTGCGAGTTTGACGAGGCCGTGTCGGACGGGCGCATTGAGCTCATCGGCGAGGAGACGGACGAGGCCTTCCTCAAGGAGGTGCTCGCCCAGGCGATCGACACCGAATCCGTCCGCAAGGCGGCGGATGATTTCAAGATCGTCTACACGCCCTTCCACGGCTGCGGCTATAAGCTGGTGCCCGAGGCGCTGCGCCGCCTTGGCATCAAGCAGCTCTACTGCGAGCCGAAGCAGATGCAGGTGGACGGCAATTTCCCCACCGTCGTGAGCCCGAACCCGGAGAATCCCGAGGGCTTCTATCTCGCCGTGGCGCTGGCGAAGGAGGTCGGCTCCGACCTCATCATCGGCACCGACCCCGACTCCGACCGCATCGGCACCATGGTGCGGCGCGGGGACGAGTATGTGCCCATCACCGGCAACCAGCTCGGCGTGCTGCTGCTCGACTATATCATCACCGCGCGCAAAAAGCTCGGTACCCTGCCCGAGAACGCCGGGGCGATGGACAGCATCGTGACCACAACGATGGCGCGCGCCGTGTGCGAGGCGAACGGCGTTCACTTTGAGAACACCTTCACGGGCTTCAAGTTCATGGCCGAGCGCGTCGCCGCCTGGGAGGCGGCGGGCAGCTACAAATATATCTTCGCCTATGAGGAGAGCTACGGCTACATGATGGGCGACTATGTGCGCGACAAGGACGCGGTGACCGCCTCTGTGATGGTGGCGGAGATGGCGGCGTACTACCATCTGCAGGGCATGACGCTGCTTGACGCGATGCACGCGCTCTATGAGAAGTACGGCTGGTACATGGAGAAGACGCTCAACCTCGTCATGCCCGGTCTCGATGGGCTGGCGAAGATGAAGACGCTCATGGACAAGCTGCGCGCTGCGCCCCCGGAGACCGTCGCGGGCGAGGAGGTCATCCGCCTGCGCGACTACCTCGACGGCAGCATCACGGTCGCGGGGCTTGGCAAGGTGGATCGCACGCCCTTCTGGGGCTCGAACGTGCTCTACTTTGAGCTCGCCGACGGCAGCACCTTCATCATCCGTCCCTCCGGCACGGAGCCGAAGATCAAGGTCTATCTGCTCGTGCGCGCCAAGAGCGAGGCGGAGTGCCTCGCGAAGGTCGAAAAGCTCGAGCGCTACGCGGAGACCTTCCGGCAATGAAGCTGCTGTGGGAGCTCTTCGCCGCCTTCGCCCGCGTCGGCGTGATGACCTTCGGCGGCGGCTATGCGATGATCCCGATGCTCGAGCGCGAGATCGTGGAGAAGCACGGCTGGGCGAGCAGCGAGGAGCTGATGGACTACTACGCCGTCGGTCAGTGTACCCCCGGCGTCATTGCGGTCAATACCGCGACCTTTCTCGGCTATAAGCTCGCGGGCACCGTCGGCGGCATCGTCGCCTCCCTCGGCGTGGTGTTCCCGTCGCTGGTCATCATCACGGTCATTGCGGGCATCCTTACGAATTTCGCCGATCTCCCGGCAGTCGGCAGCGCCTTTGCGGCGATCCGCGTGTGCGTGTGCGTGCTGATCTTCAACGCCGTGGTAAAGCTCTGGAAGAAGGCCGTGCCCGACAAGGCGGCGCTGGTGCTCTGCCTCGGGGTGCTGCTCTGCTCGCTCTTTACCAGTCTCTCGCCGATCGTGTTCGTGCTCGTGTGCGCGAGCGCCGGGATCTTGCTGACACAGTGGGGGGTGCGTGGAAAATGACTCTGTATCTGCGCCTCTTCTGGGAGTTTTTCAAGACCGGGCTCTTCGCCGTCGGCGGCGGCATGGCGACGCTGCCGTTCCTCTACGATATCGCCGACAGGACGGGCTGGTTCACCGCCGCGCAGCTTGCGGACTTTATCGCCGTCTCCGAGTCCACGCCCGGCCCCATCGGGGTCAATATGGCGAGCTATGTGGGCTTCACGACCGGGGGTGTGCCCGGCGCGCTGATTGCGACGCTTGGACTGGTGACGCCCTCTGTCATCGTGATCCTGCTTGTCGCGCGTGTCCTGCAGCAGTTTCGCCAGAACCGCTATGTGGACGCCGCCTTTTACGGTCTGCGCCCCTGTTCGGTCGGGCTGATCGCCGCGGCGGGGCTGCTGGTGGTGAAGATATCTCTCTTCGACACCGAGCTTTACCGCCGCAGCGGCGTGTTGCTCGATCTCTTCAAGCCCAAGGCGCTGCTGCTCGCGGCGCTGCTGCTCGTGCTCACAAATCTGGTCAAGCAGACAAAGAAGCTGCATCCGATCGTCTTTATCCTCGCCTCCGCCGTCCTCGGCGTGATCTTCAGGTTCTGAAGACAATCCATGCGAGGAGAAAACTGAATCCCGCGCTGCACAGTCGCCCCGCTAAAAGCGGGGCGCCTTTTATATCGGTATCGCCGAGCACGGCGAGGGACTGAAACAGCACCGACACCCCGCCCCATCCGGCGAGCGCCGCCGCGAGCGCGAGGTGCAGTGTCGTCGGGGCGAGGCCGCGCAGCGCGCCGACCCCGCTTCCCAGCTCGAAAAACCCACACAGCAGCGCGCGCAGCGCAGCCTCCTCGAGCGGCGGGACGCGCCCGAGCAGCGGCTGGAGCGCGGCGTAGAAGCCGTTTGCCTCCAGCAGCCCCGTGAACACTGCAAAGCACACCACAAAGCCGCAGACGTTCAGCATCGAGGACGCGGCCTGCCGCACGGCCTCCGTCAGCGCTTCGGAGAAGGGGAGAGCTGCTGCCTCCGATACGGACGAGGGCGAGGGGGAGCGCTTACCGCGCAGCAAAAGCCCTGTCAGCACTGCCGCGAGGGCGTGCACGGCGTAGAGCCGCAGCCCGATCGAGACGGAGCCGAACACCCCCACGCCGATCGCCCCGACGAGAAAGGCGGGGCCGGAGTTATTGCAAAACAGCAGCAGCCGCTCCCCCTCGGCCTTCGACACCGTCCCCTCCCGGATAAGCTGCGCGACATACGCCGCCCCCATCGGGTAGCCGCCCGTGAGGCCGAGCAGCAGCGCCGTCGCCCCCGCGCCGGAGACGTGCAGCAGCCGCGCGGCGGGGCGCGCGAGCAGGCGCCCCAGAGCTGCCGGCAGGCCGAGCCTCGCGAGCAGCCCCGAGAGCACGAAAAAGGGAAAGAGCGAGGGGACGATCAGCTCCCCGCAGAGCCTCAGCCCGTAGCGGCTCGCGGCGATGGCGTCAGGCGATGCGCGCAGCAGCGCAAAGAGGCCGCAAAGCGCGGCAAATACGGCAAAGCGATTTTTCATCGGCACTCCTCCTGTCCGGGAATCAGCCTATGAGCGACGGCATAGAGTTATACGGAGGGGGTGACCGGGCTGAAAAAGCAAAGGGAGCTTCTGCAAAGTCTCGCGGATACGCTCGAGCTGCCCGCCGAGGCGCTTGGCGCGGCGAAGCTGACTGTGACCGGGCAGAGCCGCGCGCTGATCGAGAACCACGCCGGGATCGTGGAGTACAGCGCGGAGCGCATCGTGGTGAACGCGGGCGGGGAGAAGCTGGTGCTGACCGGAACGGGGCTGCACCTGCTGGGGATGAACCGACGCGAGCTGCTGATCGGCGGCTCGCTGCAGCTTGTGGAATGGATGTGAAGCATGAGGATAGGGGATAGGATACGCGGCACGGTCTGCGTCGAGGCGCACGCGGTGCTGCCCGAGGCGCTTCTGAACCACTGCGCCGCGCGGCGGCTGCCGCTCTGGCAGGTGCAGAGGCCGGACGGCTGCACGCTGCGCTTCTGGCTCTATGAGCGGGACGTTCCGGAGCTCGAGCAGCTCGCCGCCGCCGCGCAGGCGGAGCTGGAGATCGTAGAGCGCCGTGGGGGTCGGACGGACAGGGCGCGCCTTCGCAGACGCTGGGCGCTGCCGCTCTCACTCACACTCGCGGCGGCGCTGCTCCTGTGGTCGAACGCGCATATCTGGCAGATCGAGGTCTATGGCTGCGAGACGCTCACGAAGGGCGAGGTGCTGCGCGCGCTTGAGGAGTGCGGCGTCACAGAGGGCAGCTACTGGCCGGGCGTGGTGAATGAGACGCTGCGCGCCGAGATGCTGCTGCGCCTGCCAAAGCTCGCGTGGATGACGGTACACTTCTCCGGCTCGCGCGCGGTCGTGACGCTGCTCGAGCGGGTGGAGAAGCCGGAGATTTACAGCGAGAAGGACGCGGCGGAGATCGTGGCAAAGCACAGCGGGATCGTGACGCGCCTCACCGTGCGAAACGGGAGGCCGCTCGTCTCCAGGGGCAGCGCCGTGCTCGAGGGCGAGACGCTCGTCACCGGCAGGCTCGAGAGCCTCACCCGGCCTCGCGACGCGGTGCGCGCCGAGGCGGAGGTCTGGGCGGACACCTGGTATGAGCTCAACGCCGCCGAGCCCGCCGTGACGGAGAAAAAGGGCGAAATCACCCGACGCCGCAGCCGCTTCGCCCTGCGTTTTGGAAAAAAACGCATAAATCTTTTCTTTGGGAGTAGAAAAGAGCTTGACGGATATGATAAAATCGTGCATGAATATAGAGTGGGCGTGGAGGGGCTGTTTTCTCTGCCTGTGTCGCTGATCTGGGAGGAGTACCGTCTCCCGGCGCGCATCGCCGTACAGCCGCAGGACAGCGGCGCGGCGCGGCGGCTGGAGGAAGCGCTCGGCGAGCACATCGAGGGCGAGATCGTCCAGGTGCGCTCACACGTCAGTGTGCGCGAGGGTACGGCCTATACGACAGTGCGCGCCCAGTGTCACGAAAACATCGCACAGACGGTGGAATCCGCTCCGCCGTGAAAGGAACAGGCATGATAGAGAGAACGATAGAAGTGGAGCGCATGGAGCACGTCATCAGCGTGTTCGGCTCCTTTGACCAGAACCTGCGCATCCTCGAGAGCGAGCTTGGCGTGAAGGTGAACGACCGCGACGACAAGATCCACATCGTCGGCGAGGCCGAGGCCGTGCTGCTCGCCGAGAAGGCGATCGGAAGCCTGCTGAGCCTCGCGGCGAAGGGCGAGCAGATCGACGCGCAGAACGTCCGCTACATCCTCAAGCTGGTGAGCGAGGGCAAGGAGAGCAAAATTCAGGAGCTCAGCGGCGACGTCGTGTGCATCACCGCCAAGGGCAAGCCCATCAAGCCCAAGACCCTCGGCCAGCGGCAGTACTGCGAGGCGATCGAGCACAACACCGTCACCCTCGGCATCGGCCCCGCCGGGACGGGCAAGACCTATCTCGCCGTCGCGGCGGCGGGCGCGGCCTTCCGCGCCGAGCAGGTCAACCGCATCATCCTGACCCGCCCCGCGGTCGAGGCGGGCGGGCGCCTGGGCTTCCTGCCGGGCGATTTGCAGAGCAAGGTCGATCCCTACCTGCGCCCGCTGTATGACGCGCTGTTCGATATGCTCGGCCCCGACACCTATCAGAAGTACCTCGAGCGCGGCAATATCGAGGTCGCGCCGCTGGCGTATATGCGCGGGCGCACGCTCGACGATAGCTTCATCATCCTCGACGAGGCGCAGAACACCTCCCGCGAGCAGATGAAGATGTTCCTCACGCGCATCGGCTTTGGCTCGAAGGTGGTCATCACCGGCGATATCACGCAGATCGACCTGCCCGAGGACAAGGTGAGCGGCCTGAAGGTCGCCATGCAGGTGCTTGAGGGGATCGAGGATATCGCCATCTGCACACTCACGGGGGCGGATGTGGTGCGCCACCGCCTGGTGCAGCGCATCATCGAGGCCTACGAGGTCTATGAGAAAAAGAACCCCGCGCCCGAGCCGCCCAAGCCCCGGCAGAAGAGCCAGGAGCGACCGGTGAAGCGCCCCGCGCGGGAGAGAAGGGGGAAGCGCTATGGAGCATGAGGTCTATGTGAGCCGGGAAAAGACGAACCTCGGCCACCGCAATGCCGCCGCGCTCATCAAAAAAGCGGTGAACCGCGCCCTCGAGGCGGAGGGGATCGAGGAGCCCTGCCTCGTCTCCGTGATGCTCACCGACGAGGAGGGGATCCGCGCTGTGAACCGGGAGTTTCGCGGCATCGACAGCGCGACGGACGTGCTCTCCTTCCCACTCAACGAGCTCACGCCGGGTGACTTCGATCCCGACGGCTGCGAGCGCGACATGGAGACGGGCGCGATACTGCTCGGGGACATGATGATCTCCCTCCCGCGCTGCGAAAGGCAGGGGGAGGAGTTCGGCCACGGCTTTGAGCGTGAAATTCAGTATTTGACCGTACACTCGGTACTGCATCTGCTGGGCTACGACCACATGGACGAGGGCGAGCAGAAAAGGCAGATGCGCGCGCGGGAAAAAGCGATTATGGAAGATAAGGATTAAGGAGTATTCAAATGACAAAATCGGCAATGATCACCGTCTGCGGGCGGCCGAACGTCGGCAAGTCCACGCTGACCAACGCTCTGGTGGGCGAGAAGGTCGCCATCGTCTCGAACAAGCCCCAGACCACCCGCAACCGCATTTACGGCGTAGTGAATCGTGACGATACCCAGTTTGTCCTGCTGGATACCCCCGGCCTCCATAAGCCCAAGTCCCGCCTCGGCGACTACATGGTGAAGGTGGTGCGGGAGAGCCTCTCCTCCGTGGAGGCCGCCCTCCTGCTGGTAGAGCCCATCGCCCATGTGGGTGAGCCCGAGCGCATTTTGCTCCAGCGCATCCGTGAGGAAAAGCTCCCCGCCGTGTTGTGCATCAACAAGGTGGACACGGTGGAGGATAAGGCCGCCCTTTTGGAGGTCATTGCTGCTTACAGCGCAGAATACGACGGTTTCGATGCCATCATCCCCATCTCCGCCCGCACAGGCGACGGTTTGGAGGATTTGCTGAAGCAGCTGGAGAAGTACGCACAGGAAGGCCCTCAGCTCTTCCCCGACGATATGACCACCGACCAGCCCGACGCACAGGTCTGCGCCGAGATGGTGCGTGAGAAGATGCTCCACTGC
>JAZQCO010000096.1:0-18514 GCA_045546335.1 Candidatus Limivicinus sp. | reverse complement strand
ATCACACACCTGGAGACAATTACTGCAGCCAGTCTGATGGACAAGCAATTTGATCCTCAGCATGAGCTGATCGAGGGCATGCTGGCACCGGGATTGTACATCCTTGCCGGCGCGTCCAAAATCGGCAAGTCCTGGCTGGTGTTGCAGATTGCCCACTGTGTGAGTATGGGGCTATCCCTGTGGGGGCGAAAGGTCCAAAAAAGCGAGGTCCTGTATCTCGCTCTGGAGGACACAGAGCGGAGACTCCAGAGTCGGCTGATACGGATCTGTGGCGGAGAAACCGGCGCTATCAGCTTCGCGATTGACGCGGGAAGGCTTAGCGAAGGGTTTGAAGAGCAGGTAACCAATTATCTGCGTAAACACCCGCAGACAAAGCTGGTGATCGTGGATACGCTGATCAGGGTTCGGGAAATGTATTCCCGCGCCAGTGCCTATGCAGATGACTACGCCACCATGACAGCGTTCAAGCGGATCGCAGAACGGTATGGGATCACTATGCTGATCGTGCACCATACTCGAAAGCAGGAAGCTGGTGACATTATGGATATGATCTCCGGAACTACCGGGATCATGGGCTGCGCTGACGGTGCAATGGTACTGGAGCGACCCATGCGCCGTGTACCGAAGGGTAGCATTTCCATGACCGGTCGTGACTTCCAGGATGCCAAAATCAGTCTGACACAGAACCTCGAGACCATGTGTTGGGAGTTCATTGGCTATACGGATGAGTTGCCGGAGGAACAGTTGGACCCGGTTTTGTCGGCTATCGCTATGCTGATGGAGCAGCAGGAACTGTGGGAAGGCACAGCAGAGGAGCTGTGCGTACAGCTGCAGACGCTGAACCCCAGACTGAATTTGAAAGCAAATGCACTATCCAGGCGATTGAACGCCCAGATGCAGGAACTGGAAAATCAGTATGGTGTGAGATTCACTCGGAGCAGAGGCACCAACGGCAGGCAAATACGGCTGGAAGCCGTTGTCGATATGTACGATAATGACGATGTTTCTGATATAGGATAATACCGTCAAAACCGTCAATATCGTCATGAAAATTAAATAGGAAAAACCGCCAAGGAGACATCTATTACAGGTGCATTCCTTGGCGGTTTTTTGTTTCAAGAGTTCATTATTTATTAATGTGTTTTTTGTGTCTATATGGTATAATATGTGTGATGAAACACCGTATTTGCCATAAGAAAGGAGTAAAAATGGCAAGAAAACGGGCAAATGGTGAAGGTTCTCTTCGCCAGTTAGAAAATGGTAGCTGGATGTGCCAGCTCATGGTCGGGTATAAGCCTGACGGTACGCGTGATATACGCACATTTATAGGAAAAACCCAAAAGGAGGCTCTCCAAAAGAGAGACGAGTTCAAGCGGAAGATGGCAGAAGGACTTCTGCTTGCGGAGGATCTTCGTTTTGAAGAGTGGGCGGATACGTGGTATGGAAACCACCAGGACAATATCAAGCCCACGACTCAAGAGAGCTATCGGTACACCCTGCGGATCCTGAAGGATCACTTTGGTCGCCGGAGACTTTCTGAGATTAAGGCGATGGATATCGAGCAATTCCTAAAGAAGCTTCGCAAGGATGGGAGGTCCCATTCCTATATTGCGCAATGTCGAGGTATGCTGTTCCAAATCTTCAACAAGGCGGTCGCCAACGACATCCTCATGAAGAATCCTGTAGCCTATGCGGAAAAGATGCGCAAGCAACCGCCCAAGTCAAAGGAAGCTTTTACTGCAGATGAAATGCGGAAGCTGTTCGAGGAACTTCCAGATGATAGGATCGGCTGGAGTATCCGTCTTCTGCTTGCGACTGGTATGAGAACGCAGGAGCTGCTGGCATTAGAGCCGAGGCATATCTCTGCGGACGGTTCATCCATCAATATCGCGCAGGCTGTGGTACGGATAAAGGGCACTGTTGATATCGGCACGCCCAAATCCAATGATAGTTATCGTACGATCCCGGTTCCGGAGTTTGTACGATACTGCGCCAGAAATCTGCGAGATACGGATAAGAAGTTTATTTGGGAGGTTGGAAAACCTGATATGCCCTGTACACCTTCTTATTTCCGCAACCAGTTCAAGAAAGCTCTTGAACAAATTGAAGGCGTTCGTGTTTTGACACCGCATTGCTGTCGACATACCTATGTTTCTCAGATGATAGCAATGGGCGTTGATCCGAAAACGGTGCAAAGTATTGTTGGTCATGCGGATATCGATATGACCTTCTACTATGCACATGCGCAGGAGCCGCAGCGTCAGGAAGCGGTCCAACGCTTCAGCGAGGCCTTTACGAAAAATGGACGCGGTGTCCATGGAAACATATTGGACTTTATAAAATCATCGTGATTCAATATGCATTCAAGAAAAAATGTAGCGAGCGAATTGCCTATAGCGAGCCAATTTGAGAAAAAGGTCGCCATAGGTCAAAAACCACCATTTTGACAAAGAAAAAGTACTGAAAACCAATGGTTTTCAGGACTCGGTGGTGGAGATAAGCGGGGTCGAACCGCTGACCTCTTGAATGCCATTCAAGCGCTCTCCCAGCTGAGCTATACCCCCATCTTCAATTTTCGCTTGCCGCTTGGATCAGTTCCTCGGCGCAGGATGTATAATAGCAAATTCTACTCGATTTGTCAACAGTTTTTTTCAGTTTTTGAAAAGATTTTTAGCGGCCGCATCAGCGCCGCACGTTTGCTGCTGCTTTCGTGATGCTGCGGAGGTCGGACTTGAAAAACGGGGGAGGGGAGCGTATAATAGTTAGCAGTCACTAACCGCGAGATAACACAGTACACACAGGCGCGAGAAAAGCCGACGGTGGCCGTGCCGGGATGGAGTGCGAGAAAAGCCGACGGTAGCTGTGCGGGATGGAGCACGGGGAAGCCGATGGTGGCCATGCCGGGATGCGCTGTGAAAAAGCCGACAGCGCTGCGCTTGAAAGGGCAGCGCGGCAGAGAGGAAGGGATTGGATATGATAAAAACCACAGTCAAGATCGACGGTATGATGTGCTCAATGTGCGAGGCGCACATTCAGGACGTGATCCGCAAAAGCGTACCCGGTGCGAAGAAGGTCGCGGCCTCACACACGAAGGGCGAGGCGACGTTCCTGTCAGAGGAGGCGCCGGAGGAGAGTGCGCTGCGCGAGGCGATCGCCGCGACGGGCTACACCTGTCTCGCGGTGGCCTCAGAGCCCTACCAGAAGAAGCGCTGGAGCTTATGGTGAAAATGGCTGAACGGTCGTCCGTTCAGCCATTTTTTCAGCGTGTGACCTTCAAGGCGTAGCGGTTGCCGGGGCATTTGCGGACATAGCCCTTGATGGCGAGGAGCGTCAGCGTCCCGAGGGCGACGGCGGCGGAGAGACCGCTCTCCTCGATGATATCGTCAATGTGCTGCTCTCCCTTGCCGATGGCGCTGATGACCCGCAGCTCTGCCTCATTGAGCCCCTCGAGCTGCTGGCGGAGGGTGGGACGCTCCTTCTCCTCCTTCGGCGGAGGCGGCGCGACGTCACGCTCAAAATGGGAGGGGGCGGCGAGCCTCATCTCGCTGCCCGACTCGCGGATCGTGCGGGGGAAGAGCAGCCGGAACTCCTGAAGCACATCCCAGCCGCAGGTCGCGAGATGCGCGCCGTCGCGCAGCATCTTGAGCGTCCCGGCGGCGGTGGGAGAGCCGACGTTCCCGGGCACGGCGAAGACCTCCTTGCCCTGCTCCGCTGCCTCCATGGCAAAGAGCGCGGTTCCGCTCTTCTCAGGAGCTTCGATGACCAGAACGCCGACGCTGAGCCCTGCGGCGACGCGGTTGCGGTCGCGGAAGTAGACCCGCAGCGGGCGGGTGAGGGGCGGGTATTCGCTCACAACAGCACCGCGCGTGCATAGCTCCTTCATCAATGCCCGGTTGTCCTGCTCGTGGGGAACGCCGAGTACGGCGATACAGCAGCCTCCGGCGCGCAGAGCGGCGCGGGCGGATTCCTGCTCGATCGCGCTGGTGAGCGGGGTGACGATCACACCGCCGCCCTGCACCAGCTCTGTGGTGAGCGATATGGCCATATCCAGCCCGTAAAGCGTATTGTGCCGCGTACCGATCACGGCGATGGCGGGGCTCTCGTCAAGGCGCGGGAGCCGCCCCTTGACATAGAGCACGGCGGGCGGGGCGTAGATCTGCCGCAGACGGCGGGGGTAGTTGGCGTCCTGGAGCGTCAGGATGCGGATGCCCTGCTCCTCGCAGAGATCCTGAATCTGCCGCGCGCGAAGCAGGTCGCGCCGCTCGAGCACGGCGGCCTCGGCCTTGCCGATGCCGGGGAGCGAGGCATATTCGCCTTTTGGCGCGAAGAAGGCCGCCTCCGCGTCGCCGTAGCGCTCGAGCAGCGCGGCGAGCGCCCTCGGGCGCAGCCCGGCGGCGGAGAGCCAGAGCCAGTATTGCAGCGCAGCCATGTCATTTCACCCTCTCTGTCTTTCTGGGGAAACGCTGAGGAATCAGCGCTCTCGTGAGTTTCGTTATAAGCGCTTGAGCTTTTCGTTGAGTTTTCGGTAGATCCTCTCGACGAACCAGGGCTCGCTGGAAGCCTTAAGCGCCTCATCGAGCGAAAACCAGCGCACGCCGCTGTTCTCCGCCTCGCAGATGTGCAGCGCGTCGCGCTCGTCGGCCTCGATCAGATAGGTCACATTCAGGTGCAGATGGCTCGAGACGTACTCCCCGCGCTTCTCATGCCCGTCCACGGTCAGCACCTCGAGGGAGAAAATGTCCTCGCTCACCGGGTGCAGATGCCGCACACCCGTCTCCTCTCGCAGCTCGCGCAGCGCGACCTTGAGCAGGTCGCTCTCCCCGTCGGCGTGGCCGCCTGTCCAACTCCAGGAGTCGTAGATGCGGTGGTAGATCATCAGCACCTTGTCGCGCGCGGGGTTGACCGCCCAGGCGGAGGCCGTCATGTGCGCGAGGGTGTTCGAGCGCAGGAAGGCGTCGGGGTTGTGGTCGAGGAACCAGAGGATCAGCGCCTTGTCGCGCTCCTCCTGCTCATTAAACGGCACATAGGCCGCAATATCATCACGGATCATGTTGCCACCTCATACACATCCCGCCGCAGGTGCAGGAAGGTCGGAAGCTGCGCGCGCACCGCATCGACGCGCCCGAGGTCGAGCGCGGCGGTGAGGATCTGCTCGCGCTCATCGCAGCTTTTCAGTATCGTACCCAGGGGATCGACCACGGCGGAGTGCCCCCAGCACTCGTAGGCGAAGCCCTCATAGCGCGCGGCCGCCGCCCCGACGACGAAGCATTCATTGTCCACGGCGCGGCTGCGCAGCGCGAGCTCCCAGTGGGCGGGGCCGGTGGTCGTATTGAACTGCGCGGGCAGCAGGATGACGCGCGCGCCGCGCATCGCCATGGCGCGAAAGAGCTCGGGGAAGCGCACGTCGAAGCAGATCGCAAGCCCCATCGTGCCAAAGCGCGTCTCGAAGGTCGTGACCGCGTCGCCGGGCGCGAAGGTGTGCGACTCGTGAAAGCGCATCCCGGGCAGCTCCACGTCGAAGAGGTGCACCTTGCGGTGCCGGGCGAGCAGCGCGCCGGTCTCGTCGAAGACGAAGCTCGTATTATAGAGCTTCCCGTCCGCGCTCTCCGGCACCGAGCCGCCGACGACGATCAGGCCGCACTCCTTTGCCCAGGCCGAGAGGGACGCGACGGTCTCCTCGTGCCCACGCGCGGCGAAGGCACGGAAGTACGCCCGGTCATAGGGGCAGGAGAACATCTCCGGCAGCACGGCGAGCTGCGCACCCTGCGCGGCGGCCTCGCGAAGCATCCGGTGTGCCTTGTCCATCGTGACGGCGTAGTCCGTCTCCGTGCGAAGCTGCAGCACGGCCAAAGAGAGAGTATTTTCCATCAAAGCATCTCCAGATAGGTGTCAATGTCAAAGGGGCGCGTCGCCTCGTCCTTCCTCAGATACAGCGGGTGGTGGGGGTGCCCCTTGTTCGAGCACTTCCCGGCGCACAGCCAGTGCCCGCCGTAGTCCTGCCCGAGGCGCACCATGTCGCGCACACAGGCGGCGAGCCAGGGGCGCTTCTCGATGATCGTGCCCCAGGCCGCCCAGATCGCCGGGGAGACGCCGCCCTCCGCCACGGAGGCGAGGATGTACGCGAAGGCGCGCATATTCTCGCGGTGCAGCGCCTCGTTGCGCTCGAGATCCATGTCGTCCGGGCGTGTGGCGCGCTGGGCGTAGACGTTGAACATGATCCAGGAGTCGTAGGCGTTGCCGGCGGCGATGCGAGAGACGGACTTGAGGGTGTTGTCCAGATCGTCCGGCGCGGCGGTGGAGGGGTTGATGCCGATGCAGATGAGCGGGTTGCGGCCGCGCGTGCCGAGTATGTAACGGTATTCGGTGTAGAAGTCGGGGACATAGAGCCAGGTTTCGGGATCGTATGCGCCGGAGTGCCCGGAGAGCGCGAGCGCGTCTTCAAAGGGCAGCAGCTCCACAGTCTGGCTTGCGCCGCTTGGAATGTGCATCTCTCAGCCCCCCAAAACGAGCAGCAGCAGCGGGATCGTCGCCATCGAGAGCACGGTGCTCTGCAGCACGCCCTCGGCGGCAAAGAGGCTGTCGCGCTTGTACTGGATCGCAAAGACCGAGACCATGACGGCGCTGGGGCTTGCCGCGAGCAGCATACAGGTCGTGAGCAGGACGATGTTCTCGGTAAAGCAGCGCACGAGCAGCCACACCAGCACCGGCGCGACGATCAGCCGCAGCAGGCTCACAAGATAGAGCGGCTTATTCTTGAAGGCATCGGCGAGGCTCACAGAGCCCATGGAGAAGCCGATCACGAGCAGGGACATGGGCATGGTCGCGCCGCTGAGCGCCCCGGCAAGCTCCTTGACAAGCCCCGGCACCGGGAGGCGGAAGAAGAACACCAGCACCGCAACGAGCGTCGCCAGCAGCGGCACGGAGAGGATATCCTTCACGCGCAGCCTGCCCTTGCCGCCGCCGGTGAGCCGCCAGACGCCGTAGGTGTAGGAGTAGAGATTGAAGGGGATGCAGCTCAGCGCGCAGTAGAACACGGCCTCCGAGCCGTAGAGCGACTGCGCCACGGGCAGGCCGATGAACATGGTGTTGCTCAGGCCGATCAGCAGCTCAAACACGCTGCTGCGCTGTGCATCCTTCCCGATGGGCAGCAGACGCACGGCGAGCGCGGCGATCAGATAGCCCACGGCGAGGGAGAGCGTTGTGAGCGCGAGCAGCTTCATAAGCGCAGCAAGATCGGGGCTCGCCGAGGCGGTGAAGACAGAGTTGAGGATCGTCGCGGGTAAAAAGACCGTCATCACGAGCATACTGGTCGAGCGGGCGAAGGCGCTGTCCACCATCCCCCGGCGGGCAAAGACGTAGCCGAGGAGCATCACGACGCTGAAAATCAGCATTTTACCGAGTAAAACCGCAAAATCCATAACAAAAGCACCTTGAATGTCAAATATGCAAAATGAGCTTTGCGATAAAGATATAGATGAGCAGCGATACGGCGTCGGTCAGCGTGGAGATCAGGGGATTGGCCATAACGGCGGGGTCGAGGCCGATCTTCTCCGCGCCGATGGGCAGGAGGCTGCCGACGAGCTTGGCGAACATGACGATGAACACGATCGAGAGGCTGACGGTCGCGGCGACGGCGACGGTGACGTTGGGATTGTGTAGCAGCAGCCCGTCGAGCAGCAGCATCTTCACGAAGTTCACCGCCGCGAGCGATACACCGCAGAGCACCGCCGTGCGCCACTCCTTCCAGAGCACGATCAGCGCGTCCTTCGGCTCCACATCGCCCAGGGAGAGCGAGCGGATGACCGCCGTCGCCGACTGCGCGCCGGAGTTGCCGCCGGTGCCCATGAGCATCGGGATGAAGGGGATCAGCCCCGCCACGACCGCGAGCCGCTCCTCAAAGGAGGTGAGGATCATGCTTGTGAAGGTCGCCGAGAGCATCAGGAACATGAGCCAGGGAATGCGGTTTTTCCACATCTCGATGGGACCGGTGCGGGAATAGGGCTTGTCCGACGGGGTCATACCGGCCATGATCTCGAAGTCCTCCGTGGCCTCCTGCTCCATAACGTCGATGACGTCGTCAACCGTGACGATGCCGACAAGCCGCCCCTCGGTGTCCACAACGGGCATGGCCATCAGGTCGTAGTCCGAGAACTTCTCCGACACGCTCTCCTGATCCTCCGTCGTGGTGGCGAAGATGACGTTTCGATCCATGAGATCCTCGATCACCGTGTCGTCGTCGTTCAGCAGCAGATCCTTGACCGTGACGATGCCCTCGAGCTTGCGCGTGGAGGAGATGACGAAGCAGACATAGATCGTCTCCCGATCTTCTCCGATGCGGCGGATGCGGGCGATAGCGTCCTTGACGGACATGTATTTCTTCAAATCCACATACTCCGAGGTCATGATCGACCCGGCGGAGTTCTCGGGGTAGTGCATATACTGGTTGATGAGGTTGCGGGTCTGGGAGGTCGCGGCGCGCATGACGCGCTTGACGACGTTCGCGGGCAGCTCCTCGAGCATATCCACCGCGTCATCCACATACAGCTCCTCCACGATCCCGGCGAGCTCCGAGTCGGTGATGGCGGCGATGATGCGCTGCTGCTCGGGCGGCTCAAAGTTTGCGAACACGTCCGCCGCGGTGTCCTTCGAGAGCAGACGGAAGACCATCGGCATCCGGTTGTCCTCGAGCTCTGTGAGAAATTGCGCGAGGTCGTACTCGTTCATTTCCTCCATGCGCTGCTGCAGCTCGCGGACGCGGTGCCCCTCGAGCAGCTCCATCAGCTCGTCGCTGCGCTTTTCCTGCAAAGATTCATAGTCCAGGGCTTCCAGCTCTTGGTTTTCGATCTCGTCCAAGCCGATCCCTCCCCATTGTTATGATTTTGTTTATCTTACCATAGTTTCCGGGGGATTACAAGAATAAACGCCGAACGAAACCGTTCGACGTTTGTTGGTATTCAGCCCTGCCCGTAATAGGCGTTCTCTCCGTGCTTTCTGAGATAGTGCTTATCCTGCAGAGCCTGCGGGGCGGGGCGGACGGCGGGATGGATCGTCTCGCAGCGATAGGCCATCTTCGCGACCTCCTCAAGCACCACCGCGTTATGGACGGCCTCGAAGGCATCCTTGCCCCAGGCGAAGGGACCGTGGTTCTTGCAGAGGCACCCCGGCACGGCGGCGGGATCCTTCCCGAGCCGCGCAAACTCCGAGACGATCAGAAGCCCGGTGTTGCGCTCATAGGCCTCCTCGATCTCCTGCCTTGTGAGGCAGCGCAGACACGGAATATCGCCGTAAAAGTAGTCCGCGTGGGTCGTGCCGTAGCAGGGGATATCCCGCCCCGCCTGCGCCCAGGAGGTGGCGTAGCTTGAATGGGTGTGTACCACGCCGCCGACAGCGGGGAAGGCCTTATAGAGCTCGACGTGCGTCGCCGTGTCGCTCGAGGGCTTCCATTTGCCCTCGACCACCCTGCCGTCGAGATCGACGACCACCATATCCGCCGCCGTCATCCCCTCGTAGCTCACGCCCGAGGGCTTGATGACCACGAGACCGCTCTCCCGGTCGATGGCGGAAACGTTGCCCCAGGTAAAGGTCACAAGGCCGTATTTCGGCAAAAGAAGATTGGCCTCGCACACCTGCTGTTTCAGTTCTTCCAGCATATCACAGCACCTCGATCGCTTTCTTTTCCACAGCCAGCGCCGCCTTGTAGCGCGTGAGGAAGCGGTCAAAGCCCGCGATATCCTCCCGCGTCGCCATGAGCGTTGCGGCTTTCGCTCCGGCAAAGACCTTGCTGTCCAAGTAGTCCGCGAGGCTCTCGCCCTCGTCCCTCCAGAGCATATACGCGCCCAGCAGCGCCATGCCGTAGGGGCCGCCCTCGCCCGCCGTCTCCATGACAGACACCGGCGCGCCGACCGCCGCCGAGAGGAGCCGCTGCCCGACCTCGGGCGTCTTGAAAAAGCCGCCGTGCCCGTAGAGCTTGTCGATGGCGACCTGCTCTGTCTGCGTGAGGATATCCAGCCCGATTTTCAGCGTGGCGAGCGCGGAGAGCAGATGCGCGCGCATGAAGTTTGCAAGACTCAGCCTTGCGTCCGGCCTGCGCAGAAAGAGCGGCCGCCCTTCGTCGAGCGCGGTCACGCCCTCGCCGGAGAAGTAGTTGAAGCTCAAAAGCCCGCCGCAGTCGGGGTCGCCCTCGAGCGCTGCCTGAAAGAGCTTCGTGTACAGCTCGCCCTTGTTCACAGTCTGCCCCATCAGCGCGGAATACTCCGCGAAGAGGTTGACCCAGGCGTTGATATCGCTCGTGCAGTTGTTGCAATGTACCATCGCCACCGGCGCGCCGTCGGGCGTGGTCACCATGTCGATCTCCCGGTGCACGCCGAGGGGCTTTTCGGTCACGATCATGGCAAAATCGCTCGTCCCCGCGCTGACGTTGCCGGTTCTCGGACGCACGGAGTTCGTGGCGACCATGCCCGTGCCCGCGTCCCCCTCGCAGGGGGCGACGGGAATCCCGGCTTGCAGGGTGCCGCTGGGGTCAAGGAGCCGTGCGCCGCTCTCGGTGAGCGCCCCGGCACACGCCCCGGCGGGCAGCACCTTCGGCAAAATGCCGCGCAGGGAAAGGCCGGTGAGGGCGTTGAACTTCTGCACCATGCCCTCGTCATAGTCCAGCGTCTCGCTGTCAACGGGCAGAATCCCGCTCGCCTCACCCACGCCGACGAGCTTTTCTCCGGTGAGCTGCCAGTGGATATAGCCCGCAAGCGTGGTGAGGAAGGCGATATCCTTGACGTGCTCCTCATGGTTCAGGATCGCCTGATAGAGATGCGCGATGCTCCAGCGCTGGGGGATGTTGAAGCCAAAGAGCGCCGTGAGCTTCTCGGCGGCCTCGCCCGTGATCGTGTTGCGCCAGGTGCGAAATTCCGCGAGCTGTCTGCCGTCCTTGTCAAAGGGCAGGTAGCCGTGCATCATGGCGGAGACGCCGATGGCTCCCACGGTGGTAAGTTCCACGCCGTATTTCTCCTTCACGTCGGCCCTGAGCCTTGAGAAGCAGGTCTGCAATCCGGTGTGAACGGCGTCCATCGAGTACGTCCATATCCCGTCAACAAGCTGGTTTTCCCACTCATAGTCGCCCGAGGCGATGGGAACGTGGTGCTCGTCGATCAGCACGGCCTTGATGCGGGTGCTGCCAAGCTCGATTCCGAGCGCAGTTTTCGTCAGTTCCATCATGCCCAGGGATTCTCCGTCGCATAGGGGAGGGACTTCGGCTGATTGTAGCCGATATCGCCCACGCCGTGGTGCGGGAAGCGCTTCTGGATCAGCACATGGCGGTAGGGGAAGCAGTCGCGGCTGACGGCCACGAGGCCGAGCTTTCCCTCAGGGACGTTTGTCATGGATCGTTCCTCCTGAAAAAAGTTTTGACTTGGATAAGGGGGCTTCGTCTGCTGACGGGGCAGTATACTCTCAGGGCGAGAGAAGCACACAGCGCTGCTGCGCGGTCTGAGGATCAGGTCTTAAGCCACTTCTCCGTGCTTGGAGCGCCATTTGCACTCGTACATGGTCTTGTCGGCGCGGCGCACGACCGCGTTTGCGGATTCGTCCTCCGCAGGATCGTACACGGCGAGGCCGTAGGCCACATCCACCTGATCCCAGGCCTCCCGCTCCTGCTCGCGCTTTGCGGCGCATTGATGTGCAAAAAGCTGTGTCAGCTCGTCGCGGTGCTCATAATCGTGACCAGTCAGCACGGCGGCGAACTCGTCCCCGCCGATGCGGAACACCGGGCTGTGGTCAAAGACCTCGCAGATGATGGCGGCGGCCTGCTGGAGGGAGAGATCGCCCTTGTCGTGGCCGCAGCGGTCATTGACGGTCTTGAGGTTGTTGCAGTCGAAGATGCACACGGCGAAGGGCTGCGCGCGCTCGGGGTCGGAGAGGCTTTGCTGGATGTTCTCCATGTAGATATCGAAGGCGCCCTTGTTGCGCAGGGAGGTGAGCGCGTCGGCGTAGGCGAGGTCGCTCAGATTGCGGATGGTAGCCTTGAGGTTCACGCTCAGGCTGCGGAAGGCACGGGTGAGCGTGCCCACCTCGTCGCGCCCGTTATAGTGCAGCTCGTTATCGTAGTTGCCGGCCTCCACCTGCTCGGCGACCTCGGCCAGCTCCCGGATGGGCTTGGTGATATGCTCGGTAAAGTGCAGGATGAAATAGAGGAACACCAGCAGCATCAGCAGGAAGATCATCACGATCTCAAAGCTCCAGTTGCGCGAGGAGGCGTACATCTCGTCCACGGGCACGGTGACGTTCAGGCGCATCCCGTTTTCGAGCGGCAGAGAGGCGCCGAGCTTCTCCATGCCGTCGTAGCGGTAGCGGTAAAGACCCTCCCCGGCGCTGCGGCTCTGGGGGAGGCGCAGCGGCGCGTCCAGCGCCGTCACATCGACGCGCGGGTGATAGACGACGGTGCCGTCGTCCTCGCTGACAAAGGCGTAGCCGTTCTCGTAGAGTGTGATGTGATCGACCACGTTCGCCATGGTGGAGTAGTCGATCTCAATGCCGATCACGCCGACGAACTGCCCCTCATAGTAGACGGGGGTGTTGTAGGAGATGACGAGCACGTCGAGGTTGTCGGTGAGGTAGGGCGGGAGCCAGATGGCGTGGCCGGTGTCCTTCGGCACGGTGAACCAGACGAGCGCGCCGGTGTCCGAGGTGTCGTAGAGCGTGATATCCGTTACCTCATGCGCCCGGAAGCCCTCTCCGTCGAGATCGACGTACCAGAAGCCCTTGACGGTGTCGGAGACGCTGGGGTCGATACGGTAGTAGTAGGTCAGAATGCCGCTGGTTTTGTGGGTCAGGCGGCTGAAGATGCCGCTCACGCGGTCGAGATGCGCCTGGAGCGAGGCGTCATCGAGACCGGAGAGGTCGGATGCCACATAGGCGGAGACCATCTCCACAGACTGCTCGACGCTCTCGAAATAGTGATCGAGGTTCTTCTCCCCGGTCTGGCACAGCAGCCGGAGAATCTGTTCGGCGCTGCGGTGGCCGATATCTCCGATGGCGATCACGCCGAACACGGTGGCGACAATCATGGCGATAAGGATCACGCCGACCGTCATCAGCGTGATCTTGGTTCTGATAGAGTACAAAAAGCACGCCTTCTTTCCACTATGGTAACTGCTCCGCAAGGGGCATGTGTTATTTTACGCCCTCATCGCTGACGGCGCCGTCAACGGGCATTTGGCGGCGGACGTGCTCGTCGGCGGCCTGCTGCTTCATCTGCGCATCGACGATGCTCACGCCGACGATGATCCGGTCGCCGCCGGGCATCCGCGTGACCTTCATGCTGGCGTAGTGCGGCGCGCCGGAGTCGATCAGGCGGTAGACGGCGGTGAAGAGACCCTGCTCGTCGATCTCACGGAGGATGTTCTCCTTGGTGAACGCGCGCAGGAAGCCCTCGCGATCCTCCTCGTAGATGCGCCGTGCGGCGTCGCTCGCAACGGAGGCGAAGAAGTGCTCGCCGTGTCGCTCCTCGGCCAGCTCCTCACCGCCGACGGTGGAGCTGTACTCAATGAAGCGCCCGGTGTCGAGCTCCACGACGTAGATATTATAATAGTCTGCGGCGAGGGCGCGCGCGATATCGGCGTAGGTGGTGCTCCGATCCGGCTCTGTGATGGAGAGCACCGCGACGGCCACGGCGACGCTGCCGGTGACTGGGTTGACGCCGATGCGGCGGGCGAAGGAGTGCACCACCGAGCCGTCGGGCATGCGCTCGTCGTAGAACGAGCGGGTGCCCTGCTCACAGCAGGTTTTGACGACGTTTCGCATAAACTCCGCGCTGTAGGGCTGGAAGCCGTGCCCCTCGGCCGAGAGATCGAAACCGAAGTAGCGGCGTACAAAGTCCCGGTAGGACTGGTTGCTGCGCATGAAGCGCGCCTTGTCGCCCTGCACCTCGATGATGCCCATGGGGAGGGTGTTGAAGGCGTGGCGCATGGCTTCGCTCAGATCGTCGGAGGCGATGACGCTCAGATCGAAGAGGTTGACGCGCCCGACGGCCTCGAAGTAATCGGTTTCCTCGGGATTTTCGTAGCGGAGCCTGTCGCCGCGCTGCGCCTGCAGGTCCGCGAAGGAGAGGGGCTTGCTGTAGAAATAGCCCTGGAGCTTCGAGCAGCCGATCTCCTGGAGGAAGCGGCTCTGCGCCTCGGTCTCCACGCCCTCGCAGAGCGTGTCCACGCCGAGGGCGGTGGCCATCTCCATCATCTTGGCGAGGATGATCTTGCCGTCGTCCCCCTCGTCGAGCTTGCGCATGAAGCTCATGTCGAACTTGATGAGATCGAAGCGGACGCTCTGCAGGACATCGAGCGAGGAGTAGCCGCTGCCGAAGTCGTCCATCCACACGGCGAAGCCCAGCTCCTGGAAGCGGGCGATCTGCTCCTTCATGAAGTCAAATTCCGTGGCGATGACGCTCTCGGTGATCTCGATGGTGATCTTGTCGTGCCGCACGCCCGCCGCGTCCACGCGGCTGCGGATCTCCTCGACGATATCGCAGGCGTCGAAGTCCGAGCGGGAGAGGTTGACCGAGCAGGGCACGACCGTCTGCCCGCTGTCGCGCAGCGAGACGATCTTCTCGAGGATCTGATCGAGCATATAGAGGTCGAGCTTGTAGATGAGCCCCGCGTCCTCGAGGGCGGGGATGAAGCTGATGGGGGAGAGGAAGCCCCGGTCGGGGTCGATCCAGCGGGCGAGCGCCTCCTCGTCGCAGACGCGGCCGTTCCCGGCGCGCACGATCGGCTGGTAGTAGACCTGGATCCACTTTTCGCTAATGGCCTGGTCGAGGTGGTTGACCACATAGCGCACCTGCTCGACCTGCTTTTGCATCCCGCTCTCGTAGTAGCGGCAGCAGGAGACGAAGACGCCGCGCTTGAGGTCGCAGGCGTATTTGGCGCGGTCACAGGCGACGCTGAAGGGCACGTCCTCGATCCGGTCGGGATAGACGCCGACGCGCAGCGGCAGCGACCGGCCGCCGTTTGCGCCCTGTACCTCGTTAAACAGCTCCTGCAGCTTCTCCTGCAAGCCCTCCTCCGCGGCGACAGCGGCGAACTGATCCTGCCCGATGCGGCAGATATACTGCCTCCCGTAGCGTCGCTCAAGCAGCTCCCCCACGGCGCAGATCAGCCTGTCGCCCTCCTCGAAGCCGTACTGGCGGTTGAAGTGCTTCATGCCGATGAGGTCAAAATAGAGCAGGGCGGGCGAATTGCCGCTCTCGCGCAGGGAGTCGCGCGCCGCCTCGGCGAGAATGAAGAAGGAGCGGAAGTTGGGCAGCCCCGTCAGATCGTCGGTATATACGCGGCGGTTGAGGTCGGCGACATAGGCCTTCTGCTGGTCGCGCATGAGGCGGAAGGCGTCGGTCAGCTCGCCCACCTCGTCGCGCCCGTGATAGGGCAGCGGCACGTCGTAGTCCGAGGCGGCGAGGCGCCGGGCGGCGGCGGTCAGGTTCACGAGCGGCCGGGTGGCAAGGCGCATGAAGAGCATCAGCATCCCGGCGAAGAACACTGTCACCAGCAGCGCGACCAGCAGCACCGTGCGCACAAGGTGCAGCCAGGAGGCGTTGATCTCCCGCACGGGGGCGGTGATGACGAGCTTCATGCCGTTTCGCAGCGTGGAGAAGGACATCTGCCGCCGCTGGCCGTTTGACTGATAGCGGATGAGCGCCTCGCCGCTGTCCTCCTCGTGCAGCAGCTCCCGGGAGACGTTGAGCTTTGTCAGCTCCGGCGTTGCTCCCGCAGCCATGACCGGGTGGTAGTAGATGCGCCCGTCGGCATCGCACAGGCTGGCAAAGCCGCTTTCATACACGCGGAGGGGACTGACCTGTCCGATCAGCGTATCCATCGGGATATCCATGCCCAGCACCCCGATGAGCGTCCCGGCGCTATAGATCGGCACGAGATAGGAGCAGATCCACATCTCATCGAGAAAGTGCGCCGTGTAGGGTCCCACCCAGGACGGCCGCCCGTGCTGGATGGGGGAGAAGTACCAAGTGGTGTGCTCGGTATCGTCCGGATCGAGCGTGCGCGCGTCCAGCGGCTCGCGGGCAAAGAAGCCCGCCTTCCCCACGCGGGAGTAGAAGAAGCCGTGCTCCGTCTCACTGACGTCGGGGCTCAGGCAGTAGTAATAGGTGATCACGCCGCGCGTGTGGCTCGCGACGTTTTCAAAGATGCGCTGTATCTGCTCGCAGTGCTCCTGAAGATAGACATCGAGCCGCGCGCTCTGCTCCGGTGTGCGCGTGCTCTCGCGCCCCACCGCGCCGCACTCGGCGAGCACTACGCTGTCGAGCAGATCAATGGCCTCGTTCGCGGCCATATCCACGGCCTGCTCCACGCTCACAAAATACGCATCGAGCGTGTTCGCCGTGGTCTGGCCGATCAGGCGCATGACCTCGACCGAGCGCCGGTCGGACTCGGCCTGAATACTCGAGGCGCTCAGCAGCAGGATCGACAGGAGCGTCGTGAGCACCGCCGCGATGGCGATGGCGGTGATTTTAAGGCGGATGGAATATCTTTTCATGGCGCGCAATCCTCATCTGTGACCGACATGTTGCGGTACATATTCTTGACAGAGCCGTTCCAGGACGAGCAGATGCCGCTGAGCCGCTCGGAACGGACGTAGCAGCGCTGCCGCGAGAAGAGCGGGATCCACGCCGCGTCCTCGTGCACGATGATGCGCTCGAGCGCGCGGTATTCGGCGATGCGCGCCTCCGGCTCGGCAATGCCGCGCGCGGCGCGCACGCGCGCCATGATCTCCTCGCGCGGATAGCACAGAGAGCGAAAGCGCGTGTTCTCCTCGCTCCCGAAGAAGGTGGAGAAGAAGTTGTCCGGGTCGTTGAAGTCCGCCGCCCAGGAGGCAGTGTAGCAGGCGAGCTCTCCGGCTGAGCGGCGGCGCAGGAACTGCTCATACTCCAGCGCCTCGATCCGCACGTCCACGCCGATCTCCGCCCACATATCCGCGGCCGCGCGCAGCAGGGCGATCTCCTGCGTCGTCGAGCTGCCGCTCGCGCTCACCGTGAGGGAGAAGCCCTCGGGGCAGCCCGCCTCGGCGAGCAGCGCGCGGGCGGCCTCCGGGTCATAGGGCAGCGCCTCCAGCGCCTCGTTATGGCCGTAGAGCCCCTGCGGCATGATCCCGTTTTCCACTTCGCCGAGGCCGCTGTAGGCCACGTCCAGCAGCAGCTCCCGGTTCAGCGCAAGCTGTAAGGCGCGGCGCACGCGCACGTCGTCGAGCGGGGGAACGGCTTCGTTGAGCGCAATGTAATTGATGCCGATGCGGTTGACCGTGTAGAGCCTGTCGGGGTAGATGTCCCCGTGCAGGTAGAACTCGGCGCGCTTTCCGACCTCGTCGAGATCGAGCAGGTCGAGCTCCCCCTCGTCAAAGCAGAGCCGGATCTCCTCCGGATCCTCGTAAAAGCGCAGGATCAGCCCCTCACAGCGCGGCGCGCCCTGCCAGCAGTCGGTGTTGGCGCGCAGGATCATGCCCCAGCCCGGCTCCCAGCTGTCCAGAATGAACGAGCCGGTGCCGACCGTCCAGGCCGCCTCCAGGCCGAAGCGATCCCCGGCCTGCTCGGTGGTCTCGGCGTCGAGGATGGACGCGCCCGGCATCGAGAGACAGGCGAGAAAGCCCTCGTAGGGCTCGGAGAGCGTGATGGTAAACTCCCGGTCATTGAGGATGCGAAAGCCCTCGAGCTCCCGCGTCTCCCCGCGCAGCAGCGCCCCCGCGCCGCGTATCCCGGCGGCGATGTCGCGGTTGCGGGACTCCGGATGCGTCAGCAGCCGCGTGAAGGTGTAGAGCACGTCCGAGGCGGTCAGCGCCTCGCCGTTCGAGAAGCGCACGCCCTCACGCAGACGGAAGCTGTAGCTGAGCCGGTCGTCCGAGAGCGACCAGCTCTCGGCGAGCGCGGGCAGCACCTGCGCTGCGCCGTCTGGGGCGGACCCCATCTCCACCAGGCGGTCAAAGACGTTTTGCGCGATGGTGTAGTGGATCGTCGTGCGCTGGAAGTCCACGGTCTCCGGCTCGTCCTCGACGCTGACAAGGTAGCGCGAGAGATCGGGCGCGGCCTCCTGCGGCGGGGCGGTATCCCGTGCGCCGCAGGCGCACAGCGAGAGCGAAAGCGCGAGCAGGAGCAGCAGCGCGGACAGTCGAGGATAGTGCGAGGGGGCTTTCATGGCGTCTCCTCCGTTCTGACAGGAAGTGGCCGTACATACTTATTCAATTTAGTATAGCATGAAGAAAATGTCCTGTAAATACAAAAAAGGAAAATTTGGAAATCGCAGACCTTCACCGCGAGGATCGCAGAAAATCTGTTGTACAATCGGAAAGGCTGTGATAGAATGATTCACTAAACAGTAACTATTCAGTCTACCCCGTCATTCCGAGCCAGTGTCGCAACACTGGCGTGGGAATCCGTCTCTCCTTTATACAGTTTGCACAGTTCAGACGGTTCAAAAGGATGCGGATTGCCACACCGATTTTTGCCCTGGCAAAAATGCAGACATCGGTCACG
>JAZQCO010000095.1:0-4727 GCA_045546335.1 Candidatus Limivicinus sp. | reverse complement strand
AACCCGCATCTAACGTCCCGCCCGGGCGAAATGCGTGACCGGCGCGGTGCTGCCGGGCGATTCATGAATCGCCCCTACGGCGAGACCGTGAATTTGCCTCTATTCCGATCCGTCGCCGGAGGCGACACCACAATTATTCATTATTCATTATTCATTATTCATTATTCATTGACAAGAATCGCCCCTACGACAAACCGTGAATTTGTGTTTTTCCAATCCGTCGCCGGAGGCGACACAACAACTTTTCATTTTTATCTTTTATCTTTTCACTTATCCAATCCGTCGCCGTCAGGCGACACCTTCATTTTTCACTTTTCTCTTTTCACTTTTCATTTTCTTCCCCTGCGCTTGATTCCTGTCCGCAGCTTTGATATAATGGAGAAAATAACAAGAAAACCGAGGTGGTACTATGGCGCTGGATCAGGCGTATTTTGATGCGATAGCCATTGATCTGGTCAAGAGAAAATACTATAACGCCAACAAGGTCGAGGCGGTGTTCGATGAGATCGAGAAGCAGGCGAAGGTGCTCAACGACGAGCTTGCCGCGGCGAAAGAACAGCTCGCCGCCGAGCAGCGCCGCAGCGAGAACATGGCGCGTGAAATCGCCTCGCTCAGGCAGCAGCTCGCCTCGCACAGCGAGCGGCGTGAGGAAATCACCGACGCGGTCTACTCCGCGCAGAGCGTCTACCGCGTGATCCTCGAGAAGGCCAACGAGCGCGCCGACGCGATTTTGAACGAGGCCGAGCAGCGCCGACGCGCTCTCGAGGAGGAGGATCGCCAGCAGCGCGACTTCGCTGTGAAGATGGTGGAGCAGTGCCTCACCCGCGTGCGCGAGCAGCAGCAGGCCGCGCTCGATGAACTGAACAGCTCCTGGCAGAGCTTTCTCTGCGGGCTCTACCCCGCCGAGGAAGAGCCAGCCGCTGAGCCCGCCGCCGAGGACGGCGTTCCCGGCGACCTCGAGGCGCGCATCAGCGCGATCGCCAAGGAGCTTTTCGCCATAGACGATTTAGATAAAGAAGCAGGAGAAGAAGAGACATGATCAGCTTATGTAACGGATGGGAATTTACCGACACCTGGAGCGACGCCTTCCTCGCCTTCGAGGGGGAGGCGGAGAGCGTGCGTCTGCCGCACACCGTAAACGAATCCCCCCTGCACTACTCCGCCCCGCGCGACTATGAGCGCCTGTGCGGCTATCGCAGGAAGCTCGCCATCCCCGCGGAGTACGCGGACAAGCGCCTGTTTTTGCAGTTTGACGGCGCGGCGCACATCGCCGTCGTCTACGTCAACGGACAGCGCGCCGCCGAGCACCGCTGCGGCTACACCGCCTTCCGCGTGGAGATCACCGAGCTTGTGACGGTCGGTGAGGAGGCCGAGATCGCCGTGCAGCTCGACAGCAGCGAGAACGGCAGCATCCCGCCCTTCGGCTATGTGATCGACTATCTGACCTACGGCGGGCTCTACCGCGAGGTCTGGCTCGATGTGCGCAGCCGCGACTACATCGAGGATATCTACGCCGTGGCGGCGAGCCACGACCGGCTCGAGGTCGTGCTCACGATCTCCGGCCACGCCGCCTACACGCGCGTGAGCGTGCTCGACGGCGAGCGCGTGCTCGCCTCGCAGAAGGGGCAGGAGCGCTACACGATCCGCGTCCCGCGCGCCGAGCGCTGGAGCCCCGAGTCCCCGAAGCTCTACACCTGCCGCGCCGAGCTCTTCGACAGCGCGCAAAACTGCATTGACAGCGTGGAGACGCGCATCGGCTTCCGCACGGTCGAGTTTCGCGCCGACGGCTTCTATCTCAACGGCAAAAAGAGCTTCCTGCGCGGCCTCAACCGCCACCAGTGCTTCCCCTACATCGGCTACGCCGCCCCCGCGCACTTGCAGCGCGAGGATGCGCGCATCCTCAAGGAGGAGCTGCAGGTCAACGCCGTGCGCACCTCGCACTATCCGCAGAGCCAGCACTTCATCGACGCCTGCGACGAGCTGGGTCTGCTCGTGTTCACTGAGATCCCCGGCTGGCAGCACGTCGGCGACGAGGCGTGGCAGGATCAGGCGGTGGAGAACGTGCGGGAGATGGTGCTGCAATACCGCAACCACCCGAGCATCGTGCTCTGGGGCGTGCGCATCAACGAGAGCCAGGATAACGACGCCTTCTACACCCGCACCAACGCCCTCGCCCATCAGCTCGACCCCAGCCGCCCCACCTCGGGCGTGCGCTATTTGCAGCAGAGCAGCCTGCTTGAGGATGTCTACGCCTACAACGACTTCTCCCACACCGGGCAAAATCCCGGCTGCCGCCCGAAGAGCAAGGTCACGCCCGACATGTCCAAGGCGCTGCTGATCTCCGAGCACAGTGGGCACATGTTCCCGACCAAGAGCTTCGACACCTGGGAGCGCCGTCAGGAGCACGCCCTGCGCCACGCGCGGGTGCTCAACGCCGCGCTCGCCGACGGGGAGCACGCCGGGTGCTTCGGCTGGTGCATGTTCGACTACGCCACGCACAAGGACTTCGGCTCGGGCGACAAGATCTGCTACCACGGCGTGCTGGACGCCTTCCGCAATCCCAAGCTCGCCGCCGCGACCTATTCGAGCCAGGGCGACAAGCCTGTGCTCGAGCTCGGCTGCCCGATGGAGATCGGCGACTATCCCGGCGGCAACATGGGCGAGATCTATGCCTTCACCAACGCCGAGGAGCTGGTGCTGTACAAGAACGACCACTACGTCGCCACCTTCCGCCCCCAGGGCTGGGAGGGGCTGGCGCACGGGCCGATCAAGCTCGACGACACGATCGGCGCGCTGCTCGAGACCGCCGAGGGCTTCGAGCCTGCAAAGGCGAAGGCCGTGAAGGAGCTGCTGCAAGCGCTCGCCAAGTACGGCGTCTCCGCCTCGCCCGTGACCGTGAAGGCGAAGGGGCTGGCCACCTTGCGCCGCTACAAGCTCAGCTTTGACGATGTGAACAAGCTCTACGGCCGCTACGTCGGCAACTGGGGCGGCGAGGCGACCCGCTGGCGCTATGAGGCGCGCATCGGCGGAGAGACCGTCGCCGTGCGTGAGAGCTGCCCCGGGCAGGATCTCCACGCCGAGGTGCGCGTGAGCCAGAGCGAGCTGCACGAGGGCGACTGCTACGACATGGCGGCGCTGCGCGTGCGTGTGCTCGATGAAAACGGCAACCTCGCCCCCTACGCGCAGCTTCCGGTGCAGTGGAAGACGCGCGGCCCCATCGCCCTGGTCGGCCCCGCAATCACGACCGCCGAGGGCGGCATGGCGGGCGCGTATATCCGCACGACCGGACGCGGCGGCAAGGCCAGCGTCACGATCACGGTCGGCCAGCTTGAGCCCGTGACCGTGGAGCTCACGGTGAAGAAGTAATCCACGGCAGCGCAAAAGGGGCTGTCTCAAAACGCTGCGGCCAGGCCGCCTGACCTCGTAGGGGCGATTCACGAATCGCCCGTCGGCAAATACCGAACGTCCTTTATCGAATATGGGCGAATTCGTATCAAATGTTACGAATTCGCCCATATTTTCTGATAGATTCAAGAATGCTCTGCGCGGGCGCTTCGTGAAGCGCCCCTACAGCGAAAACGGCTCATCTCTCAAAATCCGACGTTTTGAGACAAGCCCTTGCGGTTTTCACAGTCCTTACGCCTTCTCGCCGATCTGGTACTTCGCGTCGAAGTAGTTGATGATATGGCGCGGGCAGATATCGGCGCAGTGGCCGCACTGGATGCACTTGTCGGGATCGACGACGGCGAGGTTGTTCACGACCTTGATCGCGTCCGCCGGGCACTCGCGCTGGCACTTCATGCAGCCGATGCAGCCGACCTTGCACTGCTTCATGACCGCCGCGCCCTTGTCGAGGCTCGAGCAGGCGGGCATGATCTTCTGCTTCTCGGGGATGAGTTTGGGCAGGCTCTTCGGGCAGGCGTCCACGCAGGCGCCGCAGCCGACGCAATTGAGGCGATCGACCTTCGCCACGCCGTCAACGATGTGCATCGCGTCGAACTGGCAGGCGCGCGCGCAGTTGCCAAGGCCGATGCAGGCGAAGGTGCAGAGCTTGCTGCTCTTGCCGCCAAAGAGCATCGCCGCGCGGCAATCCTCGGGGCCGGAGTAGTTGAAGCGCGCCTCGGCGTTGCAGTTGGAGCCGGAGCAGGGAACGAAGGCGACCATCTTATCGGCGGCGTTATTCGCAACGCCCATGATCTCTGCGACCTTCGCCGCCGTGGCCTCGCCGCCGGCGACGCACTTGTTGCACGGCGCTTCGCCGCGCGCGACAGCGGCGGCGTAGCCGTCGCAGCCGGGATAGCCGCAGCCGCCGCAGTTGGCGCCGGCGAGAGCGGCAGTGATCAGAGGCAGACGCTCATCGACCTCGACCTCAAAGGCCTTGGCCGCAACGGAGAGGACGAAGCCGAACACAACGGCGATCACGCCGAGGACGACAACAGCAAAAATAACGTTCATCATATCTTTACTCCTCCCTTACATCGGCCAAACCTGGAGGCCGGAGAAGCCCATGAAGGCCAGTGCCAGCAGACCGGCAGCGATCAGCGCAATGGGGTAACCCTTGAAACTTTCAGGACACTCTGCCTTCTCCACACGCTCACGAATGGAAGCGAACAGGACAATTGCCAGTGTAAAGCCCAGACCGCCTGCGGCACCATTGATGGTGCTGACCAGCAGGTCGTAGCCGTTCTGCACGTTGACCAAGTCGGAGGCCAAGCGGTCTTAGGAAG
>JAZQCO010000094.1:0-12556 GCA_045546335.1 Candidatus Limivicinus sp. | reverse complement strand
AAGACCGCTTGGCCTCCGACTTCATAGCCGCGCCCCTCGTTGGAGGGCAGCACGCCGTCGCAGATCATAAAGACGCCGGAGCGGATGTGGTCGGTGATGACGCGCAGGGACACGTCGCGCTTGTGGCTCTCGCCGTAGTGCGCGCCGGTGAGCTCGCTCACCTTATGCGTGATGTTCATGACCGTGTCCACGTCGAAGAGGGACTGCACATCCTGGCAGACGACGGCGAGACGCTCAAGCCCCATGCCGGTGTCGATGTTCTTCTGCTTGAGCTCGGTGTAGTGGTTCTGCCCGTCGTTGTCGAACTGGGAGAAGACGTTGTTCCACACCTCGATATAGCGGTCGCAGTCGCAGCCGACCGTGCACGTCGGCTTGCCGCAGCCGTACTTCTCGCCGCGGTCGTAGTAGATTTCCGAGCAGGGGCCGCAGGGACCGGCGCCGTGCTCCCAGAAGTTGTCCTCCTTGCCGAAGCGGAAGATGCGCTCGGGCGCAATGCCGATCTCCTTGTTCCAAATGTCGAACGCCTCGTCGTCATCGACATAGACGGAGGGATAGAGGCGGTTCGGGTCAAGCCCGACCCACTCGGGGGAGGTCAGAAACTCCCAGCTCCAGGCGATGGCCTCGTGCTTGAAGTAGTCGCCGAAGGAGAAGTTGCCGAGCATCTCGAAGTAGGTGCCGTGGCGGTCGGTTTTGCCGATGTTCTCGATATCGCCGGTGCGGATGCACTTCTGGCAGGTGCAGACGCGGTGGCGCGGCGGGTCCTGCTCGCCCTTGAAGTAGGGCTTCATCGGCGCCATGCCGGAGTTGATAAGCAGCAGGCTCGCATCGCCCTGCGGGATCAGCGAGAAGCTGGGCAGTCTCAGGTGCCCCTTGGTCTCAAAGAAGGAGAGAAACATCTCTCGCAGTTGGTTCAGGCCGTATTTTTCCATATTGTCCTCCAAAAAAAGATACCTCCGCCCCTGTACAGGGGCGAAGGTCGATTCGCGGTACCACCCTGATTGCCGCGCACGCGGCATCTCAAGCGCCCTTAACGCGGGCAAACGCCCCGGTTTTCCCGGGAAAGCTCGGAAGTGGCCGCCGAAGCGCCTCACAGGGTCTCGCAGCAACCGACCCCTCTCTGCGGTGCGGACGATTCGGCTCGTTTCGTCATAGCTCTGTAACAAAATGCAGTTTACTCACTTTATGTGCGTTTGTCAAGGCTTTTCTATTTATTATGTTCTTCCCTTTCTCACGATCGTGAGGGGCGGGACGCACCGGGGCAGCTTCATCCGAAAGGGCATCATCGCCCGGCGTGTGTCCGGGATGGGGGTTCCCTCTTCATCGAAGAGCGTCTCGGCCGTGAAGCCGAGCGGCTCCCCGCCGGGCGGCAGCAGCTCGAGCTGATCCCCGGCACAGAACTTGTTGCGCTGCGTGAGCAGGGCGCTCCCGTCCGCCTCGCACGCCTCCACGACGGCGACGATATCCGCCTCGGTGAAGTAGCTCGCCTCCGCGTAGTGCTGCCCCGGCTCGTCAAAGTAGAAGCCCGTGGTGTACGGGCGGTGGCTGACCTTCTCGGTCTCCTGCACCCACAGCGGATCGAGCGCCTCCCCCCGCAGCGCCGCATCGAGCGCGTGGCGGTAGGCGTTGGTCACGACGGCCGCGTAATACGCCGACTTCATGCGCCCCTCGATCTTGAAGCTCGAGATCCCCGCCTCGAGCAGGGCGGGCAGATGCTCGATCATGCGCATATCGCGGGAGTTCATGATATAGGTGCCGCCGTCCTCGGTGATCTCGAAGTACTGCCCCGGGCGCTTCTCCTCCACCAGATGGTATTTCCAGCGGCAGGGCTGGGCGCACTGGCCGCGGTTGGCATCGCGCCCGGTGAGATAGTTCGAGAGCAGACAGCGTCCGGAGAAGGAGACGCACATCGCCCCGTGGACGAAGGCCTCCAGCCGCAGCTCGGGCGGCGTGTTCGCGCGGATTTTCCGGATATCCTCCAGCGGCGTCTCGCGCGCGAGCACGACCGTGTCCGCGCCGAGGGCATAGAGGGCGTTCGCCGTCGCGCTGTTGATGACCCCGAGCTGAGTGCTGATGTGCCTTGCCACACGCGGCGCGTGGCGCTTTGCCAGCTCCAGCACGCCGAGATCGGCGATGATGAGCGCATCCACCCCCGCGTCCTGCAAAAACTCCAGATACCCCGGCAGGAGCGGCAGCTCCTCCTCGCGCGGCAGGGTGTTCACCGTGACATAGACGCGCACGCCCTGCGCGTGGGCGAGCTGCACCGCCTCGCGCAGCCCCTCGTCGGAAAAGCTCACCGCGCTCGAGCGCATCCCGAAGGCGCGCCCCGCCAGGTACACCGCGTCCGCCCCGTACCGCAGCGCCATCAGCAGGCGCTCCCGATCCCCCGCCGGGGAGAGCAGCTCCGCCTTAGCCGTCATAGTTCTGCGTGGCGACAAAGGCGTCGAATTCTCCGGCGTTGGTGAAGAAGCGGTGCTCGCCGGTCGCCGTGTCGAGGGCGTAATAGTAGTAGTTCGTGTGGTCGGGGTTGAGTGCCGCGAGGATCGACATAAGCCCCGGATTGCTCACGGGCGTGGGCGGCAGCCCCGTGTGCGTTCTCGTGTTGTAGGGGGAATCGAGCTCGAGCATCTCCTGCGTCGGTGCGCCCTCGTGCTCGGGATAGAGATAGAGGATCGTCGCGTCGATGCCGAGGGGCATATTCACGTTCATGCGGTTATAGATGACCGAGGCGATGCGGCTGCGCTCGTTGTCGTTCGCGGCCTCCTTCTCGATCATCGAGGCGACCGTGATGACCTCGCGCATACTCAGCCCCAGGTTGCTCGCCTGCTGGAGCATATCGGCCTTGAGCATATAGTGGAAGTTCTCAAGGAATTTGTTGATGGCGCTGGACGCCTGCATATTCACATAGAACTCGTAGGTGTCCGGGAACAGATAGCCCTCCAGGCGCGTCGCCTCGCCCTCCGGCAGCCCCTCGAGGAAGCTGTAGTTGAAGCTGTAGTTCGCCGCGGCCTCCATCAGATCGTCGAAGCTCGCAACGCCCTTTTCCTCCAGGCGCAGGAAGATCTGGCGCATCGTGAAGCCCTCGGGCAGCGTGACCTTGACTGTGACCGCGCCGCTCGCGCCGGGGCGCATATGCTGGATGAGCGCGCGGTAGTCGTAGGTCGAGCGCAGCTCGTACTCGCCGGGGCTGACCTTCGCCTCGGCGTTGGAGATGCGGCAGAAGGCCTTGAAGAGCCACTTGTACTGGATCAGCCCGACCTCCTTGAGCGTGTCCGCCACATAGTCGATGTCCGCGCGCGTCTCACGCTTGGTGCCGGTCTTGGTGCCCTCCTCGTCGAAGGTGTCCACCGTCTCGGACTCGAAGATGCTCATAGGCAGCGTGACCGTCGCGGTGAACTCGTCCTTGTTGAGCGCGAGCATATCGCTGCACGCCATCCAGGCCAGACACGCGAGGATGATGCCGACGCACATGATGAAGATGAAGTACATCACACCGCCGAGGCAGCCGGACTTGTACTCATGGCTCTGGCGCACGGGGCGGTAGTCCCGCTCGGACTCGGCATCGCCGGTGTAGTTGTACGCCTGATCCCCGCGCTCGTCGAGCAGCAGCTTGTCCACCTTTTTCAGCGACAGCTTCTCCCTGTCCTTCGCGTGCGCGCCGCTCTGGCGCGTATGCTTCCCCTTCTGCACGTTGGATTGGTGCTCCTCGTGGCGGCGAAAGATCTCGTCGATCGGATCGTTTTCTGCGCTCATTGGTTCCTCCTTGGATTCATCGTAGCAGCGGACGCGGCTTCCGCATAGTATGTCGTGGCGGCGGGAAGCGCCGTGAACAAAAGCAAAAACGACCGTCCTCCGCGCGGCGGTCGGGGTGGATTGATGCTTACAGCGCGGAGAAAGGGAATACCATGTTCTGCAACGGCTGCAATAACAACAGTCTCTGGGTCCTGATCCTCATTATCATCCTCTTCGGCTGCGGCAATGGCTGCGGCAACGGCTGCGGCTGCGATAACAACTGCGGCTGCGGCAACGGCTGCGGCTGCAACTAAAACCCAGGTGGGCTGTGGGGAGAAATCCCCACAGCCTTTTTTCAATCTTTTCTGAGGAAATCCCGGATGATGGCGTAGATTTCCCGGTTCTTCTCGTCCACATCCCGCTCGCGCCCGTTTTTGCGGCAGGGGACGCTGTGCCAGCCGTAGTGCTCGGCGGCGCGGCGCGCGGTGCGCAGGCAGCGCTGCAAGTACTCCACATCCTGCTCGTGGATATCGGCGCTGGTGTTGGTCTTGAGCTGGCGGCGGCGCATCCGCGCAAGGGAGAGCTCCACGTCCACATCCAGATAGATGACGAGATCGGGCTTCGGCAGCCCCATCTTCTGAAACTCCAGATCCTGAAGCCAGTCGAAGAAGGCGGGCAGCTCCGCCTCGGGGAGCTTGGAGCCCTGGTGGACGGCGTTGGAGGTGGTGTAGCGGTCGGAGAGGATCAGCCCGCCCTGCTCGTACTTTGCCCCCCAGTCCGTCCGATAGGAGGCGAAGCGATCCACCGCGTAGAAGGTGGAGGCGGCATAGGGGTTCACATCCCCCGGCTTTGCGCCGAACTCCCCGCCCAGATACATACGGATCAGCGCGCTGCTGTCCTTGTCATAGCGGGGGAAGACAATATGAGTATACGCAATTGCATCATTTTCCATTCGTGCGCACAGGCGGCGGTACTGCGCGGACTTGCCGCTGCCGTCGATCCCCTCGAGCACGATGAGCTTTCCTTTTTTCATTCTCTCTCCCTCAAACCTGGCTGAACACCTCGCCGATGTTGGCGTGGATCACCAGATCGGCGTACCCGTCATAGGGCGTGGCGCTGCGATTGACCAGCACCAGCTTATGCCCCCGGTAATAGTTGAGCAGCCCCGCCGCCGGATAGACGTTCAGCGAGGTGCCGCCGATGATAAGCACCTCGGCGTGGCGGATGTAGTGTATCGCCTCGGACATGATCTCCTCGTCGAGCGGCTCCTCATACAGCACGATATCCGGGCGGATCACCCCGCCGCAGGTGCAGCGCGGCACACCCTCGCCGTGGTTCATCTCGTCGGCGGGATAGGGGCGGCGGCACTTCGAGCAGTAGGCGCGCAGGATGCTCCCGTGCAGCTCGAGCACGGTTTTGCTCCCGGCGGCCTGGTGCAGCCCGTCGATGTTCTGCGTGACGATGGCGCGCACATGACCCTCCCGCTCCAGCTCCGCGAGGCGCAGATGGGCGCGGTTCGGCTTCACGCCGTCGATGACGAGCTTGGCGCGGTGGAAACGGTAGTACTCCTCCGGGAAGCGCGCAAAGAAGCTGTGGCTCAAAATCGTCTCGGGCGGGTACTTCCACTTTTGGTTGTACAGGCCGTCCACGCTGCGAAAATCCGGGATGCCGCTCTCCGTGCTGACGCCCGCGCCGCCGAAGAAGACCACATTGTCGCTCTCCGCGATCCACTTTTTCAGAGTCTGGATGCTCTCGTCCATCGTAGGCTCTCTCCTTTTCCGGTTTTGGTAGTATTATACACGAAAGCGCCGCGTTTCGCAAGCCGGGCGCGGCGGTCTTTATAGAATATAAGAAACCCCACGGTCGTCCCGTGGGGTATGAGGGTTCACACCGCCTCGATCACCCTTCGATACGCGCTCTCCGCCTGCTCGAGGGTCATCTCGTTTTCGCGTCTGATGACATAGCGATAGGTCTCGTCCGTGCTGCTCTCGCTCATGGCGAGGGTATAGCGCATCGCCGCCTTGATCGCCCCGAGGGCGAGCTCCGCCCCGGCGGCGCAGTAGCTTCTGCCCTCCGGCACGGTCAGCGCGGCGGTCTCGGCGAGCAAGTCCAGCGTCTGGCACATCATGTTCACGATCTCCTGCGTGATGGCGACGGCGGGCTGATGCGCCGCCTCGATGGCCTGCTCATCGCCCTCCTGAATCGCACGGCGGAGCGGCCCCCGGCACTTCACGTCCTCGTCGATCAGCCGCAGCATATACACGCGCAGCGTCTCGCTGTTGCGCCTGAGCCAGTCGAGCCGCTCCCCCTCGCCCTCGCAGAGCGCGGCGGTGCGGCGCAGATAGGCCGCGGCGATCGCCGCCGTCATGGCGGGGCCGCCTCCGACGGCGGTGCGGCTCCCGGGATCGGCGAGCGCGGCGGTCAGCGCGTCAGCGTCCATCTTGCGGAAGACTTCGATGCTCGGTTTCTCAGCCATGCCTCTCTCCTCAGTCACGGTTAAACTCCCGCAGCGCAAGCCCCTCGTTCTTCTTCAGCGCCCAGTCCACACACCAGGAGGCCGTGAAGAGCAGCAGGTTATTGCCCTTGAAATCCTGCACCCAGCGGGTGTCGCTGGTCAGGTTCAGATCGGGGATATTGACGTTCTCGCCCTCTACCCAGCGCACCAGCTCATAGGGCAGGCTGCGCCGGCGGATATCCACGCCGTACTCGGTTTTGAGCCGGTATTCCAGTACCTCGAATTGCAGCACGCCCACGACGCCCACGATGACCTCCTCCACGCCGGTGTGCGGCTCGTGGAAGATCTGGATGGCGCCCTCCTGGGCAATCTGCTGGATGCCCTTTTCAAACTGCTTGCGCTTCATCGTATCCACGCGCTCCACGGCCGCGAAGTGCTCCGGCGCGAAGGTCGGGATGCCCTCGAAGCAGAGGCTCTGCCCCTTCTCGCAGATCGTGTCGCCGATGGAGAAGATACCCGGATCGAACACGCCGATGATGTCCCCGGCATACGCCTCGTCGATGATGGCGCGCTCCTGCGCCATGAGCTGCTGCGGCTGGGCGAGACGCAGGGGCTTGCCGCCCTGGACATGGAAGTACTCCCTGTCGCGCTCGAATTTGCCCGAGCAGATGCGCATGAAGGCGATGCGGTCGCGGTGCGCCTTGTTCATGTTCGCCTGGATCTTGAACACGAAGGCGGAGAAGTGCTCGTCGAAGGGATCGACCACGTCCTCCCTGGACAGGCGCGGCAGCGGCGGCATGGTCATTTTCAGGAAGCTCTCAAGAAACGGCTCCACACCGAAGTTGTTGAGCGCCGAGCCGAAGAACACGGGACTCAGCCGCCCCGCGCGCACCTCGTCGATATCGAACTCGTAGCCCGCGCCGTCGAGCAGCTCGATATCGTCGGTGAGCGTCCGGCGCAGCCGCTCGCCGATCAGGGAGTCGAGCGTCTCGGTGTCCTCGAGCGTGCACTCGATGGCGTGGATCTTGTTCTGCCCCCGGTGGTGCTCGGTGAAGGCGAGGATCGCCTGCTTCTCGCGGTCGTAGACCCCCTTGAACTCCTGCCCGCAGCCGATGGGCCAGTTCATCGGATAGGTGCCGATGCCAAACTCATGCTCCAGCTCCTCCATCAGATCGTAGGGGCTGCGCGCCTCGCGGTCGAGCTTGTTGATGAAGGTGAAGATCGGGATATGCCGCATCGCGCAGATTTTGAAGAGCTTGCGCGTCTGCGGCTCGATGCCCTTGGCCGCGTCGATGACCATGACCGCGGAGTCCGCCGCCATCAGTGTGCGGTAGGTGTCCTCCGAGAAGTCCTGGTGGCCGGGGGTGTTGAGGATGTTGATGCAGTAGCCCTCGAACTCAAACTGCATGACCGAGGAGGTGATGGAAATACCGCGCTGCTTTTCCAGCTCCATGCAGTCGGAGACGGCGTGGCGCGCGGTCGCCTTGCCCTTGACGGAACCGGCGAGCTGGATCGCCCCGCCGTAGAGCAGCAGCTTCTCGGTCAGCGTCGTTTTCCCGGCGTCGGGGTGCGAGATGATCGCAAACGTGCGCCGCCGCTCGATTTGTTTTTGTAAATCTGTCATAGTGTAACCTCGAAAAGTTGTTAAGCAGTTTACTTTACCATAGGAGGCGTGTAAAAGTAAAGAGTTTTCGATCAAAAAATCGCAGCAGAGGCATGAAGCGTATATGAGCCTCCCCGAAGCCCGGGGAGGTGTCGCGTAGCACCGGAGAGGAGTGCTTTTCATGCGTTAGCCGCTATCAGAAGATCACATTCAGATCCACAAGCCCGGGGATCCCCTTGACGAGGCCGGAGTCGGTGAACTGCCAGATGCCGTAGCCGGGAAAGCTCGGGACGCGGTTGAGACGCGAGAGGCTGTAGTTGGCAAGCCAGATCGTCCGCCCCCCGAGAAGCTGCGGGTAGAGGGCGCTGTTGAAGAAATAGTGCCCGGAATAGACCCCGGCCTCGTAGCCCGCCTCCTCGATCACGCGGCAGAAGGCGAGGACGATCTCCGTGCGCTCGGCGCGCGTAAGGCGATCCGCGCGCCCCTCGGGGTACTCGCCGGACTCCTCCACGTCGATGAACACCGGCAGCTCCAGAGGCTGCCCGTCCAGCGCCTGGAGCACGGTGCGCGCCTCGCGGGCGGCCTCCGCCTCGCTGCAGGCGGTGGAATAGAAATAGACGCCGAGGCGCAGCCCCGCCTCACGGGCGTTGTGCAGATACTGCGCGGCGCGGGTGTCCTCGTAGAGCCAGCCGCTGCCCCAGCCGCGCCCGCCGAGGCGCACCACGGCAAAGCCGATCCCCTGCGCGGCGACCTGCGCCCAGTTGATATCCTCGTTGTAGTAGGACACGTCCACCCCGAGCTCCCGCGCCATCGTCCCGTCGGGGGCGAAGTAGTACAGCCGCCCGTCGATGCGCCGCAAGCCCGTGGCGAGGCCGCCGTATTCTGTGACGTAGTAGTAGCGCGCCCCGTCCGCCTGCCAGCCGAGCGCCGTCTCGCTCAGTGTCGGGAGCGCCTGCGTCGGACGCGGCTGCGCGTGCAGCCAGTCGGGCGGCGCCTCCGTCGCCTCCGGCTCCGGCTCGACGCGCATCGCCGCGCGCGTTTGCAGGGCGCGGCGGTAGTTTATGATCGTGGGGCGCAGGATCAGCGCCGAGAGCAGCAGGCTCAGGCAGACCGCCGCCGCGATCAGCACCGCCTCCCCGCGCCCGCTCAGGACAAAGCCCCGTCGGCGCCTGTTTTCGTCCATGTCTTCAAGCTCCCTCTTTCCCTGTTCTGTCTTCTTAGTCTATCAGCTTTTTTCCTTCGAGGCAAGCGTAAGTTTTATCTTGTGTCCGGCGCGTCGATGTGATACAATCCTGCACATGATGACAAATTTTGAACTCGAATTTCTCAAAGCCAGGCGCGAGCTGATCCGCGCCGATTTTCAGAGTCTCAACGACAGGCAGCAGGAAGCGGTGCTGGCCACGGAGGGGCCGCTGTTGATACTCGCGGGTGCCGGGAGCGGCAAAACCACGGTATTGATTCATCGCATCGCCAATCTTCTGCGCTACGGCTGCGCCTCGGACAGCGACGAGCTGCCCCCCGGCGCGGATGAGGCCATGCTCCAGGCTCTGCGCGAGGGCGGGGTCGAGGGGCGGCGCTATGCGGCGCTGCGCCCCGTGGAGCCCTGGCGCATCCTCGCCATCACCTTCACGAACAAGGCGGCGGGCGAGCTCAAGGATCGCCTGGAGGCCATGCTCGGCGAGAGCGCGCGGGATATCTGGGCGCTCACCTTCCACGCCGCCTGCGTGCGCATCCTGCGCCGCGACGCGGAAAAGCTCGGCTTCTCCGACAGCTTCACGATCTACGACACGGCGGACAGCCTCTCGCTGCTCCGGCGCATCCTCAAGGAGCGCAATCTGGACGAGAAGACCTATCCCCCGCGCACGGTGCTCGCCGAGATCGGGCGCGCGAAGGATCAGCAGCTCTCGCCGCAGGGCTTCAAGCTCCAGGCCGCGGCCTCCGGCGATTACCGCCTTGCGAAGATCGCCGAGCTCTACGCCGAGTATAACCGTCGGCTCTTTGCGGCAAACGCCATGGACTTCGACGATCTGATCTACTACACCGTGGAGCTGCTGCAAAAGCACGACGAGGCGCGCGAATACTGGCAGAAGCGCTTCCGCTATGTGCTGATCGACGAGTACCAGGACACCAACCACCTGCAATATCTCCTCGCCTCCACGCTCGCGGGACACTGGGGCAACATCTGCGTCGTCGGCGACGACGACCAGAGCATCTACAAGTTCCGCGGCGCGACGATCGAGAACATCCTCTCCTTCGAGCAGCAGTATCCAGGCTGCCGCACGATCCGCCTCGAGCAGAACTACCGCAGCACCGCGCACATCCTCGATGCCGCGAACGCCGTCATCCGCAATAACCAGGGGCGCAAGGGCAAGGAGCTCTGGACGAGCGAGGGCGAGGGGCTCAAGCTCAAGCAGTACACCGCCGAGAACGAGAACGAGGAGGCACAGTACGTCGCCGCGCATCTGCTCGCCTCGTACTCGCAGGGCGCGAACTGGCGCGACAGCGCCGTGCTCTACCGCATGAACGCACAGTCGAGCGCACTGGAATTTGCCCTCAAGCGCAACGGCATCCCCTACCGCATCGTCGGCGGCACGCGCTTTTTCGACCATGCGGAGATCAAGGATATGCTCGCGTATCTGAACGTGATCGCCAGCCCCTCGGACGATCTGCGCCTCTCGCGCATCCTGAACGTCCCGGCGCGCGGCATCGGGGAGAAGAGCGCGGACGCGGCGCGCGCACTTGCACAGGAGAACCGGTGCAGCCTCTTTGAGATCCTGCGCCGCGCCGAGGAGTTTCCCGAGCTGAGCCGCCCCGCTCTCCGCATGCGGGAGTTTGCCCGGCTGATCGAGGAGCTGCGCGACTTCGCCCGTGAGCACGACCCGGCGGCGCTCTACGACGAGCTGCTGCTCAAAACCGGCTACCGGCGGATGCTCGAGGAGAGCGACGATCCGAAGGACGAGACGCGCATCGAGAACGTGCTCGAGCTCAAGAGCAGTATGCTGAGCTTCCAGAAGGAGTCCGGCGACGAGACGCTCGAGGGCTACCTCGCCAACGTCGCGCTCTACACCGATCTCGACAACTACGATAAAGAGGCCGACGCTGTGGTCTTGATGACCATGCACAGCGCGAAGGGGCTGGAATTTCCGAGTGTATACATCGTCGGCATGGAGGAGGGCATCTTCCCCGGACTGCGCGCCATCGGTGAGGCGGAGGAAATGGAGGAGGAGCGGCGGCTGTGCTATGTGGCGATCACCCGCGCCAAGCGCGAGCTCACCTTCACGAACGCCCGGCAGCGCATGATCTTCGGCCGCACGACCGCGAACCGCGTCTCGCGCTTTCTGGGCGAGATCCCCGACGAGGACATCGAGCGCAGCGTCCCGCGCAGCTACGCCCACAGCGAGACGCGCCGGGAGAGCCGCCCCGCCCGCCGTCAGCCGGAGCCGAGGGCGCACGCCATCGCCGCGCCGGGCACGCAGCCCAAGCCCGCCGCGCCGTCCGTGAGCTATCAGGTCGGGGACACGATCCGCCACAAGGCCTTCGGGCGCGGCACCGTCACGAAGATGACCCCGATGGGCGGGGACTTCCTGATCGAGATTGCCTTTGAAACCCTTGGTACGAAGAAGCTCATGCTCCGGGCCGCCGCCTTACAGATGACGAAAGAATGAAAACCAGCACACTCCGGGGACGGCTCGTTCTCTGGCTCACCGCCCTGCTCTGGGGCACCTCCTTTGTGATCCTCAAAACCACGCTTGAGAGCATCGGGGTGCTCTGGCTGCTCGCCATCCGCTTTCTCGGCGCGGCGCTGCTGCTCTCCCTGATTGCCGGGAAGCGTCTGCTGCACCTCGAGCGGCGCGCCCTGATCGGCTCGGTGCTGATGGGGCTCTCGCTCGCGGCGGCCTACATTCTCCAGACCTACGGGCTGCAATTCACCACCCCCGGCAAAAACTCCTTCCTCACGGCGATCTACTGCGTGCTCGTGCCCTTCCTCGCCTGGCTCTTCTACCGCCGCCGCCCGACCGCCCTGCAGCTTCTCTCGGCGCTGCTGTGCTTTGGAGGCGTGGGGCTCGTCTCGCTCGACACGATGGACGGCGGGCTCAACCTCGGCGATATGCTGACACTGCTGTGCGGCGTGTTCTACGCCATGCAAATCATCATTATGGAGCGCTACATCCGCGACGGTGAGGCCGACCCCCTCTCCGTCTCCGCCGTGCAGTTTTGCGCGACGGCGGCGGTCTGCCTCGGCGCGGCGCTGCTCTTTGAGCCCTTCCCCGGCTCGCTCACGCTTCCCGTCTGGCTGACGCTCGGCTATCTCAGCTTCGTCGTGACGGCGCTGTGCTTCTTCCTCCAGGCCGTGGGGCTGCGGCAGACTCCCGCCTCCACCGCTTCGATCATCCTCTCCTTTGAGGCGGTGTTCGGGGTGCTGTGCTCGGTGCTCTTCTTCCACGAACGCCTCAACGCCAAGCTGATCTGCGGCTTTGCGTTGATCTTCTGCGCCGTGCTTCTCGCCGAGGCGGGCGACGCGCTGCTGAAGAAAAAATGAACACAAATTCATGCGGCTGCGCCGGAACACTCCGGCGCAGCCGCATGGTGTTTTATGGAACACACTGTCAATCCCGGCTCCCCTGTTAGGGGAGCTGTCGCGAAGTGACTGAGGGGCTGACCCCTCCGTCCCAGTGGGCACACTGGGGCACCTCCCCTTTCAGGGGGGGCAAAATGGTCCCCGGATATGCCTCCCGCTCTTACCGAACCCAGGACATCAGGGCGCCGTT
>JAZQCO010000093.1:0-6481 GCA_045546335.1 Candidatus Limivicinus sp. | reverse complement strand
GGCCTCCGGCGTTGTGCTGGATGACGCGGATCTGCCCGATCCCGCGGGGGAGGAATTCCCCACCATGGGCAAACAGGCCAACCTGCAGCTGATCAACATGCTGGACTACGCCTATGACGATCCCCACTGGGACGTGTTTATGGATCAGCTGACCTTTGCCGAAATGGCGGCCATCACGCTGACGGGCCTTCGTGAAACGGTGGGCGTCAGCTCCATCGGCAAGCCCGCCACCATTGACCACAACGGCCCCTCGGGCGTGACGCAGAAGTATTCCATCGGCGCCAACGGCTACGCCACCGTGGAGAACGATCCGGACAAGGAGCTCAAGGGCACCTGCTATCCCTGCAACGGCATCATCGCCGCGACCTTTAACGACAAGCTGGCCGAGGAGGTCGGCGAGCTGATCGGTGAGGACGCCATGTGGGCGGGCTATGCCGGCCTCTACGGCACGGGGCTGAATATCCACCGCTCTCCCTATGCCGGGCGCGTGTTCGAGTACTACTCCGAGGACGGCATGCTCACCGGCCTGATCGACACGGCGGAGACGAAGGGCATCCAGTCCAAGGGCGTGTACGTCTACAACAAGCACTTCGTCATGAACGATCAGGAGAACAACCGCGCGGGCATCGGCACCTGGGTCACCGAGCAGGCGCTGCGCGAGAACTATCTGCGCGCCTTCGAGCTGCCCATCGTGAACGCGGACGCCAAGTGCGTCATGACCGGCTACAACCGTCTCGGCGTGAACTGGTGCGGCGCGTACAGCGAGTTGCTGCTTGACTGGCTGCGTGGCGAGGCCGGTATGGACGGCTTTGCGGTCAGCGATATGTACGACAGCTCCTACATGGTGCCTGTGCATGAGATCGTCGCGGGCAACGATATCCCCGACGGCGAGCTCGACGCGGCGAGCCTCGCGGCGTATGCGCCCGGCGGCGCGAAGCCCAATGCCGCCGTGGCACAGGCGATGCGCGAGTCCGCCAAGCGCGTGATGTACACCGTGCTCCACTCCCGCGGCATGGACGGCATCAGCCAGTACACCAAGGTCGTCTCCGTGACGCCGTGGTGGCAGACGACGCTGAACGCGGCGCAGTGGACGCTGCTGGCGCTCACCGTGTTCGCGGCCGCGCTGCTGCTGCTGGATATCCGCAAGGAGCAGAAGAAGAAATAAATAAGAACCGGACGCTTTACCGGGTATTGGAAAACGAAGTTTTCCAATACCCGGTTTTTGCGCGCCTGCCTCCCGTCCCTACGGCAACGGCGCAAGATTGTGCAAATCTGCGGGAGGGGCAAGCCCCTCCCCTACGGTGAAACCGTAAGGTTTCCGCTTGTCGGCGGGACGCCGGGGGCGGCGTCCCCTACGGTGAGACCGTGGGATTGTCGCGGCTCGGCGGGGCGTTTTGTGGGCTGTCACAAAAAAACATTGTAAAAAACGCGGCAATGTACTATACTTATATAAAGAATCGAAGCACATGGAGGTGACGGCTATGCTTTGGATCGCCATTGTCGATGACGATGAGAACGATTCCCTGCCGCTCAGGGAGCATGTGGAGACCTATTGCCGCAGCAAGGAGATCGCGTCCGCGATCCGCCTGTTCCGGGACGGACTGGATTTCATCCGCGCCACCGAGCATTTTGATATCGTGTTTATGGATATCCGCATGGAGAAGCTCGACGGGCTTGACGCGGCTCACCTGATGCGCAAGATCAACAAGGACGCCTGCCTGATCTTCGTGACCAATATGGCGCAGTTTGCGATCAAGGGCTATGAGGTGGACGCGCTGGATTTCATCATCAAGCCCGCCTCCATGGCCTCGATCAGCTATGTGCTCGACAAGGCCATGCGCCGCCTCCAGGAGAGCAGGAACACCACCTTCTCCCTGAAAACCTCCGAGGGCACCGCGAGCATCTCCTCCAACGACATCACCTATGTGGAGGTCTTCGACCACAACCTGGTCTACCACACGACAAAAGGGGACTATACCGTGCGCGGGCGGCTGTCCGACGTGGGCGAGAAGCTCGATCCGATGCGCTTTGTCCACTGCAACCGCTCCTTCGTGGTCAATCTCCGCTACGTCTCCAACGTCGGCAGCGACTACCTGAGCATCGGCAACACCCAGATCTCCATCTCCAAGTCCCACCGGAAAGAGCTGATGCAGCGCTTCTCGAGCTTTTTGGGTGACAGCCTATGAGGCGCGATGTCGGCTGGATCGGGCTGATCGACCATCGGATCTCCTCAGCGCTGGTGTTTTTCCTCCTCCTGCTGCTGCTCAATACCCCCGCGCGGCAAAAGCGCTTCGGCCTCTCGGCGGCGCTGAGCCTGCTGCTGATGTGCGCGGCAAGCTGGCTCGTGCGTACCGGGGCGGATATGCTGCCGAGTCTTCCGCTCCAGGGGCTCGGGCACAGCGCGCAGATCCTGGCGCTGTTCCTGCTCTTCCTGCTCGCCTACAGAACCTGCTACGCGGTCTCTGAGGTCGAGGGGATCTACATGAGCATCCTCGCCCTGATCGTCTACAAGCTCGCCTGGAACTTCTTCAAGGCCGGCGGCAGCCTGCTGCTGGTCAGCCGGGTGCCGCTCATGTGGTCACAGTACAGCCCCATCGGCTCGCTGGTGTCCTATCTGGTGTATGGCCTCGTCTGCTTTGTCGGCTGCGATATCTACAAGCGCGCCGTCAAGGAGCCCACGCTCCATTCCCCGCGCGGCCTGATGACGACGCTCGCCGTCATTTTCGTCCTCTCCCAGATGATCCTCGAATACTGCGGCATCGTCTTCACCGGCACGAGCGCCGCGCTCTTTCTCTACTACTTCTGCGCGCTGCTCTACACCGTCGTCAACTTCGCGGCGCTGGTGATGATCGCCCAGCTCGACAGCTTCCGGCATGAAAACCGCACGATGCACGACTTCATCAGCAACAAGATGCGCTACTACGAGATGAGCCATGACGGCATCGTCGCGCTCCAGACCAAATGCCACGACCTCAAGCACCAGATCGCCGCGATCCGCTCCGAGGCGGGCAAGGCGCGCTTTGAGGAGTACCTCGACGAGCTGGAGGACTCCATCAACGAATACAGCACCGTCATCGAGTGCGGCAACCAGACCGTGGATATCGTGCTGACGGAGAAGAACATCCTCTGCATGTCCTGCGGGGTGAAGTTTTCGTATATGATCGACGGCGCGCTCTTCTCCTTCCTGACGGAGCGGGAAATCTACTCCCTCTTCGGCAACGCCCTGGACAACGCCCTCGAGGGCACCATGCGCATCGCCGACGAGAGCCGCCGCATGATCTCGCTCAAGAGCAATCCGCGCGGCGACCTTGTGGTCCTGCAGATCGAAAACACCTACGCGGGGGAGATGACCATGGTCGATGGCCTGCCGCGCACGACCAAGTCGGCAAACGGGCACGGCTTCGGGCTGCGCTCCATCCGCCGCATCGCCGAAAAGCACGGCGGCGGGATGTCCGTGCGCGCCGAGGGCGGGATCTTCAAGCTCAGCGTCTTTCTGAAGCCGCCCGAGCGAAGCTGACGTGAACAGAGGCAATTGCGCCGTGAACGGAAAAACTGTCCGTTCACGGCGCTTATGTATCGTGGTGCGCCCTGCCGACCCTTCACGACCCGACGCGGCGCGTTCAAGGCAAAGCCCTTTTTTTCTCATTTTTCCTATGGTATGCTGGGGACAAGGTTGGGGCGCTCTTCGCGCGGCGTCCCGATAAGGACTATCAAAGAAGGAGAATGGAACATGAAGAGATTCATCGCAATCGTCGCCATGCTGGCGCTGCTGCTCAGCATCTCCCCGGCGGTCTTTGCCGACGGCGACACCTACATTCCTGCCCCCTACGATCCCGCCGAGGTCGATCCGACCGTGACGTATCTCGAGCCCGTTTTCTATGAAAACGAGAACGGCCCGACCATCGGTGTCACCACCGTGGGCGTCATCCAGTCCGAGGGGCTGTATTTCAAGGACAGCAACAACAACCAGGTCCTCGATCCCTTCGAGGACTGGCGCCTGAGCGCTGAGGAGCGCGCCGCCGATATGGTCAGCCGCATGGAGCTGGTCGATCAGGCCGGTTTCGTGTTCAACGCCCTGGCGATCACCCCGGGCGTGCCCAAGCTCGAGATGGCGCTGAACGAGGACGGCAGCATCAATCCCGCCGCCATCGTGACCATGATCGGCGAGGGCGAGGAGTCCAAGAACGCCTATGCCAGCGGCTTCGCGGGAATGGATTCCTTCGTCATCAACACCCAGAAGGTGCGCGCGGGCGTGTACCGCGGCGGCCTGGGCTTTGACGCCTCCACCGTCGCGCTCTACAACAACGTCGTCACCGAGATGGCCGAGGCCGATTCCGCCCTGCGCGGCGTGCCCGCCATCCCCATGACCACCATCTCCAACCCCATCGCCGCCGGCTTCCCCGACAGCCTGGGTCTTGCCGCCGCCGCGATGGGCGATGGCAACTATGACGCCATCCGCGAGTACGCGGACGTTGACCGCGAGATGTGGGTCGCCCAGGGCATCTTCCAGATGTACGGCCCCCAGATCGATCTGATCACCGATCCCCGCTGGCCGCGCAACGTCGAGACCATGAGCGAGCGCCCCGACGTGACCGCCGGTCTCATCACCGCGCTGGTCGAGGGCTATCAGAAGGGCGTCGGCGGCCTGAAGGAAGACACGGTCGCCCTGTCCGTCAAGCACTTCCCCGGTGACGGCGCCTCCGAGAACGGCTTCGAGTCCCACACCTACCAGGGTCAGTGGCGCCTCTACCCGACCGAGGGCTCCCTCGAGAACTATCAGCTCGTCGCCTTCCAGGCCGCCATTGACGCCGGCTGCGGCTCCATCATGCCCTGCTACTCCCGCGACGCGGCCGACGGCCGTTCCGCCGTGCAGACCTACCGCGGCCACGAGGTTCAGGTCAACGAGCTCGGCTCCGCCTACAACGGCGAGATCATCACCACCCTGCTGCGCGAGGTCATGGGCTTTGACGGCTTCGTCAACACCGACTCCGGCATCGTCACCGGCCAGACCTTCGGCGTGGAGGAGCTGAGCCTCACCGAGCGTTACGCCAAGCTCATCTCCGCCGGCAGCGACGCCATCGGCTCCGGCCTGCGCACCGACCTCGTCATCGAGGCCGTGGAGACCGGCGTGCTCGCCAAGGAGGATCTCGACCGCGCCAACATCAACCGCTCCACCGCCATGTTCAAGCAGGGCCGCTTCGAGAACCCCTACCTCGACTACAACAAGGCCGACGAGGTTCGCGCCACCAATCTCCAGACCGCGGCCGAGCAGGCTTACGCCCTGCACCAGAAGGCCGTCGTGCTCATGAAGAACCATGAGAACACCCTGCCTCTGGCTCCCAATGCCGGCACCAAGCTCTACATCGCCTCCTTCACCGGCAACGGCGAGGATGAGGAGATGCTCGCCGCGATGACCGCTCTGTTCGAGGAGCAGGGCTTCGAGATCGTTGACAAGGCGGCGGACGCCGAGGTCGCGTACTTCTACGTCGATCCGAAGGCCACCACCTCCACCAACGGCACCGCCTCCGAGGGCGTTCTGAGCCTGGTCGAGGACTTCGAGGTCGATGAGCGCGAGATGTCCGGCGGCGAGGGCGGCTTCGGCCAGGGCGTCGTCGCGTCCCAGAAGAAGACCGGCGAGACCATCGAGGTCACGACGCTCGCCGATGTCAAGAAGCTCGCCAAGGCGGCCGATACCGTCCATGAAAACGGCGGCAAGGTCGTGGCGACCATCGTGTGCAAGAACCCCTGGATCCTCACGAACCTCGAGCCCTACTGCGACGCGCTTGTCGCCCAGTACACCACCTCCGCCGCGTCTCTCGACAACGCCCGCAAGGCGCAGGTCGATGTGATCACCGGCGCGTACAACCCGACCGGCAAGCTCACCGTCACCATGGTCTCCTCCGAGGACGTGATCGCTCTCACCTATGTGGAGAACGAGGACGGCAGCATCCTCGAGACCTGCGCCTCCCCCAACGACGTGCCGGGGTATGACAAGGATCAGTACATTGATCCCGCCATCCTCGAGAACGTCAACGGCGGCAGCTACGCCTACTGCGACGCCGACGGCAACTACTATGTCTCCGGCTTCGGCCTGAGCTACTGATCGCCGCGCGAGAATTGAACCCCTGTGCCGGGACAGAGCCTGTCTCTGTCCCGGCCTCCCGGAAAGTGCCCGGGGCCGACAGCGCGAACCGATTGTATCGGTCGTCGGCTCCGGGCATTTGCGTCTGTGGGGGATCGATCCGCGCATTACCATAGTCAATTGCCATGATCCGCATGATACCCCCCTCTTGGGTAATGAATAATGAATAATGAATAATTATGGTGTCCGCTGCGCGGACGATTGAAAATGCGCCTTGCCTCCCCTGAAAGGGGAGGTGCCCCAGTGCGCACACTGGGGCGGAGGGGTCTGACCCCTCAGTCGCTGCGCGACAGCCCCCCTTTCAGGGGAGCCGAGAGACGGCGTTACCGGGAGGTCGTG
>JAZQCO010000092.1:0-2743 GCA_045546335.1 Candidatus Limivicinus sp. | reverse complement strand
CGCAATGCCAGCGGCCAGAAGAAGGCGAAGATCGTCAAGCGCCTCGAGGTGGTCGAGGCCTTCCGCCAGGGCGGCAACCGCCCCGAGTGGATGGTCATTGACATCCTCCCCGTGATCCCGCCCGAGATCCGCCCGATGGTACAGCTTGACGGCGGCCGCTTCGCGAGCTCCGACCTCAACGACCTGTACCGCCGCGGCATCAACCCCAACAACCCCCTCAAGCGCCTCCAGCAGCTCAACGCGCCCGATATCATCGTGCGCAACGAGAAGCGGATGCTCCAGGAGGCTGTGGACGCCCTGATCGACAACGGCCGCCGCGGCCGGGCGGGCACCGGCGCCAATTCCCGCGCCCTCAAGTCCCTCAGCGATATGCTCAAGGGCAAGCAGGGGCGCTTCCGTCAGAACCTGCTGGGCAAGCGCGTGGACTATTCCGGCCGCTCGGTTATCGTCGTCGGCCCGGATCTGAAGATCTACCAGTGCGGTGTGCCCAAGGAGATGGCGATCGAGCTCTTCCGCCCCTTCGTGATGAAGAAGCTGGTGGAGGACGGCGTGGCCAACAACATCAAGTCCGCCAAGAAGATGGTCGATAAGCAGCGCACCGAGGTCTGGGATGCGCTGGAGGATGTCATCAAGGAGCACCCGGTGCTGCTCAACCGCGCCCCGACCCTGCACCGTCTGGGTATCCAGGCCTTCGAGCCGATCCTGGTCGAGGGTCGCGCGCTGCGCCTGCACCCGCTGGTCTGCACCGCCTACAACGCCGACTTCGACGGCGACCAGATGGCGATTCACCTGCCCCTGAGCTCGGAGGCACAGGCCGAGGCGCGTATCCTCATGCTCTCGGCGAACAACCTCCTGCGCCCGCAGGACGGCCACCCCGTCACGGTTCCGACCCAGGATATGATCCTCGGCTCCTACTACCTGACGATGGTGCGCATCGGCTCGGCCGAGAAGGGCGCCGAGCGCGTGCTGGTGGACGATCCGGGCGACACCGGACTGGAAGCCGGTACCGTGGTGGACGGCGATGAGCTCTACGCCAGAAACCTCGAGGCGAAGAAGAACAAGACCAATCCCGCCACCTACAAGCCGCTGCTGCTCTACCGCGACGCCAACGAAGCCATCATGGCCTACAACGAGGGCGCTGTCGGTCTGCACGCGCCGATCCGTCTGCGCGTGAGCAAGAGCATCAACGGTGTGGAGGAGAAACGCACCATCACCACCACCGTAGGCCGCATCATCTTCAACGAGCCGATCCCGCAGGATCTCGGCTATGTCGATCGCAACGATCCCGCGCATATGTTCCACCATGAGATCAGCTTCCAGGTCGGCAAGAAGCAGCTCGGCGATATCATCGACCGCTGCATCCAGAAGTACGGCTTCACCATCTCCGCCGAGGTGCTCGACAGCATCAAGGCGCTGGGCTACAAGTACTCCACCAAGGGCGCGATCACGATCTCCGTTGCGGATATGACTGTTCCCAGCAAGAAGTATGATCTCATTCACGCCACCGAGGAAGAGGTCGTCAAGATCGAGCGCAAGTATAAGCGCGGCTTCATCACCGACGACGAGCGCTACCGTCTGGTCGTCTCCGAGTGGGATAAGACCACCAAGGACGTGACCGACGCGCTCTCGAGCGCCCTCGACGAGTACAACCCCATCTACATGATGGCAAACTCCGGCGCCCGCGGCTCCATGAACCAGATCCGTCAGCTTGCCGGTATGCGCGGCCTGATGGCGAACACCGCCGGTAAGACCATCGAGATCCCCATCAAGTCCAACTTCCGTGAGGGTCTGTCCGTCTTGGAGTACTTTATCTCCACCAGAGGCGCCCGAAAGGGTATGGCGGATACCGCGCTGCGTACCGCCGACTCCGGTTACCTGACGCGCCGTATGGTCGATGTCTGCCAGGATGTCATCATCCGCGAGGCCGACTGCGGCACCACCGAGGGCGTGTGGGCGTCCGCCGTGTATGACCGCGGCCAGATGGTCGAGAGCTTCGGCACGGCGATCCACGGCCGCTTCCCGGCTGTGCCCATCAGCGATCCCAAGACGGGCGAGGTGCTCTTCGATACCGACCACATGCTCATGCCCGAGGATGCGGCGGTGCTCGAGGCGCACGATATCCACAGGGCGTTCATCCGCTCGGTGCTGACATGCGAGGCGCGCACCGGCGTCTGCGCCAAGTGCTACGGCATCAACCTCGCCATCGGCCGTCCCGTGAACGCGGGCGAGGCCGTCGGCGTCATTGCCGCCCAGTCCATCGGCGAGCCGGGCACGCAGCTTACGATGCGTACCTTCCACACCGGCGGCGTCGCGGGCGACGATATCACCCAGGGTCTGCCCCGTGTCGAGGAGCTGTTCGAGGCGCGCCGTCCCAAGAAGATGGCGATCCTCTCCGAGACCTCCGGCACCGTCAGCATCGAGGAGGCCAAGAAGGGCGTCATGTACGCCATCACGGTCACGAACGAGGCCGAGGGCAGCACCAATGTCTACACCGTGCCGCACAGCGCGGGTATCCTGGTTCACAACGGCGACCACGTCGATAAGGGTCAGGAGCTCACCTCCGGCGCGCTCAACCCGCACGACGTTCTCCGCATCCGCGGCGTGAACGATGACCAGTATGGCCGTCAGGGCGTGCGCAGCTATATCACCAGCGAGGTACAGAAGGTGTACCGTCAGCAGGGCGTCGATATCAACGACAAGCACATCGAGGAAGTCGGAGGCCAAGCGGGCTTAGGAAGACAAC
>JAZQCO010000091.1:0-15599 GCA_045546335.1 Candidatus Limivicinus sp. | reverse complement strand
AAATGACCGAGACACCGGTCGCAAATCTCGTTGTGCGCCTCGGCATTCCGACCACGATCAGTATGCTCGTGACGAGCATCTACAACATGGCGGACACTGCCTTTGTCGGGCAGCTCGGCACCTCCGCCTCCGGCGCGATCGGGATCGTGTTCGGGTATATGGCGATTTTGCAGGCCATCGGCTTCATGTTCGGGCAGGGCTCCGGCAGCCAGATCGCCCGCCTCCTCGGTCAGCGCGACCGGGAGAGCGCGAGCCGCATCTGCTCCACCGGCTTCCTGACCGCCTTTGCCCTGGGGCTGCTCGTCGCCGTTGTGAGCTTCTTCCGGCTCGAGAGGCTGCTGCGTCTGCTCGGCAGCTCGGAGACCATCCTCCCCTACGCGCGCGACTATTGCCGCTTCATCCTGCTCGGCGCGCCCTTTATCACCGGCAGCTTCGTACTCAACAACATCCTGCGCTATGAGGGGCTCGCGATGAAGGCCATGATCGGCCTTGTGACCGGGGCGGTGCTGAACATTCTGTGCGACCCGCTGTTCATCTTTGTCTTTCACATGGGGACGGCGGGAGCCGGGCTTGCCACCGCGCTCTCGCAGATTGTGAGCTTCTCCATTTTGCTGAGTATGTTCCTGCGCGGCGTGACGCAAAGCCGCCTCTCCTTCCGCCACTTCAGCTTCGACTATCATGTCGTACTCAGCATCCTCGCCATCGGCCTTCCGAGCCTGATCCGTCAGTCGATGGCGAGCCTTGCAACGATCCTGCTCAACCGCTGCGCCCGTGAATACGGCGATGCGGCTGTCGCCGCGATGGCAATTGTGAACAGGATCAGTATGTTCATCTTCTCCGTTGGTCTCGGGCTCGGGCAGGGCTTTCAGCCTGTCTGCTCCTTCAACTACGGCGCGGGCAAGTACCGCCGCGTGCGGGACGCTTTCTTTGCAACCCTCAGCATCACAGTGGTGGTGCTCATCGGCTTCAGTCTGGCGGTCTTTCTCGGCGCGCCTGCGCTTGTGCGCTTTTTCCGGGACGATCCGGCGGTCATCGAGATCGGTGTGCGCGCGCTGCGCTGGTCCTGCGCGGTCATGTGGACGATGCCCTTTTCCGTGCTGACGAACATGACCTTGCAGAGCACCGGACAGGCGTTGCCCGCATCCTTCCTCGCGCTGCTGCGCTCGGGGCTCTATTTCATGCCGCTGCTGCTGATCCTGAACCGCAGCTTCGGCATTCTCGGTATCGAGATCGCCCAGCCCATCGCCGATCTTCTCACCGGGATCACCTCCGTCCCCTTCGTGATCCGCTTCTTCGCCTCTCTCCCCAAGGAGGACGGTTGACAGTTTCTGTTTTTGCGTTATAATAGCAATGGAATACTCACTTTGAAAGGAAGTCTAAGTATAATGAGCGATTGCACCCACGATTGTTCCTCCTGCTCGCAGAACTGCGGAGAGCGTACCGCTCCCTCGAGCTTTCTCAAGGAGCTTAACCCCTACTCCCACGTCGGCAAGGTCATCGCCGTGGTGAGCGGCAAGGGCGGCGTCGGCAAATCCCTCGTGACGAGCCTGCTCGCCGCCGAGTCCCAGCGCCGCGGCCACCGCTGCGCCGTGCTCGACGCGGACATCACCGGCCCTTCGATCCCCAAGTCCTTTGGTATTCGGGAGAAGGCCACGGGCACGGACGAGTTTCTGCTGCCCGTCACCACCGCCACCGGGATTCAGGTCATGTCCATCAACCTCATCCTCGAGCAGGACACTGAGCCTGTCGTCTGGCGCGGCCCTGTGATTGCCGGGGCGGTCACGCAGTTCTGGACGGATGTGCTCTGGCAGGATGTGGACTATATGTTCGTCGATATGCCTCCCGGAACAGGTGACGTGCCGCTGACCGTCTTCCAGTCCCTGCCCATCGACGGTGTGGTGATCGTCACGACCCCGCAGGATCTGGTCGGTATGATCGTCGCGAAGGCTGTCAACATGGCTGGCATGATGAACGTGCCCGTCCTCGGTCTGGTGGAGAATATGTCCTATTTCAAGTGCCCCGACTGTGGCAAGGAGCACGCAATCTTCGGCGAAAGCAAGGCGGCGGAGCTCGCGAAGCTGTACGGCATCCCCCATTACGCGCGTCTGCCCATCGACCCCGAGATCACCGCGAAGGTGGATGCGGGCAAGGTGGAATTTGTCTCCGGCGAGCTCGTCTCCGGGCTGCTCGACGACATGGAAAAGGAGCTTGCGAAATGAAGGTTGCGGTTGCATACGATAACGGGCAGATTTTCGGGCACTTCGGGCACTGCGAGACCTTTGCCATCTACGAGTACGGCGAGGTCGTCACCGACTGCAAGAAGACGCTGATCGAGACCGGGGATCGCAAGGGGCACCAGGCCATGGCGGATCTCATGAAGGAACAGGGCGTCGAGGGCGTGCTGGTCGGAAATATGGGGCCGGAGGCGAAGGCGCTGCTGCTCAGCTACGGCATCATCCCCATCACCGGCTACACAGGCGACGCGGACACGGCGGCGGATCTGCTGGTCACCGGGCAGCTCCCGGTCGCCGGAGAAGGCGGCTGCGGCGGCGGCTGTTCCGGCGGCTGCTGTGGCAGCGAGGGGGAAGGAGGCTGCGGCGGTGGCTGCTGCGGCTGCTGAATAACGATAGCGCAGGAGAGCGGTTTTGCTGCTCTCCTGTGTTTTGCCCGGTAGTTAATGTTATCTAACCGCCTTGTAAAGGAAAGGGAGTGGTGTGCGGCCACTCCCCTGTTTTTTCAGTTCAGGTTCCCTCCGGCTCATTTCTCAGCGTATCATCGGAAGAGCGTATCAGCCCAAAGCGCAGGAACATCGCATAGAGGTTGCTGCGGACTCCCGGCACGCCGAGCTTTCGCGGGCCGGAAACGCAGCCGGTTTTCTCCTGTTCCTCCAGCGCGTTGCGAAGAGCGAGCTCCACCGTGGAGCGCGTGATGCTCTTCTCCCGCTTCACGCCGTTTGCGTTGATGATCCACAGCTCGTTGCCGTAGCCGGGTACGGACTGTCCGCCGTAGTGCCGTCCGGCCTTGCTGGTCGAGTGTGAAACCTGATAGCTGAACTCGGCACCCGGCCGTGCTCCGCGTCCGGCGGTCCTGAAGGTTTTCCCTTCGTTGTCGATAATAAGCTGCCAGAGACGCAGCGACAAGTCCATTTCTTCCTGCGCGCTTTCCAGTTGTTGATTGTCTTTCATTACACTCAGCCTCCAGCAATGATAAGTAGTGCCTGTTCTCAGGTTTCACGCCATATGATATTATACCGCTATATCGCTCCTATTTCAAGTACACAGTGGGATTCGTACAGCACGCCCTAAAGAGGCTTATTCAAAGCTGTGCGGCAGGAAAGATTCCACTCGCTCACCTTAGAATGATACTCACCGCCAGACAACCCACAGGAAGATATATCCGACCGTTACGGCAACAAGCGTATAGGGAAGGCCGATTCGCGTAAATTCCCGGAACGAAACCGAATAGCCCTCTTTTTTCAGCAAGCCCACACTGGATGGCCGAAGGAGAAGACGGCGATCCATAACCCGCGCCATAAGAATGCCCCGCATCAGAATCCACAGGATTCCGATGCGGGGCATTTCCCGATTTTCGCAGCGATTCAGTCCCGAAACGGGACTGAATCGCTCTGTTTCTTATCTGTGCTCGTTGACGTAGATGTTGACCTTGCTCTGGGTGAGACGGGCGACCTCTTCGGCGCTCTTCTGTCCGGCGAAAAAGGCCTGCGCCTCGGCGGTGATGATCTCCAGGAGGTTGCTGTTCTGATTCATCACGCGCGTGGTGGTGTTGATGACCTCGAGCAGCTTGTCGGCCTGTTCCTGGCTCATGGCGTAGAACTCCTTCACCGTGCCGTCGGACATGCCGATGCCGCCGCGGCTGACCTGCACGCGGTTGCCGTCCTCGTCCAGAACGAAGTTCCCCTCCGCGTCCTTGACATACTCGGGCGTCATCGCCTTCTCAAGCTGGGCGTTAAAGGCGTTGACGTTGATGGGCAGACCCGAGACGTTCTTCTGGTACTCCTCGGTCATCAGCGAGCGGAGGAAGCCCCACGCCTCGTCCTTATGCGCGCACTTGGCACTCATGCCGATGCCGGAGGCAATCATCATCATGCTGCCCGTGCCCTCGGAGACCGGATAGCCGATATAAGTCGCCTCGCCGCCGAAGTAGAGATCGTTATAGAGCACATCGTCGAGACTGTAGATGCTGCCGGTCATGAGCATCTGGCGACCGGCGGCGATGCGGTTCTCGGTGGACTCGTCCTCCGACCACTCGTAGCTGTCCCAGTCGAATTCCGCCTGGAAGCGGTTGGAGAAGTTCAGGATATTGACATAGTCCTCGCCGTCGAAGCTGCACTGGCCGCTCTGCCAATCGACAAGGCGATCCATTTCCAGTGTCACAAGGCGCTGGAGGATATCGTCGCGCGTTGTGTACTGATCGAGCGGCGTGCAGCCCTCCGGCATGGAGGCGAGCGCGGCGTTAAACTGCTCATAGGTCCAGCCGGGCTTGTCGCCCACGACAGAGCTCGCGCCGATGAGGGTATTGATCTGGAAGGACGAGGCGACCTGATAGAGCCCGCCGTTTACCTCGAGCGCCGCGAGCACCGTGGGGAAGAAGTCCTCCCGCTTGAGCTCCTTGTCCGCGTCGAGGTAGGGGTAGAGGTCCTCGAGCAGCCCCTTGCTGGCAAGCTGGTCATAGGGAAGCTGATTGAGCACGAGGAGATCGGGTATGTTCCCCGCCATGATCTCGGTCGTGAGCTTGGTGAGCCCGGCGCTATAGTCCTCCTCGGTGTTGTACTGGGCGTAATCCACGACCTCAATGCGGGTGGAGTCGCTGCGGCGGTTGAAGTCAATGATTTTCCGCTGAAGCTGATAGTCGAGGTACTGCACGGCGAGAGTCAGCGTCTCCTTCTTGGGCAGAGAGGAGAGCGGAACCAGATTCAGCGTGACAAGCTCGATACGAACCTCCTCCCCGCTCCAATCGGAGGAGAGGGCGAGAATGGTGCCGTCCTCGCGCATCTGGATGCCGTTGAGAGAGTCGGGGTTCACGTCCATGTTGATCCAGTTGAGGATCTGCGTGCCCTCCGTGTCCCCCATATTAAAGCCGTAGAGGAAGGTGCCGTTCTGGTAGTAAAAATCGTACTCGCCGCCGCCCGTGAGGATGTTATAGGCGTTTTTCGGCAGCTCCAGCTTTTCGCCGAGGCTCCCGCTCTCGAGGTCGATGACGTTCAGCTCCAGGCCGACATCGCCCCAGGCGCTCAGCGCGAGGCGGCCGTCAGGCAGCTTCAAAAAGCCGTTGGGATAGGCGTCGGTGGTTATGGTTTTCAGCACCTTGCCCTCCTGCGAGAGGATGACCACGTCCATATTGTGGACGCAGCAGATGTTCCCGTCCTTGTCGAGCTGGGCGTTATAAAACTCCATGCCGTCCGTAAGCAGCGGATCGTCGATCATCGCGCTGCTGAGCTCCTTGGCATTCGCGTCAAAGCGACGGATAAAATAGAACTGCCTGACCTCACGGTACTGCCACTGGTTGTCCCCGTTGCGTTCGCTCTCCGGGCCGTTGTACCAGCTCACATACTGGGATTCGAGCGTTACAAAGCCGTCGTCGAGAAGCAGCAGCTTCTCAAGCCCGGAACCGGAGTAGTAGTCGCTGTAGCCCTCAGTGTTCTCCGGCTCGGGCAGGGGCTGATAGCCCTCGAGCTTCGTCGTCTTGCCGTCGTAGGTCATAAAGTAGAGCACCGAGTTATAGATATCGTACTCTCCCTCATACTGCACGACAGCGTCCTCCGGCTTCTCGCGCTCGCCGGTCTTTTCATAGCTCGAGAGGTAAATCCCATCGGCGGTGAAGGCGAGGGGTGTCACGCCGTTTTCAAAGCCGAGGTTCAGATCCCGAAACTCCGGCGCGTAGACCAACTCATCCGAGGTCGGCTCGGGGGTGGCCTCCGTTTCGCTCTGTGTCCCGCAGGCGGCTGTGGTGAGCAGCATCAGCAGCGCCAGAGTCAGGCAGAGCAGTCGTTTCATCTTCATGTAAAGTCCTCCTAAACAGGATTTTTGTACGGGTGCATTATACCATAGGAAAGGAAAAGCAGTTCTTAATCTTTCTTAAATAGTTTGTTCCCGTCAGGATTTGTGATATACTGTGTCCGGACAACAAAAATCGGAGGTGCCCTATGGCTGCTGTATCCCGTATTTTAATAGTAGACGACGATCCCGATATCCGCAAGGTACTCAAGCTGCTGCTCTCCGAGCACTACATCGTGGCCGAGGCCGGGGACGGGCCCGCCGCCATCGAATACATCCGTCAGAACCCGGACACAGATCTGATCGTCCTTGACGTGATGATGCCCGGCATGACCGGGATCGAGGCCTGCGGCGAGATCCGAAAGCTCTCCAACGCCCCGGTGCTCTTCCTCACCGCCAAGTCCGCCGAACAGGATCGCGTCAGCGCCTACCAGAGCGGCGGGGACGATTTTCTCTCCAAGCCCTTCTCCCAGGCGGAGCTGCTGGCGAAGATCGGCTCGCTGCTGCGCCGCTTCCATGAATACCGCGGCAAGCAGGAGAGCGTGCTGACCATCGACAATCTGGAGCTGGATTTTCAGAACCATGTGGTCAAGTCCAACGGCAAGCCCGTTGTGCTGACGGATACCGAGTACAACATCCTCGAGTATCTGGTCAAGAACCGCGGCACCATCGTCACGGCGGCGCAGCTCTATGAGGCGGTCTGGGGAGAGCGTTTCCTCTCCGGCTCGGGCAACACCGTGATGGTTCACGTTCTGAACGTGCGGCGCAAGATCGAGGAGAACCCCTCGAGCCCGCGCATTCTCCGCACCGTCTGGGGAAGAGGGTATCAGATTGATTAAGCGTCTCACCCCGCGTTCTCTGGACGCGAAGATGCTCTATCTCACGCTGCTCGCGCTGCTCGCGGCGGCGCTGGTGTATCTGGGCGTATACCGGGCGGGCAGCTATGCGCTCGAGGAGATCTACATGAGCCCGGAATCCCGCGCGGCGCGGCAGGCGGAAATCTACTCTGATTTCTACCACTATGTCACGCTCAACCAGATCTCCGGCAGCGATGAGAACGCCGTCGCCGCCTGGACGCGCGAGCATCCCTATGTGACGATCCTGGTCTATGAGGACGAGACGCTCAAGGAGCGCACGGGCGTACAGCTCCCCTCCCCCTCGGCCAGCTTCGGGCGGCTGCAATACTCGAGCAGCTACGGGCGGCTCTATCCCCTGCGCTTTGCCGACGGGCTCTACCGCATCGCCATCGAGGACAGCAGCAACGTGCGCGAGGACAACATCAACCGCCTGACCGCCGTGCTGCTCGGGGCTATCACCTTCATTCTGCTGACCTTCTGGTACATCCGCCGCCTCACGCGGCGCATCATCCGCCTTTCACGGGAGGCGGATCTGATCGGCGCGGGCGAGCTTGAGGCGCCCATCACGGTCAAAGGCGAGGACGAGCTCTCCCAGCTCGCGCAGGAGATGGATCATATGCGCCACGCGGTCATCGAGCGCATGTCCGGCGAGCGCCGCGCCTGGGAGGCAAACTCCGAGCTCATCACCGCCATCTCCCACGATATCCGCACCCCCATGACCGCGCTGATCGGCTACCTTGGCCTGCTCAACGAGAGTGGCGCGGACGCGGAGTCGCGCCGGCAGTTCGCCGCCTCCGCCTATGACAAGGCGATGGAGCTGAAGGATCTCACCGACGAGCTGTTCAAATACTTCCTCGTCTTTGGGCGCGCCGAGCTCGATATTCACCCGGAGGAGTACGATGCGCGGCTGCTGTTCGAGCAGCTTCTGGGCGAGGCGGAGTTCGATCTGCGCGAGGCCGGCTTTGAGGTGCAGCGCATCGACCTGACCGAGGAGTGCAGCGTCTCCACCGACGCGCTCTATCTCAAGCGCGTCGTGGACAATCTCGTCTCCAATGCGAAGAAATACGCCGACCGCGCCGCCCCCCTGCTGATCCTCTGTGAAAGGAAGGGCGGAGCTGTCTCCGTCTGCTTCTCGAACCGGATCGCCCGGGGCGGTGCGCGCGTCGAGAGCACAAAGATCGGGCTGCGCACCTGCGAGAAGATCATGCAGTCGCTCGGCGGCAGCTTTCGCACACAGAACGACGGCAAGCATTTCGCGGCGGAGTTCAGCTTGGGGATAAGGGAATAGCTAACCAGTTTTCCAAGGATTTCTTAAGAATCAGGCGTGCCGCTTGCAAGAGGGGCACGCTTGCTGTATAATACCTTCGATTACGCACAGAATACATTACATAATGGTAACAAAAATGGAGAAAAACAAGATTCGGCGGCGGGAACGGCGAGCCGATTTTTTCCGCAGCCTGTGCTTTCTGTTCCCGAGCCTGCTCGGTGTCGGCGTGTTCTTTATCGTGCCCTTCGGGGTGGTGGTCTATTACTCGCTGATCGACGGCGTGGGCTCGCACAACTTCGTATTCCTCGAGAACTTCATTAAGCTCTTCCAGAACTCCGCCTTCCTGATGGCCGCCGGGAACACGCTGCGCTTCTCCGCCCTCGCGGTGCCGCTCGCGGTGATCCTCGCCATCGTGCTCGCCCTGATGCTCGAGGCGCGCATCCCGCTCAAGTCGCAGTTTCGCACCTTCTTTCTCAGCCCCATGATGGTGCCCGTCGCCTCGGTCGTGCTGATCTGGCAGGTGCTGTTTAACTATAACGGCACGGTTAACGAGTTTCTGCTGCTCTTCGGGGCTGAGCGGATCGACTGGTTCCAGTCCGACTACTCGCAGATCGTCGTGCTGCTGCTCTTTCTCTGGAAGAACCTCGGCTACAACATGATCCTCTTCATGGCGGCGCTCTCCAACATCCCCAAGGAGCTGTTGGAGGTCGCGGACGTGGAGGGGGCGAGCGAGTGGTACAAGTTCTTTGCCATCAAGCTGCGCTACCTCTCCCCCACGGTGCTGTTCGTGACGATCCTCTCGCTTATCAACTCCTTCAAGGTCTTCCGCGAGGTGTTTTTGCTCACCGGGAGCTACCCCTACGAAAAGCTCTATATGCTCCAGCACTTCATGAACAACACCTTCAAATCCCTCGATTATCAAAAGCTCTCCGCCGCCGCGGTGCTCATGGCGCTCGTGATGGTCGTTTTGATCGCGCTGCTGTTCAAGGCGGAGGACTGGTTCGGAAAGGATGTGGAGGGATGAAGAAAAAACGCTATTTCTCGCGCGGCGTGATGTTTTTGCTCTGCGCGGTGTTCGCGGTGCTCTTTCTGCTGCCGACGGTGCTCACCATCACCAACTCCTTCATGTCCGAGGCGGAGATCAAATCCAACTACGGCATGATCTTCTCGACCACCTCCGGCGGCTACGTCTCCAAGACCGTGAACCTCAAGTTCATCCCGGACAAGGTGACCTTCTCGCAGTACGTCTCCGGGCTCATCAAGTCCCCGGACTACCTGCTGAAATTCTGGAACAGCGTCCTGCTCGTGGTGCCGATCGTGATTTTTCAGGTCGCCATCGCCTGTGTGGCCGCCTACAGCTTCACCCGCTGGCGCGGGAAGCTGCGCAGCGGCATCTTTTTCTTCTATGTCATCCTGATGCTCATGCCCTATCAGGTGACGCTGGTTCCGAACTATCTTGTGAGCGAATGGCTCGGCATCCTCAACACCCGCTGGTCGATCATCCTGCCCGGCATCTTCGCCCCCTTCTCCGTCTTTCTTCTCACCAAGTTCATGCGCCGCATCCCCTATGCGCTGATTGAGTCGGCGAAGGTGGACGGCGCGGGCGAATGGCAGATTTTCACGCGCATCTGTCTGCCCCAATGCCGCTCGGCGATCTACTCCATCGCCATTCTGGTCTTCATCGACTACTGGAACATGGTCGAGCAGCCGCTGATCCTCTTGCAGGACGCGGATTCTCAGCCGCTCTCCGTCTTCCTCTCGCAGATCAACGCCGGGGAGATCGGCCTCGCCTTTGCGATGGCGACGGTGTATATGGTGCCGTCCCTGCTGCTGTTTCTGCACGGGGAGGAGTACCTCGTCGAGGGTATCGCCAATTCGGGCAGTGTGAAAGGATAACTTTACTATGGACAATACGATCAAAAATCGGGACTGGGTCAAAAACGTCGCCATCATCTTTCTCTCCGTGCTGCTGGTGCTGACCTTCTTCTCGAATACCTGGATGAACCGGAGTCTGCCCGAGGTGGCGACGCAGTCCGTCTCCTCCGGCTCCATCACCGCGAAGGTGCGCGGCACCGGGACGGTCACGGCGGTCGGCTCCCATGTCGTCAAGGCGGACGACACGCGGGAGATCCGCGCCGTCATGGTCAAGGTCGGGCAGGAGGTCAAGGCCGGGGACGTGCTCTTCGTGCTCGGTCAGGGCGAGGCGAGCGCGCTCGAGGCCGCGCAGGAGCAGCTTCGTCAGCTCCAGCTCAACTATCAGCGCACCGCCGCCGGGATCAGTTATCCCAGCTATGCGGTGGAGGAGGCGCGCATCAAGGCGGCGAGAGAGGCCGTCGCCGAGGCGGAAAAAGCCTATACCGCCCTCGTCAATCTTGAAAACGGCAAGCTCCCGACCGAGAAGCTGACCCAGGCCAGAGCCGATCTGGACGCGGCGATCGCCGCGCGCGAGGAGGCGGAGAAGCAGCTCACCGCCGAGCAGGAGACCGCGCGCGTCTATCAGGACGTGTACGACGAGCTGGTGCAGAGCACAACGGCGAACTGGGATGCGAAAATCGGCGAGAGCCAGCAGGACGCCGACAGCAAGGCGCAAGCCGCCGCGACAGCCAAAGCCAGCGCCGAGGCGCTGGAGGCGGAGTATACCGCCCTGAAGACCAAGTACGACCTGCAGCAGACCTCCGGCGTGGCGGAGGGTGACACCGAGGTCACGGCCGAGATGCTGCAAAGCGCCTACCAGAGCTGGCAGAGTGCGAAGGCGGCACAGGACACTGCGGACGCCGCCTCCGCTGCGGCGCAGACCGTCTTGAACGAGAACACGGCCGGAAAGCAGAGCGCGCTGGCGGCGATCTCCGATCAGGAGCTGAAAAGCCAGCTTGCGCGCGTCAAGGACGCGGAGAGTGCGCTGGAGGAGGCCAAGGCCGCCGAAAAGAAGGCGCAGGAGCTGTATGACGGCATCTATGCGGCGGTCATGGAGATGATCGACCAGCAGGTGACGAGCCCCGAGAGCGCCGCCGCCAAGAAGGCGCTGGACGACGCCAAGCTGACGCTGCTGGAGCTGGAGACGAGCCTTTCGGAGAAGAAGAATGCCGACGCGCGCACCCAGACGCTCAGCTACATCGACCTCACCGATCTCAACGCCCAGATCGAGGCGGCGAAAAAGAAGGTCGCCGATCTCTCCGGCGGCGAGGAGAACCAGATCCTCGCCAGCGTCTCCGGCACGGTGCAGACCATCGAATGTACCGCCGGTGACACCAAGCTCAAGGGCGACGTGCTCTGCACGATCGAGGTGCCCGACATGGGCTATTCTCTGAGCTTCTCGGTCACGAACGATCAGGCGCGCCGCCTCAAGCCCGGCGACACCGCCTCCGTATCCAACTACTACTGGGGAAACACCGTGAACGCCAGGCTCGACTCGATCAAAACCGATCCCAAGAACCCCCAGACCAACAAGCTGCTGAGCTTCACGCTCGACGGCAGCGTGACCGCCGGGAGCGAGCTCACGCTCTCCGTGGGGCAAAAGAGCGCGAGCTATGACACGGTCGTGCCGAAAAGTGCGATCCGCTCGGACACCAACGGCAGCTTCGTTCTGAGCGTGGAGGCGAAAAACTCCCCCCTCGGCAACCGCTATATTGCGCGGCGCGTGGACGTGACGGTGCTCGCGGAGGACGATGTCAGCGCCGCTGTGACGGCGGATCTCGGCTACGGTGCCTACGTCATCACTACCAGCAGCGCCCCGGTCAAGAATGGCGACATGGTACGCCTCGCGGATAACGGATGATGAAAAGACGGAAAAAACGTCAGCGCCGCTGGCTGCTCGCCGCAGCGCTCAGTGTATGCGCCGCCGTGTTCTTCCTGCTCATCGGCTGGCTTGGGCGGCGCTTCCCCTCGCAGCTCGAGGCCAGGCGCTGGCAGGGCGAGAGCGAGACCGCCTTCTCTCAGGTCTCCTGCTTTCTCCCGGTCGATGAGACGATCACGCTGCGCGAGGTCGCGCTCTTCCGTGAGGAGATCGGCAAGGCACTGCACGCGGCCTCCGCCGATCTCGACAATCCCGGGCAGCTCCAGCTCGACGCCTGGAGCTGCACCGGCAAGCTCTCCGTCAGCTCGGAGCTCGGCAAGGGCGAGGCGCGTGCGATCGCGGTGGGCGGCGACTTCTTCCAGTTCCACCCGCTGCGGCTCGTCAGCGGCGGCTACATCGCGCCGACGGATCTGATGCAGGATCGGGTGCTGCTCGACGAGGAGCTCGCCTGGCTGCTCTTCGGCGGCGTCGATCTCACAGGGCTCTCGTTCAAGATCGAGGGCGTGCCCTTCGTCGTTGCCGGGGTCGTCGCGCGCGAGCAGGACGCTTTCAGCCGCCGCGCCTACACCGGCGGGATGGGGCTGTTTCTGTCCTACGACGCCTATCTCACGCTGCACGAGAACGCCGGGATCGAGTGCTATGAATACGTCTGCGCCGAGCCCGTGCGCGGCTTTGCACTGGGCATTGCGAAGGATCACTTCCCCATCGGGCGCGGCGAGATCATTCAGAATACCGGGCGCTTCACGGTCGGACGGCTACTCTCGCTGCTCGGGCGCTTCCCCTCGCGCTCGATGCAGACACAGGGGATCATTTACCCCTATTGGGAGAACGCCTGTCGCGGCGCGGAGGACTGCTGCGCGCTGTTTCTGGTGCTCGGCTCTCTCGCGGCGCTCTATCCGCTCATTCTGCTGACAGTGACGCTCGTAAGGCTCCTCCGGCGCTGGAAGGAGCAGCTCTTCGAGGAGCTGCTGCCCGAGGCCGCCGAGACGGTCGGTGAGGCGATCCGCGTCCGGCAGCGCCGCGCTTGGGAGAAAAAGCACGGCAAGCACAGCCGCTATCAATAAAAGCAGAATCATCAGACTGTAGGCATCGGGAGGTGGCGCGAATGGATCTTTACGAAAAGGCTCTTGCTCTGTGGCAGAGAAAGCGGATCAAGACGGATGCCGAGCTGGCCGAGGCACTGAACGGGTACAGCATCTCCTTCGCCTATCATTCCGGAAATCTGGAAAATGACCGCGTCACCTACAACGACACGCGCGAAATCTTCGATCACGACGGCGTGACCTCGTATACCGGCGATCTGCGCACGCTCTTTGAAATTCGCAATGCAAAGGAGGCAAACGAGCTGTTTCTGCTCTCCTTCCGGGACAGGCGGCCTCTCGACGAGAGCCTTGTCAAAGCGTTTCAAAAGTGCCTTATACAAAACACCTATGATGTCCGCCGCTATCAGTTGGGAGAACGCCCCGGCGAATACAAGCGGCACGACTATGTGACCGGGAAAAATGAGATCGGCGCGCCGCCGGAGGATGTGGCCGACGAGATGGCGGAGCTGCTCGAGGAGCTGCACGACATTCCTCGTGACAAGCTGCTGCGCGCCGCCGCCTATTATCATGTCAAGTTTGAAAACATCCACCCCTTCGCCGACGGAAACGGCAGAACGGGTCGCCTGAGCATGAATTACTTCCTGGTTTTGAACGGACACCCGCCGATCACGATCCATCAGGAGGATCGCAAGGACTATTACGCGGCTCTCGAGGCCTGGGACGAACGGCAGGAGCTCGCCCCGATGGAGGCTTTTCTGCGTGCGCAAACCGCGAAGACCTGGCAGAAGCAGATCGCGCGCAGCGAAGGCCGATGATTTCCTCCTTCAGCTAAAAAAACGTGGTGCAAATCCGCAGCTTTGTTCGGATTTGCACCACGTTTTTTCTCTATTTGGCTTATTTCAAACTCACTGTCAGCAGCACCGGGTTGTGGTCGGAGTTTTCAAAGCCGCAGTTTTGGGTCTCCACGCTCTCGAGCTCTACATTCGGCGAGAGGATGAAGCCGTCGATCCCGTAGTACTGGGTGTGTTCGGTATCGCTCGGGTCGTAGGGCTGATTGAGCAGGCGGCAGGTCGGGGTCTCGAGATCGTAAGCAAACTGCCAGCCCTCGCCGAGGAGGCTCTCATCGAGCACGCCCGGTGTCCAGAGCTCTGCGTTCAGGATCGGGTAGCGCTCGAGCGCACCGGGAAAGCTCTGGTTAAAGTCGCCGCCGGCGATAACGTAGTTCCCCTTCTCATACTCCGCCTGTATAAACGCGCGAAGCTGCTCGGTCTGCGCGAGCTTCCCCTCTCCGTCGTCGTAGGCTTCGAGATGGAGGTTTACCAGGACAAGCTGCCTGTCGCTGTTCTCGATGGGCAGATAGCTCACCATCAGGCAGCGCTTGAGATTGGCGATGCGCAGCGGCCAGGAGAAGGGACAGGGGAGAGAGAGACGCTCGGCCTCGCTGACTTCATACGCAGAGCAGCTCAGCAAACCGCTGTTGACCTTGCCCAGCGGCGGCACCGGCACGGGCACGAAGGGGCAGGAATAGTTGAACGCGAAGCTTGACGTGCCAAAAGCCAAAGCTTTGGCCTCGTTGATGCCATAGGTGCGGGAGGAATCGGTGTCGACCTCCTGGAGCATGACAAAGTCGTATTCCCCGCCATTGATCACGCCGCTGATCCCGGCGAGATACTCCTGAACCGTAGCCTGGTCTGCGCTGCGCGCATCCTTGCCGCCGTCCATGAAAAAGTCGGAATCTTTTCCGAGACCGGCATAGCCCACATTCCAGGAGAGAATCTTCAGCTCGGTGTCATTGGGAATCGTTGCGGCTTCGTCCGAGTGGGTGAGGAAGTCCAGGCTTTCCACCGGCTCGGGCCGGAATTCTGTCGCGGTCAGCCAGCCGAGCAGGCCGCCCACAGCGACGACGATCACAAGCAACAGGATCAGAAGGACGCGCAGAAGCTTTTTCATGTGGAACCTCCGAAATGTATTTGTGCATTGATTCTACCATCTTTCCAGAGCGTATTCAAGAATATTCGTTGATTCTGTCGGATTGTAAGAGACAAGCAAATACGTTATAATAACATGGAATAAAAAATGGAGGAATACATCCATGAGCTACGAGAAAATCAAGCGACAGGATCCCCAGGTCTATGAGAGCATGATGCGCGAGCTTCAACGCCAGCGCGACCATATCGAGCTGATCGCCTCGGAGAACTTCGTGAGCGAGGCTGTGCTGGAGGCCATGGGGAGTCACCTGACCAATAAATACGCCGAGGGCTATCCCGGCGCCCGCTATTACGGCGGCTGCCAGTACGTGGACGAGGTGGAGACCCTGGCCATTGAGCGGGCCAAGGCTCTCTTCGGCGCCGAGCACGCCAACGTCCAGCCCCACTCCGGCTCCCAGGCCAATGTGGCTGTGTATGTGGCCCTGCTGCAGCCGGGCGATACCATCCTGGGCATGGATCTCAGCCACGGCGGTCACCTGACCCACGGCTCCAAGGCCTCCATCTCCGGTAAGTATTTTCATGCCGAGTTCTACGGCGTGGACCGGGAGACGGAGACCATCGAAGTCGGATCGTAGCCATGTCGTTCTGTGAGCCAAGGAGTTGTAGCTAAGTGTTGTCTTCCTAAGACCGCTTGGCC